>NZ_JAUYUD010000086.1 GCF_030692605.1 Lutibacter sp.
TAATCATGTTTTTTATAATGTTTGAAATTCACTATAAATATACTGATTATCAGGCTTTTATGCAAATATTTTATTGCTTTTTATCATAAATTTTTTGCTTTTTTCTTGTGATTTTTAACCCTTAATTCGCATTATTAATTATTTTTTGACTCAAGTTATAATCTTTTTATATTTAAGATCTGTAAAAATTAAATTCCTTAACAATGTCGCAAAACAAATATTCCATAAATTTAAAAGTAAATGGTGATCATATTGATGCTTTAGATCACGTGAATAATGTGCAATATTTGCATTGGGTTCAAGACATTGCAGAAATGCATTGGGCTGTGTTGAGTACGTCAGATATTAATTCGAAGTATGTGTGGGTTGTTTTAAGACATGAAATAGACTATTTACAAGCTGCCGTTCTTTCAGATTCTATTGAGATAATAACTTGGATTGGAAATACATATGGTGTTAAATCTGAGCGGTTTGTAGAAATAAAAAAAGATTCAAAGTTGCTTGCAAGAGCAAAAACTATTTGGTGTTTGTTAGATAGGGTAACTATGAAACCCTCTAAAATCCCTTTGGAAATAATTCACTTACTAGAAATAAATAAGGGTTAATTGTTTTTTTCTTCAATCCATTTCGATAAATACTTTGTACTTTGTAACGTATGATGATTTAAAATGGCACCAATAATATTTTTTGTTCTATGCTTCATTAAATTGTTAGATATTTTAGCAATTGTTGAAATAAATTGTTGTTCAAATTCGATTTGAGAATAACATTTATTGATAATTTCAATTCCTTTTTTTTGAGATTCTTCCCATATTTGTTGGTTAGAATATAATTCTACTGCAGCAGTGGCAAATTCAGTAATATCATTTTTAATAAAACCATTCCAAGGTAATTTTTTGTGCATCCCTTCTGAACCAATTTTTGTGGTAACATTTGGAGTTCCAAATTCCATAGAATTTATAAGTTTGCCCTTTAGGCCAGCACCAAATCTCAATGGAGCTAATAAAACTTTTGAGTTTTCAAACACCTTTAACGAACTTTCAGCAAATCCTTTAACAATAAACCCATCCTTTTTATTAGTAAGTTGAGTGAATTTCTGAGAGCAATATGCACCATAAATATGTAATTCTACGTTTGGTAATTGATTTCTTATAAGAGGCCAAATGGTTTTTTTTAAATGTAAAACCGCATCAGCATTTGGTTCATGTTTAAAATTACCGATACTCATAAAATTAGCACGTTCGAAAAAAGAAGGATACAATTTGATGTTATCTAACGAAATGGGGTGAATTAAAAAAGGTAGGTATAACAGTTGTGATTCTTTTATATCAAAATGTTTATGAAGTATTTTAAATTCAACTTTTGAAATAATAAGTGTTAGGTCGCAACGATAAATACTCGCTAATTCTCGCAAAGCAATTGAATTTCCAATAACGGATAAATTAACTTTTTCATTTTTTTTAACGGCCGTTTCTATAGCCTTTCGCAAAAAATGTAAATCTTCGGTATCTAATATTCTAAAGGTATTAGGACAATTTTCAATAACTCTCCATCCAAATTGTTCTTCAGCAATATATCTATCAAAAAGGACAATTTTTGGTTCTAGTTTTTTAATAAAATCATTAAAACTAGCATCATTTAATTTTATGTTTATTGTAATAATGCCTAATGATTCCAGAGGAAATGAATTTTTACCTTTTGTTGACGTTGATGCAAATATTATTTCGTAGTTGTTAGATAAAAATAATTTTAATAATTGAAGCATTCTAGTTCCGGCAGCAGTAGTATTGGGTTCTGGCCAAATCATGCCGATTACAAGAAGTTTATTCATCTCAATTTTCTTAAAGTGGTTGGTATTTATTTAATAGATTTAAAAAAATATCATTTTGAAGGAAAAGCAACTTTAAAATGGAATTAGTTTTAAATTCTAATTGTTTTCCTTCAAAATGAAAAAAGAACAGGTAATTATAACTCTTTTAAAATGATTTTATGAAATCATTCCTTTTTCTTCAGATTTTTTAGAAAAATAAACTAAAAAAACTGCAATTAAAATTATCATTACGGGCATTATCATTCTTTCATTTCCAACTTCCATAAATTTTTGAATAAATACATTATAAGTAAATTGTGCTAATACGGCAATTAGGGAAATTGCAAATAGCAATGTTGCTAATTTTTTACGAACCAATAGACCAATTGAGCCAAAAGCCCCTGCAAACACAGCAATTGCAAAAGAGGCCATAACCCAAGCGGGTATGTTATTATAATAATTTTGTTCGCCTTCTGGTAATAAAGCAAGTTGGTCATTTGTCATATAGGCTTGCATAATATATGCTGAAACGCCCATTAAATTCCATACCAAAGCGGTAATACTAATAATCCAAAATACGGTAGTTGGTTTTTTTGTTGATTTTGTCATAATAATTAAGATTTAATTGTTAAAAGAGAATTTATAAAATAATCCAAATTAACAAAATTAATTGTGTCATCAAAATAAAAAAAATATAGGAGTTCATTTCAGGTATTATTTATTTATTTTTATCTAAAAATGAATCTTTAAATTTATGAAAACATTTTTCAATAATATTGGACCAGGAGCGTTGGTTGCTGCTGCATTTATAGGGCCTGGGACAGTGACAATTTGCAGTTTGGCTGGTGCTAATTTTGGATTTACATTGCTGTGGGCATTAACACTATCAATAGTTGCAACTGTTGTTTTACAAGAAATGGCTGCAAGAGTTGGAATAGTAACACAAAAAGGACTGGCTATTTTAATTAAAGATGAAATAAAATCGCCTTTTCTAAAACAGGTAGCTGTTATTTTAATTTTAGGAGCCATCGTTATTGGCAATGCAGCTTATGAAGCTGGAAATATTAGTGGGGCTTCATTGGGAGTTTCTGGTTTAGTTTCAGGTTTACCCTTTAAGTATATTCCATTTATTATTGGATTTTTTGCATTTTTAGTTTTGTACATTGGGAATTATAAATTTCTTGAACGAAGCTTAGTTGCGTTGGTTATAATTATGAGTTTTTCGTTTATAATTACTGCAATTATGACTAAACCATCACTGGAATTGGTTTTAAAAGGAATGTTTATTCCTCAATTTCCAGAAAACAGTTTATTAACAATTGTTGGATTAATAGGTACAACTGTTGTTCCATATAATCTTTTTTTACACGCTGCTTTGGTTAAGGAAAAATGGAAAAAACCGTCTGATTTAAAATATGCTAAAATTGACACATTCATTTCAATTATATTGGGCGGAATAGTCTCTATGGCAATTGTAATTGCTGCAACTGCTATTAAAGGAAATTCAATTCAGAGTATACTAGATCTTGCAAAAGGGTTGGAACCATTATACGGCGATTTTGCAACTTACTTTTTAGGAATTGGTTTATTTGCAGCTGGAGTAACTTCTGCAATAACAGCACCTTTGGCTGCATCTTATGTTGCTCAAAGTTGTTTTGGTTGGGATTCAAATTTAAAAGGGTCTAAATTTAGAATAGTTTGGATTTCGATACTTTTAATAGGTGTTTTGTTTTCATCAATTCAATTAAATCCAATTAAAATTATAAAATTTGCACAAGTTGCAAATGGTATTTTGTTGCCAATAGTTGCAATTTTTTTAGTATGGATTGTTAATAAATCAGGTATTTTAGGGATTTATAAAAATAGTTTACTTCAAAATAGTATAGCCATTGCTATAATTGCGATAACTTTTTTGCTTGGATTAAAAAGTATTTTAAAAGTGTTTGAACTGTGGTAAGGCAAAAAATTGATATCAATTGCGATTTAGGTGAAGGGTTTGATAACGAACCTGAATTAATGCCTTTTATTCAATCGTGTAATATTGCTTGTGGTGGACACGCTGGAGATGTTGTAACTATGGAAAAAGTTGTGAAGTTGGCAATGCAAAACAATGTACATATTGGTGCACATCCATCATATCCCGACAAAGGAAATTTTGGGCGAAAATCAATAATAATGAATGAACAAGATTTTAAAAATATCATTCAAAATCAGGTGAATAGTTTACAAGAAATAATAAATAAACTTGGAAGAACCCTTTATCACATAAAACCTCATGGGGCATTATATAACGACATTTTTAAGGACGCAGCATTAGCGCATCAATTTTTAAATGCGGTATTGCCTTATAAAAATTTCGTAAAACTTATTGTTCCTTTTAATTCTGAAATTGAAAAAATAGCAATAAAAAATAATTTTGCAATTATTTATGAAGCTTTCGCTGATCGAAGTTATAATTCAGATTTATCATTGGTTTCAAGAAACAAACCGAATGCGGTACTAACCAATTTAGAAGAAATTCTAAATCAGGTTAAAAAAATTTATTTTGAACAAAAAGTAAAATCAATAACAGGCGATATTATTCCAATAAAGGCAACCACTTTTTGTGTCCATTCAGATACCCCAAATGCTATTGAAATAGTTAAATATTTGCATGCAAATTTGAAGTTTGAATAATATAATGGGAAACTATAAAATACACATAAAACAATATTCACCATCTGCTGTTTTAATAGAGTGGCCTAGTTTAATTTCAAAAGAAATTTTGGAAGATATTTCTAATTTTTCGATAATTATACGAAAAAACAAGACTGAACAAATTGTTGATATAAATTTTGTATATTGTTCATTATTAATTATATATAATAAAAAAATAATTAATTTTAACACTTTAAAGTCAGAATTGCAAGAGTTATACTCCAAAATGAAATTTGATGTAATCAAAAGAAATAATTGGAATATTCCAGTTTGTTATGATCTAGAATTTGGCATAGATTTATCTTATATTTCAACGTTTAAACAGCTTGAAATTAAACAAATTATTGAGTTTCATATCAATCAAAAATATACGGTTTATGGAATTGGTTTTTTACCCGGTTTCTTATATTTAGGCGAACTAAATCAGAATTTAATAATTCCACGTAGAGATACTCCACGTAACAATGTAGATAAAGGAAGTGTTGCCATTGCGGGTAATCAAACAGGAATTTATCCACAAAATTCTCCCGGAGGATGGCATGTTATTGGAAAAACACCAATTCAGTTGTTTAACGCATTCCAGAATCCTCCAATTGAAATTATGCCAAATGATACGCTGCAATTTTACCAAATTTCTAAAAAAGAGTATTTTAAAATGATTCACGATCCAATTGATATTTTTACATTTTTGCAAATAGAATAGCGGCTATGATTAAAGTTTTACAGTCAGGTTTATTTACAACCATTCAAGATACAGGAAGATTTGGTTTTCGAAATTATGGAGTACCAAATGGTGGGGTAATGGATTCTATTTCAGCATCTTTAGCAAATTCTTTATTGAATAACCATTTAGATGATGCCGTTTTAGAAATTACTTTAATAGGGCCTAAAATTGAATTTCTTCATTCCTCCATTATTGCTATAACTGGAGCAACTTCTCTCATTTATTTAAACGCTGATTTGATACGTTTAAACAAAGTTTATACAGTTGCAAAAGGAGATATTTTATCATTTGGTGTTTCAATAGTAGGAGTTCGTACGTATTTGGCTGTAAAAAATGGATTTAAATCAATTAAAATTTTAAATAGCAGGTCTTTATTTCAAGAAATTACCCCAGAAATTAATTGTAAAAAAGGATCAATAATCCCTTTTGATGAATTCAAAATCGAAAATAATAATCATCTAGTAAATAGTCAAATAGTTTTTAAGAAATTATTTTTTGAAACATCTATACTTGAAGTTTATAAAGGACCCGATTTTAATTTATTTTCTTCGTCGGAAATGAATAAAATAATTAAGGCATTTTATACTATTTCTGTAAAAAATAGCAGAATGGGTTATTATTTCAATGAAGCAGTTTTACCTCATTCAAAAAGCATCATTACAAATCCAGTTTTACCTGGAACAATTCAATTAATTCCGTCTGGAAATTTAATTGTTTTAATGAAAGATGCACAAACTACTGGGGGGTATCCTCGAGTATTACAATTGTCTGAAAGGTCTATTTGTATACTTGCTCAAAAAGGTGCTGGTGAAAGCATTTCATTTAAATTAACTGAAATTTAACATCAATAGTTATCCAACAAAATTAAAAAAAGATCATTGTTGGTAACAAATTTGTAAATTGTGCGTCATATATTGTCAAATAAAAATTAACAAATAAATAAAAATCATGAAAAAATTAAATTTTTTAGTAATTGCTTTGTTTCTAGGAATTACTTTTCAAATGAATGCTCAAACAGCAGAAGAAGTAGTTGCTAGTTATTTCGAAAATACAGGAGGTGTTGATAATTGGAAAAAATTAACGGGTGTTAAAATGTATGCCGAAGTTAACCAAGGAATGATTATTCCTATAGAAATTACTCAGTTAAAGGGCGGTAAGCAAATGACAGTTATAAATTTTCAAGGAAAAGAAATAAAGCAAGGTGTTTTTGATGGAGAGACATTGTGGAGCCATAATTTTATGACTCAAAAAGCTGAAAAAAGTGATAAAGAAAATACAGATAATGCAAAATTAGCAATCAATGATTTTCCTGACCCATTTTTAAATTATAAAACCAGTGGTTACACAGTTGAATTAATGGGTTCTGAAACTATTGATGGTGCAGACACATTTAAAATAAAATTGGTAAAAAAACCATTAACGGTTGATGGTAAGTTAGAAGATAATATTACATTTTATTATTTTGACAAGGAGAATTTTGTACCTATAGCTGTTCATAACGAAATAAAATCAGGACCAATGAAAGGGCAAATGAGTGAAATTAAAATGAGTGATTATCAAGAAATTGAAGGATTGTTTTTTCCATTTTCTATGTCTCAGGGGTTAAAAGGGCAAGCAGGTCAAGCAATTTCTATTAAAAAAATAGAACTAAATCCAAAGGTTGATGAAAAAGCTTTTCTATTTCCAGAAGAAACACCAGCAACTCCAAGTGGAAACTAAAATATAAATTAATAAAAATCCTCAAATGATAATTGGGGATTTTTTATTTATCTAAATCCAAACTTATGAAAAAATTATTGATTTTAATACCTTGTCTTTTGGTACTTTTTACTTTTGAAAGTAAAGGACAAGAAGAGAAAGGAATTGCTGCTGGTGAGATTTTTGGCGACTTAAGAGCTCGTCATATTGGACCAGCTTTAATGAGCGGAAGAATTAATGATATGGAAGTTCACCCAACCAATCCACGCATAATTTATGCAGGTACTGCTGGTGGTGGTGTATGGAAATCAAACGATGCTGGAACTACATTTAATCCCATTTTTGACGATTATTGCCAATCTATTGGAGCAGTTACTGTTGATCCAACAAATCCAGATAATGTAATTTATGTTGGCACCGGTGAAACGTGGACTCGTAACAGTGTTTCTGTGGGAGATGGAATGTACAAATCTGTTGATGGAGGTGCGAACTGGACTAAAATAGGTTTTGAAAAATCGGAACGCATTTCTAACATTATAGTAAATCCTAAAAATTCAAATGAAATTTATGTAGCCGTTTTGGGTGCTTTATGGTCTGATAGCGAAGAAAGAGGGGTTTATAAAACAACTGATGGAGGAACCACTTGGAATAAAATTTTATATGTAAATCCAAAAACTGGTTGTGCAGATTTTACAATGGATCCTACTAATCCGTCAATACTTTACGCATCTATGTGGGAATTTAGACGAACTGGTTGGTCTTTTGACTCTGGAGGTTTAAACAGTGCGCTATATAAATCTACAGACGCAGGTAAAACATGGAATAAAATTCATACTGGTTTTCCTGAAGGAAAATTAGGTAGATTGGCAATTGCAGTCGCTCCCTCAAATCCAAATATTCTTTATACTGTAATTGAAGCTGAAAGCGATGTTAAAAAAGGGTTGTATAGAAGTGATGATGCAGGAAAGAGCTGGAACCAATTGAACAACGATTTTGGCATTACTGTTAGACCATTTTATTTTTCTAAAATTGTAGTGGATCCAAAAAATCCTGATATAGTTGTTAAGGGAGGTCTTTCTGGTTCAATTTCTAAAGATGGTGGTAAAACTTTTAAAAATTTAGGAAATATGCATAGTGACATCCATGACATTATTTTTGATATAAAAGATTCAGACAGAATGTATGTTGGTACTGATGGAGGTGTTTATCGCTCTTGGAATCAGGGAACAACTATGGAAATTGTAGAAAATTTACCTTTATCCCAATTTTATCATGTAAGTGTGGATAATGCAACACCTTATAATGTATATGGTGGACTGCAAGATAATGGTTCGTGGTATGGACCTTCATCTTCAGCTGGAGGCATTGAAGCAAGAGATTGGAATCCAATTGGAGGTGGTGATGGTTTTAGAGTACTTAAACACCCGACTAAAAATATTATTTATTCTGAAATGCAAGGTGCTGAAAATGTATGGAGATATGATGTTGATAATAAGCTAATTAAAACTATTCAGCCTTTGCCACAAAAGGGATATCCAAAATTACGTTTTAATTGGAATGCCCCAATGGCTATTAGTAAACATCAACCAGACAGGTTTTATATGGGAAGTCAGTTTTTGCATAAATCAGAAGACATGGGAAATACTTGGCAAATAATTTCGCCAGATTTAACCACTAACGATAAATCAAAACAACAACAAGAAGGTTCAGGAGGTTTATCAGCAGATAATTCAGGTGCCGAAAATCATACGACTATTTTTACAATTGCAGAGTCGACTCTAGACCAAAATATTATTTGGGTTGGAACCGATGACGGAAATGTGCAAGTAACTCAGAATGGAGGTAAAACTTGGGTAAATACTTCTCTTAACATTGCAGGATTACCAAAAAATACTTGGGTGTACCATATTGATGCAAGTGTTCATCATAAAGGAACTGCATATGCTGTTTTTGAAGGTCATACAACAGGCGATATGAAGCCTTACACATATAAAACCACTGATTTTGGAAAAACTTGGAAGAATATTATTAGCACAGATGTTGTTGGTTTTGTAAGAAATATTCAGGAAGATTTTGTAAATCCTGATTTATTATTTTTAGGTACTGAATTTGGTTTATATGTAACTATTGACGGTGGTAAACAATGGAGTAAATTCACAAATAACATGCCGTCTGTGGCAGTTCATTTTATTGAAATACAGGAACAAACCAATGATTTAGTTTTGGCAACTCACGGTCGTGGTATTATAATAATTGATGATATATCACCTTTAAGAGATGTTACCTCTGCCACCATGGAAAAAGCCTTGCATTTCTTCGCATCCAAGCCAACAGTTATGGTAGATCAAAATGAGTTTGCGGGTTCATTTGGAACAGAAACTCAATTTGTTGGTCAAAATCCTACCAAAGCATTTCAATTAAAATATTTATTACCAAAGCGTCATACTTTTGGAAAAATGACCTTAGAAATTAAGGATATGGCAGGTAATTTAATTTCAGAAATTAGCCCAGGAAAAGCAAAAGGAATTAATATTGTTAACTGGAATTACAGTATTAAACAGCCAAAAGTTGCAAAAGGGAAAACGTTTAGTTTTGGTGGTTTTACATCGCCTAGAGTACCAGCGGGTTCGTATAAAGCAATAATTACAAAAGGGAAAGATACTTTTGAGCATCAATTTGAATTGGTTTACGATAAAAGTTCAAAATTAAATGATGAAGAACGTAAGTTTAAATATACTACTATAATGAAAATGTATGATATGACTCAGGAGTTGGCTTATTTAGTATATGAATTGGATGAAATTATTTTAAATGTTCCAGTGGCTAACAAAAAACTTTTAGCATCATTAAATTCATTAAAAGAAACTTTAGTGATAACTACTGGAGATAACTATGTGGGTTCTGCAGAACCACAATTAAGGGAAAAAATGACTGATTTATTTAGTAAATTATCAAACAGTTATGATAAACCATCTAATTCTGAATTAGAAAGTTTGGATATTATTGTAGAACGATTCGAAAAAGCTAAATCGGATTTTGAAGTTCTCAAGAAAAAAAGTAAACTAACTTCTTTAAAAATTAAAACTTTTGAAGAGTTTATAAAAGAGTAATTATTAAAACCCGGTGTAATAATCGGGTTTTTTTATGCATAAAAGCTATCAATTCATGTGATAATAATAACACTGTATAAAAATTAATTTATCTAAATTTAACCTTTAACTTTAAATTTTTCATAATGTCTAATAAACAAATATATTTTTTTCTTTTTTTGATTTTTACTTCTTTTCAAACGGTACAATCACAAAAAAATAAAAAGACAGAAAAACAACCATTGGATAGTATTAGTCTGGATGGTTTAGCGTGGAGAAATATTGGACCAGCACTTACCTCTGGTCGAATTTCAGACATTGCAGTAAATGAAACAAATGCTTTTGAATATTATGTTGCAACATCTGCAGGAGGAGTATGGAAAACTGTAAATGCAGGGGTTTCATACGAGCCAATTTTCGATAGCCAAGGTTCTTATTCTATTGGTTGCGTTACTATAGACCCAAACAATCCTAACGTTATTTGGGTTGGATCTGGTGAGAATAATAATCAACGTTCGGTAAATTATGGTGATGGAGTATATAAATCTGATGATGCTGGAAAAAGTTGGACAAATATGGGATTGAAAACCAGTGAACATATTGGAAAAATTATTGTTCATCCTACAAATTCAGATATTGTATATGTAGCTTCTTTAGGACCACTCTGGAGTAAAGGAGGCGAAAGAGGGTTGTATAAAACTATTGATGGTGGAAAAAACTGGCAAGCTGTTTTAACTATTGATGAACATACAGGTGTAAATGATGTAATTATGGATTTTAAAAATCCTGAAGTATTATATGCTTCAGCCTTGCAAAGAAGAAGGCATGTATATACTTATGTTGGTGGAGGTCCAGGGTCTAGCATGTATAAAAGCGTTGATGGTGGAACAACTTGGAATAAAATAAATAAAGGATTACCGTCAACTGAATTAGGAAGAATAGGTCTTTCTATGTCTCCCGCAAATTCAGAAATAATTTATGCTATAGTTGAATCTGCAGAAGGTAAAGGAGGCTTTTATAGATCTATAAATAGAGGTGCAAGTTGGGAAAAAAGAGGGCCTCATACAACGAGTGGAAATTATTATCAAGAAATAATTAGTGATCCAATAGATGAAAATACAGTTTATTCTATGGATACTTGGATGTCTGTTAGTAAAGATGGAGGAAAAACTTTTCAATTGGTTGGAGAAGATTTTAAGCATGTTGATAATCATTCTATGTGGATTAATCCGAAAAATAATAAACATTGGCTAGTTGGTAGTGATGGTGGAATTTATGAAACTTTTGATGCAGCAAAAACATGGGATTTTAAAGAAAATTTACCTGTAACCCAATTTTATAAAGTCGCCGTAGATAATGCATTGCCATTTTATAACATTTATGGAGGAACTCAGGATAATTTTAGTTTAGGAGGGCCTTCTAGAGTAATAACAGACCATGGAATTACAAATCAAGATTGGATTATTACACATGGAGGTGATGGATTTGAATCGCAAGTAGATCCAAAAAATTCGAATATTGTATATGCACAATCGCAGTATGGAGTTTTAGTGCGTTACGATAAATTAAGTGGAGAAGAAGTTGGAATACAGCCAAAAGAAAGAAAAGATGAAAATGCATATAGATGGAATTGGGATGCCCCTTTGGCGGTAAGTAATCACGCATCGGGACGATTGTATTTTGCTGCTAATAAATTGTTTAGATCAAATGATTATGGAAATAGCTGGGAAGTAATAAGTGAAGATTTAAGCAGGCAAATAGATAGAAATACCTTAAAAGTTTTTGATAGAGTATTAGGGATAGATGCTGTTATGAAAAATGAATCTACATCCCCTTACGGGGCTATTGTAGCTTTGTCTGAATCAAAAATTGATGAAAATTTAATTGCTGTTGGTACCGATGATGGATTAATTCATATTACTGAAAATAGCGGTACTTCATGGAGAAAAATTGACAATATTATTGGAGCTCCTCAACAATCCTATGTTAACAGTGTGTACTTATCAAAACACGATGTAAATGTAATTTATGTTGCATTCAATCATCATAAATATGGAGATTTTAAACCCTATATTTTTAAATCTGTTGAT
Organism: Lutibacter sp.; assembly: GCF_030692605.1. Taxonomy (GTDB): domain Bacteria; phylum Bacteroidota; class Bacteroidia; order Flavobacteriales; family Flavobacteriaceae; genus Lutibacter. The sequence goes on from NZ_JAUYUD010000086.1 coordinate 12,109, forward strand.
AAAGGAAAAACGTGGTTTAGCATAAGTAATAATTTACCAGAAAGAGGGAGTATTTATACTATTGAAGAAGATCATATAGATAAAAATTTAATTTTCTGCGGTACAGAATTTAGTGCTTTCTTTTCGCCAAATGGGGGTAAAAATTGGAAAAAATTAGCAAGTGGATTACCTACAATTTTGGTACGCGATATGGCAATACAAGAACGAGAAAACGATTTAGTTATTGGAACTTTTGGTAGAGGATTTTTTGTGCTTGATGATTATTCTTCATTACGAACTATTGAAAATAAAATTCCTTCGAAAAAAGCAGAAATTTACCCTATTCGTGATGTGTTAATGTGGGAAAAAAGTGTACCACTTGGTTTACCTGGTAAGTCTTTTCAAGGAGATAATTTTTATAGTGCTCCAAATTTAGGTCCAGAAGCGCTTATTACTTTTTATTACAACGATAAATATGAATCTATTGAGGAAATTAGAAAGAAGAAAGATAAGGCCTTAAACAAACTAAATAAAGACACACCATATCCAAGTTATAGTGAACTAAAAGCAGAAACAAATGAGATTGCACCGTTGTTGGTATTTACAATTAAAAATGATAAGGGGATGGTGGTTAAAAAAATTACTCAAAAGCCTACTTTTGGATTACAACGTTTTAATTGGAATTTACGTTTTGAAGAGCAAACGCCTGTAAATCTTTCAGAATCATCATTTTACAATCCGTTTGCAGGTAAAAAGGAAGGGTCTCTAGTGCTTCCAGGTGTTTATACTATTGAATTGGATTTATTCAAGGACGGTTTAATGAAACAGTTAGTGGCACCGGTAGAATTTAAAGTTAAAAGCTTAAATAATACAGTAATGCCTTCAGATGATAGAGCGAAAAAAGTTACTTTTCAAAGAGATGTAGCCGCTTTAAATGCTGAAATTGAAAATTCACAAAGTATGATAAGTGAAATGAGAAATAAAGTTAAATATATTAAAGAAGCTATTAAAATTGCAGAGTTGCCGTTAGCTGATTTGTACAATAAAGTTCTAAAATTGGAAGCTGATATCAAAGATGTAAATACGTTGTTATATGGAGATTCTGTTAAAAATAAATTGGATATTGATCAGAAACCAAGTGTAACAAATAGGATTGGAAGTGTTTTATATGAGCAAAAATATTCAACATCTTCGCCAACAAAAACACATATGGACAGCTATAAAATTGCAAAGGAAGAATTTAGTATAATTCAGCAAAAGGTAGATGTTTTGTATAAAGTTGATTTGAAAAATTTAGAAGAATTACTTAAAAAATCAGGAGCGCCTTATACTCCAGGACGGGTTACACATTAAAAATGTAAATTAAAAACTCAGCCATTTGGCTGAGTTTTTTGATTTAGTGTGTTTAAGAATTAAACTATTTACTAAATTTAGAGTCTAAACCAGACAATTATAATAATCCCCAAACTATTTTGTACACAGAGACAGAACTAATTATTGCTTTAAGAGATGAAAAACAAAAAGATCTTGCGTTTAAGTTTCTTTTAAACACCTATCAGCAACGGTTGTATTGGCATATTCGAAAATTGGTTTTTGTTCATGAAGATGCTGATGATGTGTTGCAAAACACATTTATAAAAATATATAAAAGCATTCACTCATTTAATCAAGAGAGTAAATTACATACTTGGATGTATAGAATTGCATATAATGAGTCTATGAACTTGTTGAGTGAACGACAAAAAAAAGCATCAATTTCTTCAGAAGAAATTTCAAATAAAATGATTAATAATTTAATAGAAGATGTTTATTTTGATGGTGATGAAATAAAATTGAAATTGCATAAAGCTGTTGAAAAATTACCTGAAAAACAGGGAATAATATTTAAAATGAAGTATTTTGATGAATTAAAATTTAGAGAAATTTCTGATATTTTAGGTACAACGGAAGGAGCCTTAAAGGCATCTTATCATATTGCAGTAAAAAAATTGGAGGAATTTCTAGTATCAAATTAAACCATTTCTAAAAATTTCGGTCTAATATAACATAATGAAAAAAGAGAAAAAACATAGCGCCCAAAATAACCATCAATCAAAGTTAGGGTTTACGATACCTGAAGATTATTTTGAGAATTTTAGAGTAACGCTTCAACAAAAAATAAATGAAAATATTTTAGAGGATGTTCACTTTGAACAACTTGGATATACTGTTCCTAAAGACTATCTTAAAAATATTTCTTCTAAAATTTTAGAAAAAACAAATAAGAAAGAATTAAAAATTATTTCATTAATTTCGAGGTATAAATATGTTGTTAGCACCGTAGCTGCGAGTTTATTAATACTTTTATCTATTAATTATTTTAACCCAGATTTTGCATTTAGCACAAATAGAGTTGCTGTAGATAGTGCTATTAACTCAGTACAAGATAATTTTTCTGATGAGGAAACAATATCTTTATTGCTTGAAGACGATGAAAGTGTAGATGCATCAATTAGTAACTATGTGGTTGAAAGTTTAATTATTGAAGATGCATTGTTCTTATTTCCAACGTTAAAAGATGTTACTTTGACCTCTCTTTTTGTTGAAGGAAAAAAATTAGATGTTTATTTAGATAATCAGCTAATAGACGATTTATTGATTACTAATTTAAATTAAACTATTTCAATATATTAAAGTCTAAATCTTGAAATATTGAATAAAACAAAAAATAATATGAAATCTTTAAAAATAATAGTTGTTTTTGTTTACAGTGTTCTTTTGTTTGGAACTACCGCTTATTCACAATCTGATGATGCAGTAAGTAACTTAACGCCAAAACAATTTGAAATGTTGGAAGCGCACAAAAAACTGCTGATGAAACATAGAGAAGCCTTTAAAACAACATTGACTAAAGATCAATTAGAATTGCTAAAAGATCAAACAAAAACAAAAGATGAACGTCAAGAATTGTTGATGGCTTCTTTAACACTTCATCAAAAAAGAGTTTTGGAAATGAATAGGGAAGAAGTTAGAACTCGAAGAGAATTATTTAATGCTACAATTACCGATGAACAAAGAAGGAGGTTGAGAGCTGAGTTTTTTATGGATAATAATATTAGAGATAGAAAAGAACTGAGAGAACTAATTTTAGAAAGAAGAAAACTTCGTCGAATACGAAATAATTAAGAACAATTTATTATTTTCGTTATGTCAAAGTAGTCGTAAATCGGCTACTTTTTTTATATTTTAATTTTATATGGTAAAGTATATTTCATTTTCATTTCTTTTTTTAATATTCTTTAATGGATTTTCTCAGGAAACTGAAAATGAAAAAGTGGATGAAATAGTTGATGCTATTTTGGCTGAAAATTTAATTTTAGAAAATGAATTAGAGAAATTAGGATCTTTCAAAATCATAAATATTTCACTTGATTATAACAGTAATACTTATTTTTCTGGAAGAGATATTGGGGTTGATCAATACAATATAGCACCACAAATTACGTATGCAACCAGCGGTGGATTTTATACTGGTTTAGCAGGAAATTATTATGGTGAATTTGAACCTCATTGGGATGTAACCATTGGATTTATTGGATTTGGAAAAAGTGTTGGTAAGCATAAAAATTTTAATTATCAATTTGGGTACTCAAAATTCTTTTTTAACGAAAAAGAGGATGCAATTTATAGTAACACGCTCGATTTTGGTTTTGGTGTAAAAACAAATAACGCTGATTTTGGAACTAAAGTAACAGCTTCTTATATTTTTGGAGATGAAAAAGCATTTCAATTTGTTTCTTCTACGTTTGGTCTAGTAAAAATTGCAAAATCAAAAAGTGTAATTATAAGTTTTAAACCACAGCTAAATTTTATTGTAGCAAATCAGATTATAGATATATGGAGAATAGTTCTAATAAGAGATTTGCCTAGAATTATTTATGAACCAAAGGAAGTATTTGATTTAGTCAATACCCAACTTTTGATTCCATTAGAAGTTTCAATTAAAAATTTTCAATTTGAGATAGGCTATATCCAAAACTTTCCAAATGCTTTTGAAGGAGAAAATAATGTAAGTGCTAAAGGTCTTTTTAATTTTAGCACCTCATATTATTTCAATTTTTAAAATAAATTGAATTTGAAGTGCTTAAATAAAAAAAATAAAAATATTAGTGATCACCAAAACTCATTCCAATTCCTCGTGCAGTTTTTACTAATGAAGAGTTTTGTTTTACAACATTATACTTACTTATTGCTTCTAAAAATGGAACGGCTACAATACTAGGGTGTTGATATGCAACCATTTTACCGTAGTTTCCTTCTAAAGCTAATTCCATTGCTTTAACACCAAATTGAGTTGCTAAAATACGATCGAATGCAATTGGTACACCACCTCGTTGCAAATGACCAAGTACAGTTTCTCTCATATCAGCATCACAGCCAGCCGCTTTTAAATCTTTCAATAATTTATTAGCTACACCTCCTAATTTTAAATTTGCATTACCAACTTCATCACTTTGTTGAGATAAAATATCTCCATTTTTAGGTTTAGCACCTTCCGCAATAACAATAATAACATGCCCTTTTCCATTTTGGAAACGTTTATTGATAACTTTAAGAACGTTATTTACATCATACGGTATTTCAGGAATCAAACAGATTTCTGCCCCACCTGCAATAGCCGAACTTAAAGCAATCCAACCTGCATCTCTACCCATAACCTCAAGTATAATTACACGGTTATGTGATGCGGCGGTAGTTACTAATCTGTCTACTGCTTCAGTAGCAATTTGTACAGCTGTTTGATATCCAAAAGTATAATCGGTTGCCGATAAATCGTTATCAATTGTTTTAGGTACGCCTATAATATTGAGGCCTTTTTCAAAAAGAACTTGAGAAATACGTTGAGAACCATCGCCACCAATACTAATAACAGCATTAATCCCTAGGTATTTTAATTTACGAATCATTTCGTCTGAACGGTCTATAAATGACCATGTTCCATCATTTTCTTTAACGGGCCAAGCAAGTGGTCCACCTTTTGTTGTAGTTCCTAAGATGGTACCTCCTTGATAGTGAATGCCAGAAACTCTTTTCTCAGTTAACTCAATTAATTCTGTAGGTTCGCGCAAAACACCATCAAACGATTGTATACTACCAACCACTTCCCAATCTTCAGTTTGGGCAGCGCGTTTTACGATTCCTCTTATAACTGCATTTAATCCTGGGCAATCTCCTCCGCCTGTTAATACTAATGCTTTTTTCTTCATTATTCCCTATATATTTTTTATATTATTGTCTATTCTAAAATAAATATTAATCGCCAAAACTAATGCCTATTCCTTTAGCGGTGTGAATTAAATTATGTGATAATTCAACTTTATTATATTGATTTATAACTTTTTCCAAAGATATTTGTGATAATTCAGAATTTTTATGAATAGCCATAGTTCCAAATTTCTTTTCTTTTACTAATTCAAAGGCTTTCACTCCTAGTTCTGTTGCTAAAATGCGATCGAATGCTATAGGACTTCCTCCACGTTGTAAATGACCAAGAATAGTTTCTCTAACATCAGCTTCAAAATTTATTTCTTTTAATTTTGCCGCAATTTTTCGAGCAATACTTCCTTGAATAATCTTACCATCTCCATCTTTGAAATGAGCACCTTCTGCTACAACAATATTTGCATAACCACGACCATATGTTGAATATTTTGAAGTCAATTTCTTTACAACCTTTTCCATATTAAATGGTATTTCAGGAATCAAACAAACATTTGCACCTCCTGCAATTGCTGCATGTAAGGCAATCCAACCTGCATCTCTCCCCATAACTTCCAAAATTAAAACACGATTGTGTGATCTTGCTGTAGTTATTAATTTATCAACAGCTTCAGTTGCAACTTGAGCGGCCGTTTGAAAGCCAAATGAATAATCGGTTATTGCTAAATCATTATTAATTGTCTTTGGAATTCCAACTATATTTACGCCTTTTTGATATAATTTAAGTGAAATTTTATGAGATTCATTTCCTCCAATATGGATAACTGCATCAAAACCAAAAACTTTAAGATTGTATATAAGTTTATCTGAAACATCTTCATTTTTAATTGATCCATCTTTTTGAACTACTGGATAGTTATATGGGTTGCGCGTATTATTTGTTGTTAAAATAGTTCCTCCTTGTGGATGGATACCTTCGACACGTTTTTCAGTTAGCCGAATTATTTCAAGAGGTTCAGATAAAATACCGTCAAAACCATTTATGCTACCTATAATTTCCCAATCGGATTCCTGATGTGCACGCTTAACAATAGCTCTAATTACAGCATTCATCCCAGGACAATCTCCACCGCTATTTACTATTAAAATTCTTTTCTTCATTATGAAACCCAGTAATCTAGGTTAATATTTTAATTAAGGATATTCTGCAATTTTATTATTTAAACGGATGCAATAATATAAAAGCTGAAATTATTTAAATATCATTTTAATCATTAAAATAAGTTAAATTTAATTATTTTAATAAGGAGCAAAATTAACAAAAAAATAATTAATCCTATAAATTTAAAAGCTCCATTTCTAATTTTTATTAAATAGTTTTACTTAATATTGATGATTCAAAAAAAATAATATCAAATTTTAAAATTATATAGGTTTGTCTCGAATTACGGTTCTTATTATACTCGCTTTTTTTTCGATTTATGTTATTTGGGGATCAACTTATATGCTTAATAAAGTGGCTGTAAACGAGTTACCTCCGTTTATGTTAGCATCGGTACGATTTATAAGTGCAGGATTACTTATTTTTTTAATTTCAAAATTAATGGGAATTAGCTTGTACATAACTCGTATTCAATTACTTAATAGTGCTATAGCTGGATTTTTATTTCTAACATTCGGGAATGGTACAGTAGTTTGGGCATTAAAATATGTAGATAGTGGGTTTGCTGCTTTGGAAATTTCAGCGCAACCATTAGTTGTTTTAATTTTAATGCGTGTTTTTCAGGGTAAAAAAATACAACCAATGTCTGTTATTGGTGTCATATTAGGTGTTATAGGAATATATTTATTGGTAGCACAAAAGGAATTAATAAGTCAGGAAGGTACTATTTTAGGAATGATAATGATTTTTGCTTGTATGATAAGTTGGAGTTATGGAAGCTTATTTGTTGCAAAAGCGGATTTACATTCCAATTTTTTTGTAAATACGGGTTATCAGATGGTTACTGGTGGAGTGATGTTGATTATAGCAAGTTTAGCCTTTGGAGAGCAGTGGACAAGTCCATTTGTTTGGAGTAGTTCTGTTCAAATTTCGATGCTATTACTTATTATTTTTGGAAGTATTGTAGCTTTTACAGCATTTAATTTTTTATTGCGCACTGTTTCGCCTGAAAAAGTAGCAACCTCAACCTATGTAAATCCTATTATAGCCCTATTTTTAGGTTCTTATTTTTTAAATGAACAAATCACCAAACAATCTATTATTGCGGCAATTGTGTTACTAACAGGAGTCTTTTTTATAAATACCAAAAAGAAATTAATTCTTTACTCTAGGTTTTCTAAATAATTCTTTTTCTTAATAATTTAAAAATCAAAAGTATAATTTGTTTGAAGTATGATTAATTGTGCTTCACTGAAAAAGAGTGCCTATATTTGCCGAAATTTATTTTATGTTAAAACAGTTCTCAGATTTAGGAATTATAGCTCCACTTCAAAAAAGTTTAGCCGATTTAAAATTTTCTAAACCCACAGAAATTCAAGAAAAAACAATTCCAATATTATTATTCCAAAAGGATGATTTTGTAGGCTTAGCAAAAACGGGGACAGGTAAAACTGCTGCTTTTGGCTTGCCATTGTTGCAATTGATTGATAAAGATAATAAAAGCATACAGGCTGTTATTTTGGTTCCAACAAGGGAGTTAGGGCAGCAGATATATACTAATTTAATTTCTTTTGCTACTTATTTACCAACTGTTTCTATAGCCTCAATTTGTGGAGGAATTTCAATTAAACCTCAAATGGAGCGTTTGAAAAGTGATACACATTTAGTAGTTGCTACTCCCGGAAGATTGATTGATTTGATAAAACGTAATGCCATCAATATCAAAAATGCTAACTATTTAGTGCTTGATGAGGCAGATGAAATGATTAGCTCCTTAAAAGATGGTTTAGATGAAATAGTAAAAGAACTTCCAAAAAATAAACGAACATTTTTGTTTACTGCCACATTGCCTGGCACCATTAAACAATTGGTGCAAAATTATATGTCTAAACATGTAATTCAGGTTAGTGTTGAAATGGAAACTGTTGGTCATCAAGGAATTGATCACCAGTTTGTTGTTGTTGAACCTATTGAAAAACTGGATGTTTTAATGCATTTTTTAGCTTCAAAAGAAGGAGAACGAGGTATCATTTTTTGTAAAACTAAAGCTGCTGTAAATAAATTAGCGAAAAACTTAGCGATCAATAAATTTTCCTCAGGGGCAATTCATGGAAGTTTAACGCAGCCAATTAGAGATCGAATTATGGAGCAATTTAGAGCAGGTTATATCAATATTTTAGTTGCAACAGATTTGGCTGCTAGAGGAATTGATGTAAAAGAAATATCATATGTGGTAAATTATCATTTGCCAGATGTGTATGATACTTATGTGCATAGAAGCGGCAGAACTGCAAGAGCAGGGGCTAATGGATTTTCGTTAACGGTGTTACAAAAAGAAGAAATTGAGGAATTAAAAGATTTTGAAAAAGCCTTAGGAATAACCTTTAAAGAATTTAAAAAGGCTGATGCGCAAAGTATTGAAGAAAATAATGGACTTTTGTGGGCTAAAAAAATATTTAAAACCAAACCTAATCATACAGTTTCACCTGAGTTTAAAAATAAAATTCACACTATTTTTCATCATTTAACTAAAGAAGAACTTATAGAGAAAGTAGTAGCAAACTATCTTTTACAAAGTACAAATTCTACGAATTTAAAAGAAGAAGTTATTAAATCGAATAAAAATAGGTAGTTAATATAAAATTTATGGCAAATACAATAAAAGAGCAACAGGATATTCTTGAAAAGTTGAATATTTTTGAATTAAATACGATGCAAGAAGAGGCCCTGTCTGTTATTGATAAAACAACCAACACCATCATACTTTCGCCAACAGGATCGGGTAAAACGTTGGCTTTTTTATTACCAATTATTACCTTATTAGATCCAGAATGCACCGAGGTTCAAGCTTTAATTTTAGTTCCATCTAGAGAATTAGCGATACAAATAGAACAAGTTGTGCGCTCTATGGGATCAGGTTATAAAGTGAATGCAATTTATGGTGGTAGAGCAATTTCTAAAGATAAAATTGAATTAAAACATACACCAGCTATACTTATTGGAACACCGGGAAGGATTGCAGATCATTTTAATCAAGAACGCTTTTCTACAAAATTCATTAAAATATTGGTAATAGATGAGTTTGATAAATCTTTTGAAGTGGCATCAGATGGTGAAATAAAAGATATTTTAAGTTACTTGCCAAGCATAAATAAACGGATCTTAACTTCTGCCACAGCAGCACCTAAAATTCCTGGGTATATTCGTTTAGATCAGCCAATTATACTTGATTACCTTCAACTAAAAAATAAAAAATTAACAATTAAAACGGTTGTTTCACCTTCAAAAAGTAAATTAAAAACGCTTTTAGAATTATTAATTTATGTGGGAAATGAGCAAGGAATTGTATTTTGTAATTACAAAGAAAGTATTGTTAAAATAAGTGATTTTTTGACTAAAAGTAAAATTAGTCATGGTTGTTTTTATGCAGGAATGGATCAGCAAGAAAGAGAACGATCTTTAATTAAACTTAAAAATAGAACTTATCAGGTTATTATTGCTACCGATGTGGCAGCAAGAGGAATAGATATTCCAGAAATGAAATTTGTAGTGCATTATGAAGTTCCTTCAATAGTTGATGAATTTACACATAGAAATGGAAGAACCGCACGAGTAGATTCTAAAGGAACTGCATATGTGCTAAAATGGGAAGAAGAAATTTTACCTGAATTTGTTAAAAGTTCGAGTGTAGAAAAAATGAAAGAAAAGGTTAAAAGAACGCCTCAATATTGGGAAACTTTGTTTATTTCTGGCGGAAGAAAAGATAAAATTTCAAAAGGAGATATAGCAGGAATGTTTTTTAAACAAGGAAATTTAACCGAAGATCAGTTAGGATTAATTGATTTAAAGCAAGATTGTGCTTTCGTGGCTGTGCCAATTACTCTTGCAAAAGAGCTTGTAACTACATTGAATAACAGCAAGTTGAAAAATAAAAAAGTGAGAGTAACTATTGTATAATTTCATTTTTTTTTAATAAAATTTAATAAGAGATTTATTTATGGAGAAAAATCCTGAAATAATAAATAAAAGCAGGACTCTAAAGCAAATTGATGAATGTATTGCAACATTAAATATGTTAATTTCAGATTCTCATCAGTTTTTTGAACTTACCGAAGAAAAAAGAATTGAATTGCTTAAAGCAGCTGGTCAACTTTCGAGACCAGCGAAGGATGATTTTTCACGAAGGAAGAAAGATGCACATAAAACTGCAAAGCGAAAAATGATTGCGCGAGACAAACATGCTCGTAAAGAAACAGGGATACGAAGTGCTAGAGAAGCTTCAATTTTTGTGGCTCCAAAATTACTCGCTCCAGCACAAATTAATAGTGAAGAAAATGAGTTAGAATCACCCAGAAACTGTTATGTATGTAAAGCAGTATACACTAAATTGCATCATTTTTATGATACAATGTGTTTAGATTGTGGCGACTATAATTATGCAAAACGTTTTCAAACTACCGATTTAACTGGTCAAGTTGCTGTTATTACAGGTTCGCGTTTAAAAATTGGATACCATATTACTTTAATGTTATTACGTGCAGGAGCTACGGTTGTTGCAACAACTAGATTTCCAGCAGATTCTGCCATTCGATTTTCGAAAGAAGATGATTATAAACAATGGGGAAACAGATTAAAAATTCACGGTCTCGATTTAAGACATATACCAAGTGTCGAAATTTTTTGTAATTACATTGAGCAAAAGTACGAACGTTTAGATATTTTAATAAATAATGCCGCTCAAACTGTGCGTAGACCTTCAGGATTTTATTTTCATTTAATGGAAAATGAAACACTTCCCTTTGAAAAATTACCTCAAAACGCTCAAGCTCTGATGGAAGACCATTATAGTTGCTTGCAAGAATTAGCTAATTTAAGCAGTAAAGCCGATGCAAGTAGTAAAAACAATGTATTACCAGTATCATGGCATAGTCCAGAGCCAGGAATCGGATTGCGTTCATCAGCAAAATTATCACAAATACCGTATAGTTTCGACAATTCTTTAACAGCAAGCGAAGTATTTCCAGAAGGAAAATTGGATGTTGATTTGCAACAAGTAGATTTGCGTAAAACCAATAGTTGGCGGTTAAAATTAGGAGAAATTGAAACTACCGAAATGGTAGAAGTTCAACTTGTAAATTCTGTAGCTCCTTTTGTGCTCTGCAATCGTCTTTCAAACATCATGAAGAAAGAAAATACTGGAAAAAAACACATTATTAACGTGTCTGCCATGGAAGGTAAATTTCATCGATTTAAAAAGCAAGATCGTCATCCTCACACAAATATGGCTAAGGCTGCTTTAAATATGTTAACGCATACATCAGCATCTTCGTTTGCGAAAGATGGTATCTATATGAATGCTGTGGATACTGGTTGGGTTACAGATGAAGATCCTTTTGAATTATCCAAAAAGAAAGCAGAAGTTCACGATTTTCAGCCTCCATTAGATATTGTAGATGGTGCTGCAAGAGTTATGGATCCATTAATAGATGGCATAAATACAGGAAAACATTGGTGTGGAAAATTCTTAAAAGATTATATGCCAATAGATTGGTAGGTTTGTAATTTGCCAAAAAAAACAATGCTATTGTGACAAGTATTCAAAAGCGTATTGTGTTTTATAAATTAGGTATTTTTTTTTACATTTATGCTACACTATTTTATCTTTTCATTTATATTTATAGCTATTTATAAATATTTAAATAATGAAACAAGTTTTTACAATTCTTCTGTTTGTATTTGCAGTTAGCGCCTTTTCACAAAAAAAAATACTGGATCACAAAGATTTTGATATTTGGAATACTATAAAAGATGAATCTATAGCCCCTAATGGTTCATATATTATATATTCTTTGGAAAAAGGAGAAAAGGATTCTAAATTGAAAATCAAAAAACCAGATGCTTCTTTAATTTTTGAATATGATAGAGCTTCAAAAGGTCAATTTTCTTACGATTCAAAGAATGTATTTTTTACTATTAAACCATGGGCAGATAGTATTAAGGAGCTTAAACGGCTAAAAGTCAAAAAAAATAAAATACCAAAAGATACTTTGGGTATTTATAATTTGAACAATCAAACATTTACTAAAATTGGAAATGTAAAATCATATAAAATACCATCAAAATGGTCCGGTTTTGTAGCATACCTTTTAGATGAAGTAGAGCCATCAAAAAAAGTTAAAAAAGGAGAAGAAAAAAAACCTGAAAATGAATCAAAAAAAATAAAACCACCTAAAAAAGTTAATGAAGATAACGGTTATCATTTGGTTTTAAGAAATTTGATTACAACACGGCAAGACACGTTTAAATTTGTTACAAATTATTCGTTTGCAAAAGAAGGAAAACACTTAACTTTTTCTTCAACGGGTAAAGATTCTACTGAAAAAGAGGGAGTTTATGTTTTTAACCTAGAAAACAATACATTAACTTCTATTTTTACTTCTGAAAAAGCCAAATATAAGCAACTTACATTTAATGATAATGGTAAAAAATTGGCATTTATTGTTGATGCAGATACTACAAAGGTACAAATACGACCAAATGAACTTTATGTTTGGCATGAAGGCAATGAAAAAGCTAAAAAAATTCTTGATGCTACAACTTCACCAAAAGGATTTATTGTTTCTTCAGACGGGAAAATTGAATTTTCAAAAGACAATTCAAAATTATATTTTGGGTTAGCAAAGCCTCCAATAGTAAAAGACACTACATTACTCGATGAAGAAATTGTAAATGTTGAAGTTTGGACTTTTGATGAACCACGTTTGTATACCGAACAAGAATTACAAGTTGCTGACGATAAGAAAAAATCGTTTAGAACAGCCATTCATTTAAATAATAATAAATTGGTTCAGTTAGGTACAGAAAATTATCCAAATGTAGAAATTGGCAATGAAGGAAATGGCGCTTATGCCTTAGCAAATAACTCGTTACCTTATGAATTAGTCAGTCAATGGGAGGGAAGTGGAGCTCGAGATTATGCGATAGTAACTATTGAAAATGGTAGGACAAAAAATATACTAACCAATGTTAAAGGAAGAATTAGACTGAGTCCTGAAGGTAAATTCGCATTTGGTTTTAATTCGGCAGAAAGTAGTTGGTTTTTATATGAGATAGCTTCTGGAAAATTAGTGAATCTTATTAAGAACAGCGTTTTTTATGATGAATTAAATGATGTGCCAGATTATCCAAATTCCTATGGATTAGCTGGTTGGACAAAAAATGATGAATCTATAATTTTGTACGACCGCTATGATATTTGGGAGTTTAACCCCAAAAATGGTAATGGAACAAGACTTACAAAAGGGAGAGAAAGTAAAACAGTTTTTAGGTTTGTTGAATTAGATAGTGAAGAACGATTTTTAGATAAAAAGAAGAATTGGTTGTTAAGTACATTTAATGAAATGGATAAAAGTGCTGGTTTTTTTGAGTTTATTCCTAATATCAACATAGGAAAACAACTTGTTGAAGGAAAATTTAAATATTCAAATCCGATAAAGTCGAAACTAAGTGATGCTATAATTTTTTCAAAAGAAACTTTCGAGGAATTTCCAAATATACTTTATACAGATCTTAGTTTTAAAAATCAAATTAAAATTAGTGATGCTAATCCACAACAAAATGATTATAATTGGGGAACTATAGAATTGGTAACTTGGACTTCATTAGATGGTATTGATCTAACAGGACTATTGGTGAAACCAGAAAATTTTGATCCTACTAAAAAATACCCAATGATTGTTAATTTTTACGAGCGTAGTTCTGATGATTTATACAGTCATAAAGCACCTGCTGCTGGGAGATCAACAATAAATTACAGTTTTTATGCTAGTAGGGGTTATTTAATTTTTAATCCAGATATTATTTATAGAGAAGGTTATCCTGGAGAAAGTGCCTATAATTGTGTTATTCCAGGAATCACTTCCCTTATTGAAAAAGGGTTTGTTGATAAAAATAATATTGGCGTTCAAGGGCATAGTTGGGGAGGATATCAAATTGCTTATTTAGTTACTAAAACTAATATTTTTAAGGCTGCAGAATCTGGTGCGCCTGTGGTAAATATGATTAGTGCTTATGGAGGAATTAGATGGGGAACTGGATTGAGCAGACAATTTCAATACGAACATACACAGAGTAGAATTGCAGGAACACCTTGGGATTTTCCAACGCGTTATGTAGAAAATTCTCCAATTTTTAATATCGATAAAATAAATACACCTCTTTTAATAATGCATAACGATGCCGATGGTCATGTACCTTGGTATCAAGGAATTGAATTTTTTACAGCGTTACGAAGATTGGGTAAACCTTCGTGGTTTTTAAATTATAATGATGAACCACATTGGCCTTTAAAATTTCAAAACAGAAAAGATTTTAACATAAGAATGGCTCAATTTTTTGATCATTTTTTAAAAGCTGCCCCTAAACCAATTTGGATGCAAAGTGGTGTGCCCGCAATTGAAAAAGGTATCAATCAAGGGCTTGAGTTAATTTCAGAATAAATGAATTTTTTATAAAAAGAGGCTGTTTGTAAAGAGTTTGAAGTAGCCCTTAGTTCAGTTTGGCGATAACTTCACTTTTCATTGAGCCTCTTTTTTTGATTAAACTTTTATTCTCTAGATTACAAAAAACAAATAGCAACCAATATTTAAAACTATATTTGCGCCTTATTTTATAGAAATTAATACGAGATATTTAATATGGAGAAGGAGGTAAAAGGAATAAAAACTGCATTGACTTCAGCAGAAATAGATCTTTGTATTTCTATATTAGAACAATTAGTAACCGATACTAGTCAAATTTTTGATATTGAAAAAAAGCAACGAACTGAATTGATAAAAATGGCAGGAATGCTATCGAGACCAAATAGAGATGAGTTTTCGCGAAGAAAGAAAGATGGTAAAAAAGCTGCAAAACGAAAATTAGATGCTAAAGATAAAAGTGCAAGAAAAGAAACAGGGATTAGAAATGCAAGAGAAGCAGCTGTTTTTATAGCTCCAAAATTACTTGGAATTTCTGATTTAGAAAGTAAAGAACAATTGGAATTAGAAACTCCTAAAAATTGTTACGTTTGCAAAGTGGAGTATATAAAAGTGCATCATTTTTACGATTCTATGTGTACTAAATGTGGTGATTATAACTATGCTAAACGATTTCAAACAGCAAATGTTAAAGATCAAATAGCAGTTATAACAGGCTCACGTTTAAAAATAGGTTATCATATTACCTTAATGTTGTTGCGTGGCGGAGCTACTGTTATTGCAACCACACGTTTTCCGGTGGATTCGGCATTACGTTTTTCAAAAGAGCATGATTTTATGGAATGGGGTCATCGATTAAAAATTCACGGGCTAGATTTACGGCATATTCCAAGTGTTGAAATATTTTGCAATTTTATTGAGCAAAAATATGAGCGATTGGATATTTTAATAAATAATGCTGCACAAACAGTGCGTAGACCTTCAGGATTTTATCAACATCTAATGAGCAATGAAGAAAGTTCAATAGATTTATTACCCAAAAATGTAAAAGAACTACTGGTTGATCACCTTAACTTATTGAATGAATTAAAAGAAATTACATCAGGGTTTTCAACAACTAAAAATTTACCTGTTTCGTGGCATGGTTCAGAGCCAGGTATGGGTATTAGAGCATCGGCAAAATTATCACAAATTCCATATAGTTTTGATAATGCACTGGTTTCTAAAGAGGTTTTTCCCGTTGGAGAATTGGATGCAGATTTACAACAAGTAGATTTGAGAAAAATTAATAGTTGGAGATTAAAATTAGGTGAGATAGAAACAACTGAAATGATTGAAGTGCAATTGGTAAACTCTGTAGCTCCATTTGTTTTGTGTAATCGACTTTCCGAAGTAATGAAAAAGGATAATACGGGGAAGAAACACATTATTAATGTTTCTGCGATGGAAGGTAAATTTTATCCACTTTTTAAAGAAGATAGGCATCCTCATACCAACATGGCCAAGGCAGCTTTAAATATGCTAACTCATACAAGTTCAGGCACTTTAGCCAAAGATGGAATTTTTATGAATGCCGTAGATACAGGTTGGGTTACTGATGAAGACCCAATTGATTTATCAAAAATGAAACAAGAATTATACGATTTTCAACCTCCATTAGATATTGTTGACGGTGCAGCACGTGTTTTGGATCCATTATTTGATGGCATTAATACTGGAAAACATTGGTGTGGAAAGTTTTTAAAAGATTATGTCCCAATAAATTGGTAATTTTATTACTGAAATAACTTATTTTTAAAAATAATCATCAAATAATTAAATAGTTTAGCTATAATTCAATTTTTTGGCACTATATTTGGAAAGTTAAAAATATTAATATAATTAAATAGTATTATCATGAGTAGAGGAACAGTAAAATTTTTCAATGACGCTAAAGGTTTTGGCTTCATTACTGAAGAAGGTTCAAATAAAGAACATTTTGTACACATTTCTGGATTAATAGACGAAATTCGTGAAGGCGATGAAGTTGAATTCGATCTATCAGAAGGCAAAAAAGGATTAAATGCAGTAAACGTAAAAGTAATTTAACATATACGCTTAAACTTTTTAGAGTTAAACCTATCAATATTTTGGTAGGTTTTTTTATGCCTAAAAATTTCTAATTGGGTCGTTAAAAATGAACTCTATAAATTAGTTCTAATTTAAATACACTTCCTGTATCGAAGTTTTGATTTAATTGTGTTCTGTTGTCTCCAAAATATAAAGAACTTAGTGCTAAATTTATTTTATCGTTTGAATTGTACACCTTAAAGGTTCTACTAAATAAATATCCCACTTTAGTTTTTAAATATAGTGAATTGGTTAGATGAAATCCTAAATATGCAAATAATTCATTAGAGCTTTTCGCAACATATTCACCTTTAGCCGAATACATAGAGTTGTTTAAATTATAAGTTGAACTTAATCCGTCAAAATTCATTCCAATAACAGCTTTGGTAAATAGCTGATAATTAATATCAAACTGAGCAGGTAGTAAGATGTTTGATTCAAACTTTTTAGTTGGACTTATATAATACAGCCCAATTAATAGAATAATTAAAGTACCATATTTTTCAGAATTAACATATAAACCATATTTATATTTTAAGTTATCTCGTTTTGTATTAGTAAATAATGACAATAGTCCAAATTGAAAATCTTCTCTAGTTATAGTACCTAAATCAGAAGATATTTTTGGTAATAACAAATAGGTTCCAGCCCATTTTTTGGAATAAATTTGATAAATACCTATATCTAAACCAATAGAATAAAGAGATGTGTTAGAAAAATTAGAATCTAATTTTAACTGTGTTTTGTTAAGTGAAAAACCCGTTAAAAAAGTTGTTTTATCGTTAAGTTTAAAAGGAACATTTAATTTAAAACTCAACTCATCAACATTGGTTTTATCTACATCATTTTCAAAATTATTTAAAGGTGTGTTTGTATAGGATAAACGTGTTAAATCAATATAATTTTGCGCTATTGTGTCTGTTGCACAATTCAGAGTAAATATAGCTAAAAAAAGTTGTAAAATTTCACAGAAATTAGTACTTTCATGGTATGCAAGGCAAGAAAGACTATCAGGAAAAATTATTCGCTCATTTTCAGTTAAGTGAGCGAGTACCATCA
>NZ_JAUYUD010000094.1 GCF_030692605.1 Lutibacter sp.
GGACCTGCATAGGACATGACGCCCGAAATAATCCCTGCATCAAATCCAAATAAAAAACCTCCTAAAGAAACTACAAATGCTATAAATACTACTTTTTTTGACATTATTAATTGTTGGTTTTAGTTGCTATCTAATTTAAAATAACAGTTTGAATTGAACGAGAAGGCATATTTAATTTTGCGGTTTTCCCATCAATAGTTAACATATAATCAATGGCGTTATCACTATCATTTAAGGCTACAACGACAATACTTCCGTCTACATTTAAAAAAGAAGTGGCGCTTAAATGGTTTGCAGTAGTCCCTGTTGAAATTCTTTTAGCACCTGGTCTAATAAATTTTGAGAAATGGCCGATATAATAATACGAATTGGTAAAGATTAGTTTATCCGCTTTTGTATCTCCAATAACTGGAGCAAAGCATAAATTACCTACATGGTTTGGGCCACCAGTTTCATCCAATAAAATATTCCAATCGGTCCAAGCAACTGTTCCGTTGTTAAAATCGTTAATCATAGATTTTCCGTAACGCTCTGCTAATTTTGGATCTTCTATTCTATTAAAATCGTACTTTTCATTGGTGCCTTCTGTAAAAATTAAATTTTTCTCAGGATATGCTTCATTTACAGCAGCTATATTTTTATACATTGGTGTGCCATCTTTCCAATCTTCATACCAATGAAAACCAATTCCCCAAACATATTTAGACGCTTCCGGATCGCTTAAAATTACGTTGGCTCTTTCAAATATTAAATCTCTATTGTGATCCCAAACTATTATTTTTTTATCACCCAGCCCTTCTTTTTCAAGGGTTGGTCCTAAATTATTTTTTAAAAAGTCGCGTTCTTCTTCTGCAGTATAAATACAAGATTCCCAAGTTTGTTTTGCCATTGGCTCATTTTGAATAGACAATCCCCAAATTGGAATTCCTTCTTTTTCATACGCTTTTATAAATTTCGCATAATAGTTTGCCCAAGGTTGGTAAAATTCAGGTTTTAAACTTCCACCTTGTAACATATTGTTGTTGGTTTTCATAAATGCTGGAGGACTCCATGGGCTCGCATACATTGTTAACTTACCACCAGCAGCTTCTATCGCTAATTTTGTAAAAGGAATTCTGAATTTTTTATCTTGATCTATAGAAAACGTTTTTAATTCAGTATCGCCTTCTTCAATATAGGTATAACTAGCACTAGAAAAATCACAACTATGAATAATGGTTCTTGCCAAGGTATAGCCAATTCCATTATCTAAACTATAATAAGCTTCTAAGAACCGATCCTGATTTTCTTTAGATAATTTATAAAATGTTTCGGCAGAAGCATCGGTTAATGCAGCTCCTATACCTAAAAAAGTTTGATGTAATTTAGACGTGTTTACAAAAATAGATGCTTCAGTTTCAAGAGGTTGTATAAAATCTGAAAACAAGATATTTGCATCTGTAAGTTGTAATTTAACCTCACTACCCGTTACCGTGGTATATACATTTCCTGATTTGATTTCTAAGGTTGGTTGTTCTATTTGCATTTCATTTTTTTTCTGATCACATCCAAAAAGGATGCTTAACAATAATAGGGCAAAAATGGATTTTTTCATTTTATAAATAATTATTAGTATAGGTTTTACCAAATATATGTTGCAACGGAACCTCCCTCTAAAGAAGTAACAATCCATTTGTTATTAAATTTGATATTAAAAATTTCATTTGAATTTCCATCGTTTAATACGATTAATACTTTCTTTCCATCAGGTGTTTTAAAAGCGACATTGTGTAAATTTCCAACAATGTTACTTGAAATTCTTACAGAACCTGTTGGAACAAATTTAGAAGCATGTGCAATAATATAAAAAGCGACATTTTGGGAATAAGATGCGCTGCTGTTAATAGTTACACCGCCTTTACATGTGTTACAACCACCTGGAGTATGTGGTCCAAATGACGAATTATTGGCTAAGTTCCATTCTAATGCAGTTTTGCTCCAATTTCTCATAGACCCAATAATAACATTTTTTAAATGCCATTTTAAATCTCCATTAAAACTTCCAGTGCTAGCGGTGTATTGTTCTGTAAAATACACATCCTTGTCTGGATGTGCATTGTGTACTGTAGACAAAGCACTAATATCTCCTGCATATAAATGAAAGGCCGAACCAGCAATATATGATTTAGCGGCAGCATCATTTAGAATTGAAATAGGATATTCTGGTTTGTCACAATTATGATCATAAATAATAATTTTTGTGTCAATATTTGCTGTTCGAAAAGCTGGTCCCAAGTGATTTTTAATAAAATCGGCTTGTTGAGATGCTAACATTAATAAACTTGGATTATTACCTGGATGCAACGGCTCATTTTGTGGCGTAATTGCATTTATAATAATCCCCTGCTCCTTCATTTTTTGTATGTACTTCACAAAATATTGAGCATAAACACTATAGTATTGGGGCTGTAAACTACCGCCAATTGTACTATTATTATCTTTCATCCAAACAGGAGGTGACCAAGGGGTTCCCATTATTTTTATGGATGGATTGATTTTTAAAATTTCTTTTAACAGCGGTATTAAATGGATTTGATCTGGAGCCAAACTAAAATTTGTTAAGTTAACATCTGTTTGCCCTATAGGTAAATCGTTATATGAAAATGTTGTTTCATCCAAATCTGAAGCACCAATACTAATTCTTAAATAGCTTACAGAAATAGCATTTTCATTTGAACCAAATAATTTTTGTAATAATTCTTGTTTTTTTTCTAAGTTCAATGAATTTATTACTTGAGCACTTCCACCGGTAAGTGTAAATCCAAAACCATCAATAGTTTGAAAAGTTTGACTTTCATTTATTTCTACAGTTGGATAGATGTTATAGGAACTTCCAAAAGCTAAAATACTGGTTTGCTTTTGCAATTTTACAGCCTCATCACCTTTTGTAAGCCAAAAATCTACTTCGTTTTCAACAACACTAGGAATAACCGGAGGTTTCACAATTTCTCCTTCTGATGATTTATTGCAATTAGATATAGAAATAATCAAAAATAAGACAACTATAAACTTCATATTATTTACCATTTTATTAATCATTATTGAACAAAATACTCAAGGTTACTTGTTAAAGTTATCTTTAAAATAAATATTAAAGAAATCTGCATTATTGGTAAACTCTTACATACTCTATTTCCATAGTAGATTCATTAAAACTTGAATCAATTGTTCCTCCAAAACCACCACCCATGGCAACATTTAAAATTATAAATTGGTTGGCATTAAACGGCCACGTACTGCTATTTTTTGTTGCAGGATTGTAAGTGTAATGAACTTTACCATCTACTGAAAATACCATCTTTTCACTTGTCCATTCTAATGCGTAAATATGAAATGCTGTTGAAACATTATCAAAATATTGTTCACCGTGATTTATTGTTCCACCATAACTGGAAGGTGTATGCATTGCGCTTGAAATCCATCCTTGTCTTTTTCCTACATGTTCCATGATGTCAACTTCTCCACAAGCAGGCCATCCTACTGAAGTTATGTTTGATCCCAACATCCATATTGCAGGCCAAGTTCCAACACCTGTTGGTAATTTAGCTTTGACTTCAACCTTTCCGTATTTAAAATCAAATTTTCCTTGAGTTTTTATTCTAGCCGATGTGTATGCACTTCCGCTAAAATTTTCTTTTTTAGCAGTTATTTTTAAGATTCCGTTTTCAATTTTTACATTATCAGTTCTATCAGTGTAGTATTGAGCTTCTCCATTTCCCCATCCGCCAGATCCAGTTCCAATATCATATACCCATTTGCTTCCATCTAGTGATTCATTCCCATTAAACTCATCCGACCAAAGTGCCTTTTGAGTAATAAATATGGTTATGGATTTGGATGTGCTTACAAATTCGGATAAATTATAAGCAGAAACATAAATCACAAAAGTATTTAATCCCGACCCTGTATAAGTATAAGAAAAACTTCCATTGGTTACTTCTTTTGTTTCGCCATTACCAAATAAAATTTTATAAGAAGAGGCATTGGTTGCGCTTATATTGAAATTTACTATTCCGCTACCATCTCCATTCGGATTTGAAGCTGATACGCCTACAATCTCTGTATTTACCGCTAAATTTGAGGGCGTTAATGTTAAATCGTCATTTTGGTCAGAACCACCACCACAACTAAATAAAATTGCTATGACCATAAAAGCACAAACTTTATAAAAGAATTTTAATTTTTTTAGAAATTTCAAAATCAATTTTTTAATATTTGTAGGATATGTTGGATTACAATTTAAAAATACCCAGAACAAAATTTGCCCTGGGTATTTAATTTAGAATTGTATTAAGGTTTTGGTATTAATTTTAAATACCAAGCATTTCCTGTTTCAGTTCCTTGAATTCTAAGATACATGTATGTTGGTGTAGAAACCATTATTTCATATTCCTTTTGTAAAGCTCCATAGCCTATATAAGTATTTACACCCGCCAATTGAATAGCAACTTTAGTTGAAGGTGCTGATGCTGAAACTGCAGTGCTTGAAGGAACGAAAGAAAAGGCTGAAGTTCCACCAGCATAAGCATAACACCCTTCAGATCCAGATGCTGGAATTCCTGGAAGACCACCCGCTAAAGCACCTGTTTTTGTAAATGCACCATCCGGACTTGCAACTGTTAGTGAAAAAGTACCAGTAGCAGCCACTTTCGCAAAAGTAAAGGTAGCTGTGTAAAAACAGTTACAACAGTTAACCTTTTCATTTATAGAGGCAGCCCACCATTCTGGAGTTACAGAATTAGCATTCCAAGGTCCTACACCAAAATGACCTGCTACACTTTTGTCAACCACCCAGGTTTTAGAAGCGTTGTTTGTTAAATTAGTAACAATAGCTGGATTTGGAGTAAAATCGCTTCTTACAGTTATGTCTTTAGTAACATTTGTTGAAGTACCTCCTGAACCATAAGCCAAAACAGTGACTCTATATGTGTTTAAACCAAGTGTAGTATATTTTTTAGTAACCTTTCCAGTAGGAATATTAACAAAATTTACTGCATCGTTTGCATCATAGTCTATTTTCATACCAAGGATACCATCTCCTGTTATGTTAAATTTTACATCACCTGAACCATCTCCATTTGGGAGAGTTGCAGTTTTACCTAAAATTTCTACATCAATTACTATGTTTGAAGGAGCTGTTAAATCTCCCAAAGTATAGGTTTCCTCCGTGCAGCTAGCAATTGCTAAAAGTAGCACGAAAAAAACGCCTAAAATATATTTTATCTTTGTTTTCATATTTTTATATTAATTAGTTATTCTAAAATTATCTAAATAAATTACTTCACCTAAACCTCTATTTGGTCTATTGTAATTAATATTAAATTGTTTGTATTTTGCACCTGCAGGTATTGCAGTAATAGTAGTAGTGTCAAATACGAGCTCTTCCCATTGGTTTGCAACTGTTGTAGCAACAAAAATTGCAGTGTTTGGTGCTCCGTTTGTAGAGGCTTGTAGTTCTAAACCTACTCTTTTCCCTACTTCGGTTGCATAAACCAACATTTTAATTTTTGTCCCAGTACTTAAATCTATAGGAATATCTAAAGGTTTCCAAGTACCTGCCCATTCTTCAGCGTTCACTGGTTTTTCAAACTTAGCAACTTTTGAAGAAGTATTCAATCCTGTTGGAAATGGGTTTGCTACAATTGAGTAATTAACACCTCCAAATGTTCCTCCTGCCAAATAATTTTGAGAAGCTAATTCACAAGTGTAAGGAAACGCAAGTGGGTCAAAAATAATGATAGATTTTACACTTTCCGTCTTTGCAACTCCACCACTTAATGCTACAACTTTAACATTATAAGCTCCTCCAACAGCATATGTATGAACAGGTGTTGTTGCACCAACTGCTAAAGGTGTCCCAACTTCATTGGCTACATCTCCAAAATATACTAAAAACGATTTTGCATACAATGCCGTAGCCGAAACTTTAACAGTATATAGACTTATAGTAGTTGTAAAATTTAAATTTTCTGGCGCTCTATAAGTAACTGCCAAGGGATACGTTGTAGTTATTTGTTTTCCAGCTACATCAGAAGCTGTTATAGAAACAGTATAATTACCTTCAGGATAAGCATATGTAGTGCTTGATCCAGGGGAAACTGTTGCAGATGCATTAGCTCCTGTACCATGTCCGTAAACCACCTTAAATGAAGTTACTCCAGTTCCAATAGGGGTAATTTTTACATTCCCTGAGTTATCATTGCTGATATCAAAAATTTTGTCAAGGTTTGAAGATGTTGCAGAATCTAAAAAAGATAAATCACTATCAATACCTTCATCTACGGTACAATTTATAGTTACAGCCAGTAAAAATAACAGACCGAATATTAATTTTATGTTTTTCATGTTATTATATTTTATTAATTAATATCCTGGATTTTGAACTATTACAGTGTTTTGCAACTCTTTAAACGGAATTGGAAAAATTTCGTTTTTAGCTGTAAAACCTCTGCTTCCTAAGGCAGATGCCGCTTTCCCAGTTCTTACTAAATCAAAGAAACGATGTCCTTCACCACCTAATTCCAATCTGCGTTCAGCAGCAATTGCGACAAGAGAAACAGGAGTGCTAGGTAAACCTACTCGCGCTCTGACAGCATCTAATAGTGCTTGTGCTCTTGTTCCTGTACCTCCTAATGCTTCTGCTTCCATTAAATAAGTATCCGCTAAACGTATTACATAAGAGTTTTGTTTATAATTTAATACTGGTTCACCAGTACCGGTAGTTACATCAGATTTTCTCGGAGTAAATTTATTAAGAAAATATCCTGTATCTTGGTAACCACCAATATAGCTTGCTTGTCCTGCTGTTTGCAATGCTTTCATATCCAGTACCGTCGCACCAAATCTTGGGTCTGTTTTAATTACATCATAAAAGCCTTGTGTAATCACATTAAAACTCCACCCTGATGGTAAATCTGGAGCAGTTGGGGCTATTTTAGTGTACGTTCTTGGACCGCACATTACATTTACTGTGTTTCCTTCATCAGAGCCACTTCCCCAATTTCCCCAACCTGAACTAGAAACATTTGTATGCGCCACCTCTAAAATAGATTCCGTATTAAATTTATTGGTAACAATCCAAAGATCATTATAATTGGAAAGTAATTTGTACCCATACTGGCTTGTAGAACCCGGAGTACCATTAACTGCTGCCAATTCTGTTGCAGCCAAAGAATTTTTATTTTGATATAAATAAACTTTTCCAAGTAGGGCTTGAGTTGATCCTTTAGAAAAACGCCCAGCTTCATTGGCCGGAATAGTAGCTGGTAAAACAGCCAAAGCCTCTTTTAGGTCTTTTTCAATTTGAATATAAACATCAATTGGATTTGCCTGAATGACTGTATTAAATTCAGATGTAGCAAGAGGGACTGTTATTAATGGAATATTTTTAAACATTCTTACCAAGTTAAAATAATAATTGGCACGTAAGGCTTTAGTTTCAGCAACATATCTAGCTTTTAACGCTTCATCCATAGGTACATTAGGCAACTTTGTTAGTAAAAAATTGGCTCTAAAAATGCCTTGATAATGATCATTCCAAAAACTCGCCGGCATTATATTAGGGTTTATGGTATAATTTGAAAATCCTTGAATTCCAGCACCGTCAGTAGCTCCACCACCACCGGCAAAATGATCGTCTGAACCCGCATTCATCATGGTAATCATATTTTCAAAACCGCCTGAATTTTTTCTCATTACATCATAAACTGCAGTAAGACCAGAAAAAGCTTCTGTTTGGTCTTTATAATAATTCGCTTCAAGGCTAGTTCCTTTAGGCTCCACTTCTAAAAATTCTTCGGTACATGATACCGTTGTAATTACAATTGCTACCGCAATAAATAAGAACTTTATATTTTTTGTTTTCATAATTTTATATTAATTAAAATTGTATGTTAGCACCAATCATAAAAGACTGTGCTTGAGGGTAATACCCTCTATCTATTCCTAAAACATTACCACCAATTTCTGGGTCGTATCCAGTATATTTAGTTAAGGTCAATAAATTTTCTCCTGTTATATATACTCTTAGTTTTTGAGCTCCAATTTTACTTATTAAATCACTAGGTAATGTATATCCCAATTGCAAGACTTTAAAACGTAAATAATCTCCATTTTCTAAATAAAAATCGGATGATTTACCAAAGTTTCCATTGGTATCATTATTTGTTAATCTAGGATAAGTATTAGAAGTTCCTGGGCCTGTCCAACGACTTAAAGCGTCTGTTTGATAGTTTGCATTCAAAATATCAAGACGACGTAAACCTTGGAATATTTTATTTCCTGTTGCTCCTTGTGCAAATACCATAAAGTCAAATCCTTTGTAATCCAAATTTAAAGTTAAACCAAAGGTGAATTTTGGTAATGGACTTCCTAAGAATTGCTTATCTAAATCTGTAATAGTACCATTATCATCTGTATCTATCCAACGGAAATCTCCAGGTCTTGCATTAGGTTGAATTATAGTTCCAGCACTATTTGTATATGCCGCAATTTCTTCAACAGTTTGAAAAATTCCCGCAGTTTTAAATCCGTAAAACGAATTATAAGCTTCTCCTACTTGAGTTCTAGTAATAGATCCCATTGATTGAAATCCAGCTGCTCCAGAAGTAATAAATTCTTTACCTTGCCCTAAGAAAGTTACTTCATTTTTTAAGTAAGAAACATTCCCATTACCTGAGAAATTAAAGTCCCCAAATTGTTTACGAAAACCTAACTCTACTTCTATTCCTGTATTACTCATATCGGCAACGTTCCCTAAAGGACTACCTGTAGATCCAACATAACCTGGTAAATCATAAAATTGTAAAATTCCTGAAGTTTCCTTGTTGTAATACTCAACTGTTAAATTGAAATCATTAAATAACTTTGCATCAATACCAATATTTATTTGGGAGGTTTCTTCCCATTTAAGATCTGGATTTGAAGGTGCATTTGGGCTATTACCTACTGTAATTACAGTGCCTGTATCACCAAAAGTATAATTTCTTCCTCCACCAATCAATGCTAAATATCCGTTAGGTGGTATTGCATCATTTCCTGTAACCCCGTAACCTCCTCTTAATTTAATGGTATTTACTATGGAATTGTCTTTCCAAAAATCTTCTTTAGAAATTACCCAACCAGCTGAAAAAGATGGGAACATCCCAAATTTATTATTAGGTCCAAAATTTGAAGAACCATCACGACGAATAATACCCGTAAATAAGTATTTTTCTTTATAATCATAATTTAAACGAGAAAATAAAGAGGTTACTCTATGTTCTTGTCCTGTGTAAGCACTACCTGCTATTTGAGCTTGAGGAAGAGAAAAGGAAAAAGAAGCATCTTGATAATTATTAACGGGTAAATTAGTATACGTAACAAAAGCTCCACTAGAAATATTATCAATATAAGTACCTTGCCCTAATAAAATTGTGAAATTATGATCTGCTATTTGTTTTGAATAGGAAATTGTATTTTCTATATTCCAACCAAATGCTTTATTAGTACCTCTGCTTAAACTATTTTGGGAAGCAAAAACCGTTGGACTTAAAAAATATTTAGGTGTAAATGATTCATAACCCCAAAATGCCAATTTTCCTCCAACAGAAGATTTAAATTTTAAATTTTCAATAGGAGATATTTCAACAAAAACGTTTCCAACAAAATCATCAGACCAGTTATAGTTTCCTAGTCTTGAATTTATATACCCAACAGGATTTGACATTTCTTGACCAACAACTGAAGAAATTCCATAAGGATTTCCATTAACATCTCTAAAAACAGGATTGGAAGTATATAAAGTAGAGTTTGCAGCAACAGGATCTGTTACAACTATTGGTGTTGTAGGATCTAGATTGATTGCAGAACTTAAAGGCCCTCCAAATTCACTGTTGGTATTACCTAACCCAATACCTACCTGGTGAGAATAGCCTAAGGTTTGCCCAACTCTAAACATGTCGGATAGTTTATGTGATGAATTTAAACGAATATTCTTTTTGTTAAAATTAGAAATTTCTTTAGAAACAATACCTTCGGTATCTTGAAGTCCAAATGAAACGAAAAAATTTGATACGTCATTACCACCTGTCAGACTTATTTCATGAGAAGATCTTTTTGAATCATCATTAAAAATTGCCTTTTGCCAATCTGTTCCTAAACCTAAAGCGGCTAAATTTGGATAAACAATGTTACCACCTGCAGCAACAGATTTTTCATTCATTAATGCACCATATTGAGTTGCATTTAACAATTTCAATGATTTTTCAGGAGCAGATACACCTGTAAATCCAGTATAATTTACACTTATTTTTCCAGATTTACCTTTTTTTGTTGTAATCATAATAACCCCTGATGCCGCTCGTGCACCATAAATAGCTAATGAAGCAGCATCTTTAAGCACTTCAACCGATTCAATATCAGATTGATTTACAAAACCAATCGCTCCAGAATCAATTATAACACCGTCAACAACCCATAAAGGATTATTACCCCCATAAGTGTCAAAAGTAGTTAAACCCCTAACTCTAACAGTAGATGATGAACCTGGTTGGCCTGAATTTGCAGCAATAGTTACACCCGATACTCTTCCTTGTAAAGTTTGTTCTACGCGTCCGCTAGGAATGTTCTCAAGGTCTTTTGATTTAACCCCAGAAATAGCACCTGTAACAACACTCTTCTTTTGAGTACCATACCCAACAACAACAACCTCATCCAAACTTTGAGTGTCTTCTGCTAGAATAATGTTTAAATCATTTGAATTGTTTATCACAATTTGCTTTGTTGTATATCCAACAAAAGAGAATACAACAGTTTCTCCTTTTTGAACATTAGACAGCGTAAATTTACCGTCAAAATCAGAGGATGAACCTTTAGTTGTATTTTTTACAACAATGGAAACTCCTGGTAAAGGCATGCCACTTGCATCGGACACGGTTCCTTTAATTTCATAATTCTGCGCGTATATAGAGATACCCGCAAAACATAGAAAAAATGATAATAGTAGTGATTTCATATATTAATTGAATTAAGTTTTTCATAAAATTAGTCCAAAAAACTCTATACGCTTAAAAAGCAACCTATACAAAAAATATACAAGAACAATGTAAATTAAAAAATATCTTAAAATTATGTTAACAACTTAAACAAACTAAGGAAAGTATCGTTTTAAAAAGTAGAAAAATTAACTAAAAAAGACGTTACTACAACCTTGTAGTTTTATAAATGTTGTGGTAATGTTGAGTTCGTTTTGCTATTTGTAGTGTTAGTTTAAATCTCCAAAATGTACTCTACAAGACTTTTTTCGTGTGAAAGATCCATTTTTTTACGCAAACGATATCGTTTTATTTCTACACTTCGTGCCGATATGTTTAATAATGGGGCAATTTCTTTAGAAGATAAGTTTAATCTTAAATAGGCACATAACCTTAAATCATTAGGAGTTAATGCTTTATGAATTGTCTTAATTTTTTTAAGAAAATCAGTGTCTGCATTGTTAAACGCCTCTTGAAAAAGTTCCCAATCATTTGTGTTCGCTAAATTTTTATTTATAATTTTTAACACTGGTTTAATAATATGTTGGTCGTTTACAACCGTTAATTCGTTCTTAATAGAATTTAAAAGTTCATTCTTTTTGATAATACTCATGGTTGAAGATGAAAGTTCTCTTGTTTTACTCTCAATTTCATTCTGAAGTTTTTCATTTTTCAATTCCATAATTACTTTATCACTCTCCATTTGTGAAAAAGTAAATTCACGCTGCTTCTTAACTAATAGCAATCTTTTTTGACGTGTATAATGTCTTTTATATAAAGTATGAACTAAATAAAATGAAATAATCATTAGAATTACATAAAAAATAATCATCAAGTTTGAAAGATACCAAGGCCTATCTATTTTAAATGAGAACGTAGCAATATTGTTCGAAATTTTATCTCCTATTTTTGCTTTTATCCTCAAGGTATAGCTTCCAAAAGGCAGGTTTTTAAAAGCAATTTCAGAATCATTGGACCAATTACTCCATTTGTTATAAATTCCCTCTAATTGATATTGAAAATTAACTTCTTCATATTTATTAAATTCAGGAACACTAAATTTAAAAGAAACATTGTTTTCCTTATTTTCAAATTTTGATGACTTATTAAGTGAAACAGGAATTAAGTTGCCATTTGTAGTGTTTTTTAAAATTGAATTTATTCCAATTTCGAAATCATTTTCTTTAATTTTATTTAAATCTAAAATTAAATAACCTTCTGATGATCCAAATAAATAGGTTTGATTATTTAAATGCAACATACTTTCAAAACCTACCAATTCTCTTCTTAAAGAAGCCGGTAAAAATATTTTAGTTGTTTTTAAATCGTTGTTTAATTTAGCTTCTGTAAAATAGATTAAACTTTTTTCCGTAAAACCCCATAACGTTTTTGTTGTTTTGTCTTCAATAAACTTTCCAGAAATAAAACCATCATTCTTTAAAAACTTATTCGTTAAAATCGAATCCATTTCAAAATTTTCATTTTGATTATTGTATTTAAAAATTCCCTGATCAGCTGCATAAATTAACTCACCTCTATAAGAAGTAATTGCTGATTTAAGCGATTTTGGTGCGCTTTCTAAAATTTTGTAATTTAAAACTTTAGTGAAATCATTGTTTATTTCTAGCTTAAATACTCCTTTATATTCATGATTTACTAAAATATTACCATTCTTAGTAAATTCAAAAAATCTACTTGTTGGATTGAAACCTACTATTTTATTTCTAAATTGCCATTTATTATTTTTCTTTTCAATTACATTTAGACCATTATAATAGCCTTGAATTAGAATATCTTTGTTGTTCTTAATCGATTTAATATCCATAGTTCCCATAACATCCGTTATAAGATTTGCCTCATTATTATTGACAATAAAAGTTCCTTTATTATGTCCACAAAAAAGGGTATTATCATAAATTTTAAAACACCACACTTGCCCATCAGTTCCTTTAATGAAATTAAATTCACTAGAACCCAACTTTTTATAAAATAAACCTTGATTTGTTCCCAAATACAGATTATTGTTAAAAATAGCAGCGGTATATACAGAGCCTAATTTTCCATGTATGTCATTATAAACGGTAATTGGCGAATTAAAATTAATTACGCTAATTCCATTATCTAATCCAAGCCAAAGATTTAGTTCCTTATCTTCAAACATAGATAAAACGGTATTATTATTTAATCCCTTTTCTTGATTAATATGATGTAATAAATCTCCTTTGCTATTTAAATGATAAATTCCATTAGAAATAGTCCCTAAAATTAAACTTCCATCCCTTAATTGTAAGCTACTGTAAACACTTACAGTTGAAATAATATTATTTGTTGAAATATTCCATTTTGAAATTCCTTTTTCATCTAAATAATAAAAACCGTTTTGTTGAGTTTGATATAGAATTTTAGTGCCTACTTTAAAAATATTAACGAGTATTTTGGTTTTTAAAATAGGATTATCTGAAATTAAAACTGGATTCCCATTTTCAATTCTAAAAATACCTTCTTCTAATTTTTGGAAATAAATTCCGTCATCCACCAAAAAAACTTTTGGAAGTTGTGTTGTAGAATTTATAATTTTAAAAGAACTATTTATAGTATTATAAATATATATTCGATGCAATGATTGAAACAAAATAAAATTTTCAAAACTTAATATATTCCAAAAATCTTCCTCAATTAAAGGCTCTTTAAGTTTTTTACTTAAAGAAGTATATTCCAAACTTCCAAAATCATTTTTTTTCCAATACCCAAACTCCATATAATAACCTGCATAAATGGTATTTTTCACGCAATTTACAGAACGAGTAATTGTATTGTTGGGTGATGGATATAAATTCCAATTAGAACCATTAAATTCTAACAGCCCCCCATTATTTGCAACATAAATATATTTTTCATCAGATTGTGAAATCGACCAATTTTGATTCTCAGCCCCGTAAATTTTTGTAGGGTAATTTGTTACAGGGGGAAGTTCTTGCGCTTCTATAACAATAGAAGTGAAGAAAAAGAATAATAAAAGTAACTGAATATATAATTTCACTAAATAAATATTAAATAGAAACCACTACAATAATACGATTTTTATTGAATTTGATTCAAAAATACACCCTATATCTAAATTTAAAAAGTGCAAAAAAAATGTTTTTACAATTAAAAAAATCCTTAATATAAACCTAATTTCTATTTTTCCTCTTCGTCTATTGTTTAACTATTAAGAAATTATTTGGTTTTACTTTTGTCTTTCCAAAAAGTACTTTTTCTTTTGGGTTTATTTCAATTTTAATAACTGCATTCCCAAAATTAAAATAGCACTTTACTTTATTTCCTTTGTACTCACGAATAAAATTTATGCAATTATTTGAAATAGATAATTCTCCATATGAACCATATTGTAGCACAGGCTCAGAATTGCGTAAAGCAATCAGTTTTTTATAACTATTCAATATTGAATTTTCTTTTTTAGCCAAACTTTCAACATTTATTTGATCATAGTTTGAATTTACTTTAATCCAAGGTTTCACGTCTGAAAATCCAGCAAATTGACTATCATTCCACTGCATTGGGCTTCTCGATTTATCTCTATTGTGTTTATTTCCAATAGCAAGAGACTCCTTTTCTGACATCCCATTTTCTTTAGACAAGTTATAATGTGTACGACCTTGAATATCCATTATTTCATTTATTGAATTTGCTTCAATGTTTTCCATACCAATTTCTTCACCATAATAAATAAATGGAATACCCTTTGCCGTAAGCATTAATGCAGCCAATGCTTCAGCTCTTTCAATGTTATTTTTTGCCAACCTACTTATTAATCGAGGCATATCGTGACTTCCGAAAAACAGCGTAGGAAAGTTCGTCATATTAGTTTCCATACTTTGCATCTCCTCAAAAATTCGTTGCGCCGAAAACTCAGGAATACTGCCAAAATTAAAATTGAATACCACATCTAATAATTCAGTTCCTTGGTATTGTTTTAATACCTCAATTTTATCACTTCCTATTTCACCAACAATAAAACGATTCTCAAATTCATTGACTGTTTTTCGAATTATTTTCATTGCTTCTTTTACCCCTTTTTGATTAATGTCGTTTACATGTTCTTGTGCTCCTTTTTCGTTTGTTGGATTATCCAGAGTAATTCCATCAGTAGTTAAAAAATTTATAACATCTAACCGAAATCCATCTACACCCAAATTCAACCAAAATCTTAAAACATCTTGAATTTCTTTCACAACTTTTGGGTTTCCCCAATTAAGATCGGCCATTTTCACATCAAACTGATGGTAGTAATATTGGTTTGTAGCTTTATCTAATTCCCAAGCTGATCCACCAAAAAATGATTCCCAATTATTGGGTTGATCGCTCCAAATATAATAATCTCTATAAGGACTTTCTTTTGATTTTTTTGATTCTTGAAACCATTTTGAATCGGTGGAAGTATGATTTACCACCAAATCCATGATTACCTTTATGTTTTTTTTATGTGCTTTATTTAAGAAAATTTTAAAATCTTCCATAGTGCCATAAGTTGAGTCAATTGCATAATAATCAGAAACATCGTATCCATTATCGACTTTTGGAGATTGTAAAAAAGGGGTTAACCAAATTCCTTTAACTCCCATGTTTTCAATATAATCTAATTGCGTAGTTAGCCCCTTAAAATCGCTGAATCCATCGCCATTGCTATCCTTGTAACTTGGCATATAAATTTCATAGAAAACAGTTTCTTTCCACCATATTTTCTCATCATCCGCTTTAGATTTATTGGTGCAAGAGGTCATCATCCATAAAAAGGGTATAAGTACTATTAGTTTTAGAAGTTGCATGTTTTCAATTTAAAAATTATTATTCCAAAAAAAAATAGACTAATTTTATTTTTTTAGTTCGGGTTCCCATATCTGAAATCGATAACAATGTCATTGGCATATAATTTTCCGTCTTTTTCTAAAATTTTAGCATCCTGAGGCACAAACACCAACAGAGAAGAAATTTCTTTATTTATTTTAAAAGTAAAACTACCTGTAACATTTTTAGCAATAAATGCTCTTTGAATAGCATCATAAATCTTTAGTTTTTGTGTTCCTATTGAAATTGTTACTTCTTTAACTTCAGGATTTGGATTGTAATATAAGTAAGAAGGATAGGCTTTATTTTTATAAAAATCTGTTGCCAATAAATCTAATTGTAAAATGTTGGATACATTAGTTTTTGAAATAATTGCACCAGCAATTCCAACATGTCCACTTCCATATACGCTAAATTGTGACACTTTTGGATTGTCTTTATTCCAATGCATTCCATCTCCAATTGCAACCGGCGCTTCAATATGCTCATATTGCTCATAGTGTGCTTTTTTTATAAGACCTTCGTAAGCAATTACTCCTTTAGTGTGTTCTTTTTCTTCAGGAATTGTTTGATGCTCATCTGGAATTTCATTCGGGTAAAACAAACGAGATGTATTTGCTGCATTGAGCATCCATTTACCAATAGTATTAGCATACCTTTGATCGTAACGAACCATTGGAACAAGAGGCCACATGGCATCATAAGTATTCATTAAAAAACCAAATCCTCCATTATGAATAGTACTTCCAACAATACCAGAAACATCGTATCCATTCCAATTATCAACCAGCACTCCCCATCCTTCTCTACAAACAGAAGAACCATCAAAAGTCCAGTTTAATATTTTTGAAAAATCATAATCAGTACCTTGCTCAGCATTCATTCTAGCCGCAACATAAGCTCCAAATGGCATTAATATTTCATAAAACCTATTTTCCTTTTGATTGAGCAGTGCTTCCAAAGATGATTTTGCCCCTTCTAAATATTTAGGTTCCTGAAATTTTTGATAGGCTGAATACAAAACATACGCATGACCGGCAGCAACATCTTCCTGTGAACAAATCCAATTTTTTGTAGGTTTCATTGTTGCATAATTAAAAAAGGAATAATCATAATTTCCATTCAAAACAGCATCAGCTTCATAAAATTTATCTGCTACAGACCGAAGTATTGCTTCATACCCCTTTTCTTCAGGATAAAAATCAGCTACTGCATAAAACATAACATTCGGATAAACGTCGTACCACCAGTCTCTTGCATAACCTCCCCCCAATTGAGCAACTTCAGGACACGTATTATTCATCATGATATTCCATTTTGTTTCTGAATTGAAATAATTTTTTAGCATTCCAACATAATTTTCACCATTTTGTTTAGATTTATCAATACCGACCAAACTACTTCCTAAAACAGAACCTATACTTGCAAGCGATTCATGAAAAATACCATCAAAATGTTCATTTCCTTGTCTAACATCTCCCATTGCAGTATAAATTCCAAAGGTTTCTTGATCAATGTTTTTACGTGAATTATCTTTCCAAATCAATGGCCAATATGCTCCTTTTTGATTAGAATCATACACCAATCTATCATAATTTTTTGCTATCTCATTAAAATCAATAATTTTAAATGGTTGTGGTAAGTTTGGCATTTGATCAACTCTAGCTATTGACTTTTGCTCAATTGGTGCTGAAATTCTAATTTTAGAAGAACCGCATGAAAACAACAAAAAGGGTAAACATGCAATAACAACACTATATTTAAACATCTTTTTAATTTTCATTTTCAAGTGTTTTTTGTTGTTTTAAAAGTTGTTTGGCAACTGGTATTGAAATTAATTGAAGAACCCCAATAATTAACAATGCATATCTTAGGGCTATATCGGTATTTATATAAAATGCAATTCCTAAAAAGGTACTTGCACCTATTAATCTTCCTACAAACAATCCAAACTCATGATTTAAAATATAAGAAAATTCATTTCTATTCTCTTTTTCTGAAAGTATATCAATT
This sequence comes from Lutibacter sp., assembly GCF_030692605.1. GTDB lineage: Bacteria > Bacteroidota > Bacteroidia > Flavobacteriales > Flavobacteriaceae > Lutibacter. Next base: position 17,913 of record NZ_JAUYUD010000094.1, read on the forward strand.
ACTTTTAACTGAATTGGAAAATAAGCGATATCGAGTACAGGTCTGGCAATTAATAATAGAAACATAAAAATTATAACACCAGTAGAATTAAATAATAGTCCGTTAAAAAAGGATCCAAGGAAAAAGCAAATTAAACCAATGCTAAAAATAACAAGTCGGTGCTTTGGTTTGGTATATTTTCCTAAAATCAACATAATTATTGCCGAAATTACTGCTCCTATAGATATTGCAGTTCCTAATGCGCCTTCTGAATTAAAAAATTTCATCATAAGCATAGCTGGAGCAGTCACAATAAACCCTTGTGCCAATCCTTTTAATAATGATAACTGAAGCATTTTTTTCCAAAGTTTATGAAAACTAAAATATAGAAACTTTTCATTTTTTGGTTTTTCATACGTTCCAAAATGGAACACAATTGAAGCAATAATGGTAATTATAAAAACCACCCCCGTAACTACTCTATAACCAGCGTTTACACCTTCGTTCGAATTGCCGTTTCCATTCATTAAATACCAACCTATAATTACTGGTACAATAGATGCTATGATGGTATAAAAAAAAGTTTCGAGTCCATAATAAAAATTACGAGTTCTATCTTTAGTGGTAGACAGCACCAAATAATCTCTATTAGCCCAGTACAATCCAAAAGACATACCCATTATTAATCCGGCCATTACTAGTCCAAAATAATTTATTTCTTTTAAAGACATCATAAAAACCATAGATACCCCACTTAATAACATACCTAAAGAAAATAACCGTTTAATATTAAATTTATTCAGCAAATATCCGTTGATAAAAAAGGTAATAGGAATACCCGTATAAATTGCCATCTGATAAAAAATCACCTTTGAAGGATCATTAGAATTACGCATTATATATGAAGCTACAAAAATGTCTATTACGGGTAACACAAAGGCGTAAATAACATTGGTTAGAATCAATATTTTTGCACTTCTTGTAAAATCTTTTAATCCTACTTTTGCTAAATCTATCATCATTGTTTTAATGTTTTTAAAATTTCTTTAATTGAAAAACTGGCTGAGCAAACAAATTCATCCGATGCTCCATAATACATAGTTATAGTATCTCCTTTTACATAATGACCATTTGTGAAAACTACATTACCGAAAAATCCAGTTTGCTCATAGTCGGCAATTGGCTCCATAATAGGTTCTTCGGATCTTGCTATTACTTTTGAGGGATCATTTAAATCTAATAATAAAGCACCTAAACAATACCTGTGTTTTGCTGTTGCTCCATGGTAGATTTCCAACCACCCTTTTTCAGTTTTTATAGGTGATGCTCCTGCACCTAGTCTTTTACTGTCAAACTTTCCTTCTCTTGTTTTGGCGATACATTTATGGTTTCCCCAGTGAACACCATCGGGTGATTGTGCCAACCATATATAATTTCCGCCTAATTCGGGACTACTAGGTCTATGCAATGCATAAAACATTCCATTAATTTTTTCTTCAAAAATGGCGCAATCTTTATTGTGAGGACTAAAAATCATTCCTGATTTCTCAAAACTTTTCCAGTCTTTTGTTGTTCTTAATCCTACACCAACTCCATTTGGAGAAACCATTGTATACGTTAAATAATACTTGTTATCTATTAAAGAAACTCTACAATCTTCAATTCCAAACGACTCGTATTCTCCTTCTCCAAAAATAGCAGGATATTCTTCTGATTCGATAAAATTTACACCATCGGTGCTAAAAAGTAATCTTAGATGAGATATTGTTGTTAAATAATCAATTCCATCATAATTAATAACTCTTGCATCGCTGGCATTTAATTTTGAATCATTCAAGTTAAAATCTAAAATTTCTACTTTGCCAACATTATTATAAATTGGCACAGATACAATACCTTCTTTTTGAATTGTTCTTTCAGCAACGCGCACCAAAACTCCTATTTTTCCATTAAACTCAAAGACTCCTGGATTGAGCAAACATTCGATAATCATGTTTTTATTACTAGGCAACAAATCTTTAGGAGATAATAGTGGATTTTGTTGATGCCTTTTAGCTATGTCAGCCATAAATTTAAATTTTTATTTTGAAAGTGTAAATGAACCCTAATTTTGCCTACTATTATAAATTTTTTAACAACAGTTCATTTAAACTGTTGCCAAATTTTAAAATGATTTTTCAATATTATTTGTAATTAAGCTAAGTTCTTATTCATTTACAAAATAGAAGTAAAAAAAATAACTGAAAAGGTTTTCACTAAACAATATTAAATAGAAACTACAACAATAATACGATTTTAATGAATATGATTAAATATTCCAACCCTTATAACCTACATCAGTTCTCAAAAAAAAGTGTTAATTAAAATAAAGAAATATTAAAAATATATTAGGGCATTAAAAAACAATTTAGTAAAATCTAAATTGTTTCTTTAAAGGGATATTGCCTTACTAGACTCTAACCAATGCCCTTATGTTTATGAGCTAATGAAGACATTTTAGCAACATTCTACAACGCCCTCGCGCTATTAATTTGCAAAATCATGTTCAAAACATATTCCGTTTTTAAATTGATTTGTTACAAATATTTATTGCAGTTTAGTAAAAAACTGTATTATCTAATTTAAAAAATCAATTAAATAATGAGTGAAATAATGTTTTATTTGATTGGCTTTGATGAAAAAACAAAAGGCTAAAGAAATTAGATATAAAACCAATAAAATTACAATTAAAAAAAATCATAATATTTAACAGATAGGTGCCAAAGGTTTAAAGAATTTTAAAAAAATAGGAGACAATGTAAAAAAAATTACTAGTGGTTATGTAACGATTAAATAAATTTAACTTCAAAAGTTTAATAGGGATTACTTTCTTATTTTTGCCGAAGATTTATTTGAAATCAATTTTTTATTTTAAAATGCAATTAAAAACAAAACAACGAGCTGCCTTAAGTACTTATTTCTTTTTATCGGGGTTATGTTTTGCCACTTGGGCTTCGCGAATTCCAACAATAAAAGATTTTTTTAATTTCAATGAAGCGCAATTAGGCACCGTGTTACTATCAATGCCTATTAGCTCACTTATTGGATTACCAATCTCAGGTTGGCTTGTGTCAAAATTTGATAGTCGTTCCCCATTAATTGTGGCGATGCTGTTTTTAACAATAGCCCTAACGTTTATTGGTTTTGCCGATACGCCTTTTTTACTGGTATCTGCACTTAGTTTGTTTTCTTTTAGTTCACGCATTTTATATATTGCTATGAATACCCAATCCATTACAATTCAAAAAAAATACACAAAAAAAATTGTTGGTTCTTTTCATGGTCTTTGGAGTACTGGAGGATTATTAGGCGTTGGTTTTTCAACCATCATGGTAAAAAACAACGTTTCTTTACATATTCACTTAGCAATAGTAGCTGTAATAATAGCAATCATTTCCTTATTGGTATTCTCATATACACTCAAAAAGGATAAATCCACTTTTGGTAATAAATTAATTTTTGGTAAACCAGATCCTTTTATTTTTTATTTAGGGTTATTAGTCTTTTTTGCTGCAATTTGTGAAGGTGGAATGTTTGACTGGAGCGGTGTTTATTTCAAAGAAGTAATAAATGAACCTATTTTTACCTATGGATATTTATTATTTATGGCATCAATGGCGTTTTCTAGGTTTTATTCAGATAAATTAATGGATGTATTTGGATTGGAAAAAACATATATTTTTAGTTCTGTATTAATTGCAATAGGAATTTTGTTAGCTATTACGTTCCCGTATTTCTATCCGGCGTTAATCGGTTTTTGCTTGGTAGGTATTGGAACCGCCGCCATTTTTCCAATGACATTTATGCTTGCCGGAACATCAAAGAAATATTCACCAGGGATGGCAATTTCAATTATATCAACCTATGCTACGGTAGGGATGCTAATTGGTCCACCTTTAGTAGGTTATGTGGCTCATGCGTTTAGCTTAAAGTATGCCTTTTATATTTTTGTGTTTGCAGGGTTACTATTTATTCCTTTATCGCAATTTTTCTTTAGACATCAGAAAAAAAATTAACATATCAACTTCAATTTTTTCGAAAATCGCAACAATGAATCAAATCAAGCTTATTTAAATTTCAAAATAAATTTAAGTCTTTAAGTTATTTGAGTTAACCAAATTGCAAAGAACTCAAACAAGTCTTTTTTAGCAATCATTTTAATGGATTCTCGACTATAAATTTTCAAAAACGTGTTCCAAAACGTGTTCATTTTGGTACTCAAAGGTAAAAATTTCATTCAAACTAGGCATAAAAATAACAGTTTAGTTTTCACTAAACTGTTATTTTTAAAAGGATTTCGCCTTAGTAGCAGAAGGCTTTGAATTATCGAACCCAAAGGACTTCTTAAGTGATTTTTTAAAAGTTGTTGAATTCAATAATTATTTGTAACGAATTGAAATATATTAATACCCTTCTAAAACTATATCTTGCGGAAGACCAACTCTCATAAAATATCGAGCAAATGATTGCGATAAATGTTCTCTATAAGGTGGTAATAGTCTAATTCGTGAGGCTTTAGAATTTGCAATAGTTTTCAAACTGTCAATCTGAATTCCGTATACATTCCTAAAGTCTACAACCAAATAATCATTAATAAAGTTTTCTTCTGATTTATTTAAAAGATGATACCCTGGTAAAAATCCCTTTTTTAAATTTTCAATATTTTTCCTTTGAGCTCTTTTACTTTTTTGATCTTCAGGTAAATTTTCTAGGAAAATTTTTAAGTCATAAAAAGGACAAACCAATACAATATTGATTTTATCGTTAACTAAATCACATGATTGAGATAATATGATTGAATCTATCAATTCTATACTAATGTCTGGTTCTTTCCCTTCTGCTATTTCAGAAGGCGGAATAACTATTGGACAATCAGGAATTAAATCACCTTGCTCAATGTTTTCATTAGTATCTATTTTATAGTACCAAGCGTACTCCATCTACTCAATAACAATTTTTGGGACAAATTTTCTAACGGAAACTATTTTACTCTTTAACAAAAAACTTTTTTTTGCAGAAAATTTGGAAATCAAATCAAAGTTATTTTCAGTAAATTCTTCCCATGTAGAACTATTGTTGTTTGAATCACTATTTATTTCTGCTAATGTTAAAACATTTTGATTTCTGTAGTGAATAGATAAATTTAGCAAAGAATTATCTTCAAAAGGTTTGTCATATAATCGGGTAATAACCATCTCATTTGATTTCTCAAAATCATATTGGATATGTACCGAAGTATTATTAGCTATGATATTTGCTGTAGCAAGTAGAAGTAGCATAAAAGTTATTATTTAAATGAATTATACAATTTACCATTAGTGATTTTTTTAAATACATCACTACATATATCATGTGCTTCAACCAACCATGAGTTTAAATCTTCAAGCAAATAAAAATCCTTATTACCTATAATTTTAGTTTGCATGACTAAACCTTCTTTGTTATTGTAACGTCCATTAATTAAATTTAATGAAAGTAAATTGCTTTTTAACCTATTGTTAAAAGTTAAGTTAATTTCCTCAGTTTTAGAATTATCATTATCTATATAACCTTGATGCACATTTAACCCTAAATTCTCATTTATAAAATTCAATGGTGAATTAGTTGAAAAATCAATTTCGAAAAAATCTACATATGAAATTGAAGGAACTAATTTTATCCTATGAAATTTAGGATATATATTATTAAACTCCTTTAATATCTTGTCAACTTCTATTAAATATTCATTCCAAAAATATTTTTCATCAATTGTATTAAAAGTAATTAATCCAGGACCAACTTGGATAAGAGGGTAATCATTCCCCCCTTTTCTATACCTAAAAACTGGCAATCCTTTAACTACTTCAAATGGCACCTCTGGTGGCACGACATTTTCTCTAAAAGGATATTCTTCTTTTAATTTTGAATATAAATCTCCATGGAGATACTGAAAATCTAAAATATCAGATTTATCAACATCCCATTTTATTTCAAAAATAACTTCTATTAATGGTGCATTTGGCAATTTACTCATTGAGTATTTCCTTGATTTTAAACAAAAGTAATCATCCTAAATGAAAATATTTAACTTTTTTTCAGAAAATATTGTTAAATAGATTAAAGAATATTAATGATACAACCTAACGTATCATTTTATATCTGTTATAGATTTATTTTGATACGGTTGAGGTTTTGATACGATAAACCCTAAATTTTATTTAAATCTTCATAATTAAAATCATATTTCTGGCATTTTTCGTACATCCACAATTGGCATTGAATTATTATAGCATCTATTATTTTATTCATCCAGATAATAGCGCCAAACTTTTCACTTTCCTCAATAAAACAATCATGAATACCAATAGTAAAATTAACTGTTCTATCTTCCTCACATCCAACCTTTCTTGACGAAAAAATAATTGCATCACTGAAATGAACAAATGAACTACCAACACCATATATTTCTTTCACCCAATCCATTCCTTCAACTTTTGAAATCTCATTTGACAAATAGGAATCATGCAATTTCATCTTTCCTTCATGATTTTTCATTCTATCTATACGCTCTCCACTTAACACTTTTTCAGCAAAAATATTTCGACTAAATTCTGAACAAGTTGATGCATACATTCTCAAAACTGAATCCAAATTAATTCTTATTAACGGTGCAGCTGCGATAAAATTATTATTTCTCATTAAAGAAGAAAATGCTGAATTTAAATTAACTGTTCTATTAACTATTGCAATAAAAAACATATCAAATATTTCAACATTAGGTGTAATCGCATTTAATTGAGCACCCAGTTTTATCATTGCTTTTGTTTTTTTATCAATTTGAATCAATAGCTCTTCTTTTGAAATATTTTCATCTTTCATCTAAATCTCAATTTTATCAATTTCCTTCATTATCCTATCCGTTTCGTATAAAGCCACAATAATTTTTTGATAGTGCAAAATATCTTCATAACTCAGCTCTCGCCCTTTTCGGTCTTTGAGCCATTTTTGAGCAGGTTGATAGCCACCAATGTAAAAATTCCAAGCCACTTCAGGAACGTTGGAAAAATATTGATTTTCGTTGATGTACACACTACCTGTCACTGCGAGGGACGAAGCAGTCTCATCTGTTGCGATTGCTTCGTTCCTCGCAATGACAAAGATGGGTTTGGTTACTATGTTATCTCCATCTTTTGGGTACTTTGTTATATAGTTCTCGACCTTTGAACTTTCTAACAAATGTATCTCTCTCAGTTCTCCACCATATTCCACAAACTTCCAAAATGTTTTTGCATCATTTGGATAAGGAACTCTCGGAAAATCTATTTTCAAAAACTCTTTGTATTTTTCTCGGTAACTTGGAGAATGTAAAACTGCATATATATAATCTAACAAATCAATTGGAGCGAAACTTTGCTTAAACTCTGGGCGAACCTCATCACTATTAGCAAAACAAACATTACTTGCTGTTTCTTTTTCGTTGGTGAAAGTTAATCCCAAACCATTTGCAATTTGTTTTACAATTTCCATGTTAAGGTTGGGGGTTCTTTCTGGTGAATCTTCTATACTTTGCTGACCATTTTCATCAGGATAGAGGTATAAAGGAAATTCAGTATTGTTCGCATAAGCGCTCTCAAAAAGACAACTTTCGCAAATACTCTTATGAATAAAAGAGTAAGAAAATTCAAATTTCGACTGTCTTTTAAGTGAAAGAGATAAATTATTTGCGAATACCAAATGTTTCATAACTTTTGAAGCAGGTCTACTAATAATTTTAGGGTCATAGTATATCCAACGATTGTCAAAAGGTCTATATTGAATCGGCAAAAGATATTTACGGTCAAAAGATTTATCCCTAATTACTTTTGTTAATTTATAGCTTCCAGAGTCTTTAACATTAAATTCTTTAGCAAATTCGGAATCAAAATCTTGAGATAATAACTGATTAATTCGATTATCTAGTTTGCTCTTATCAAAGTCAACAAAAAGCCTATCTCTATCTGTTTTGATTCCAGAATTACTGACTTCGAACAATTCATTGACCTTTAGACCCTTTTTATATTCATCAATTCTTCCATATTCCTGTGAATTAAAAAAGTAATAAGGTTTTGTTGGGTTCAATTTTGACCAATTAACAGTTGCTATATTATTATCCAGTAAATATTGATACTTTTCGATTCTTTCACCAAAAATATCAAAATGTAGAATTTCGACATTTTCGGTATTTTTATTTGTTTTAATAAAAATATTAATGCTAACACCTTGCTTAATATCGAAAACATTTTTGTCAGGACTACCATCTGGCTTCGTTTCTTTGATGTTTGAATTACCGTGTAAATCCATAATGTATATTTTATCAAAACAGTCCATTAGATTCTTTCGCATTTGCCTGTGAGTTACACCACTTAAAAAACTATTGTTTGAAATATAGGCTAACACTCCACTTCCATTTTTTTGAATAAAATACTGTCCAAAGCGTATAAACTTTATATAATCATCATCAAGATTAATTTTTTTTTCGTTTAGGTCTTTTTTATAATCTTTAATTAGATTTTGTATCCATTCACTTTTATTACTACTGCTAACGTTATAAGGTGGATTTCCCATTACAACCATAACGGGTGCATCACGTTTAATGGCATTTGCCTGGTCAGCTTCATCAGATAGCCATGAACTAAACAAGGTGGCTGTATCTGGGTGCGCTTCCTCTAATGAATTGGTTAGAAATATCCTTAAACGTTGGTCATCTTTTGGTTTGTAACCCGTTTCGGTCAAGAGCATATCCATTTTAAGGTGCGCCATCGCATAACTCGCCATCAACAGTTCAAATCCATTCAATCGAGGGATGAGGTCAGTGGTAACATACTTGCTCCATATACCTTGCTGACCTTCAAATTTCTTGTAGATATGTCTTACAACCTCAGCTAAAAACGTACCAGTACCAGTTGCGGGGTCAAGAATTTGCACCTTGTGAACCTCAACGTCATGCTCTACTTCCTTAATCTTTGAATTTGCACCCATACCAGTTTGTGTAACTGCCTTTTTCTTGATGGTAGTTTTTGAAGTATCGGCTAAACCTTGTGGTAAATCAAATTCGGTCTTTAGTATATCATCTACTGCCCGAACTATAAAATTTACAACTGGCTGAGGCGTGTACCAAACACCACGAGCTTTTTTCAGCGCTGGGTTGTATTCACCTAAAAACGTTTCGTAAAAATGCACCACTGGGTCTTCTTGTTTGGTGCTTTTACCAAAGTTCTTCATAATGTCTGCAACATCGGATGCAATAAAAATGGAAACCAATTCATCAACTATCCAAACCAAACGGTCATCTAAATCATAACCCGCAATATCTTGGAATAACTTTCTTAAAAACGGATTGCTTTTTGGTATTAATTGCGATGCTTCCATTCTGGAAAAATTGTCCAATGTTGGGTCATGATAGCGAGCTGCAAACATACCGTAAGCAATTGTTTGGGAATAGATGTCAGCAAAGGATTTGTTATCAATATCATGTATCAACATCTGCTTAAATGATAGCATCTGCGATTTTAAATTGGAACGCTTGTTAGTTTGGTCATCATTATTTAATGATTTTTCGATTACATCAGCCATTAGTTTTGCCTTGCCCGCCATCATCTGAGCCAACTTGGTTGGCGACTTTATGGTTTGCGAAATAGTAAGTGCAAAATTTTGGATTAAATGCGTGAATTCATCAAAATTTTCTGGCTGAGGTACTATTTTACCATCTTCTATTTTGGCGATACTAATCTGAGAAACTTGCTCACCATCCTTATAAAAATAAAATTTTAAATAATCAGTAATTATAAGATTAGATAAACCCGATTTATAACGATTAAATTGTTCTTTTAACGCTTTGTTACTTAGGTCTACTCCAATATCTTTTGCTTCTATATAGCCTACCGGAACTCCTTTACGAGTCAACACATAATCAGGTGCGCCACATTCAACTCTGGCGGGCTCATTTGTAACTAAAATGTCTGGCAATAGTGCCATGATAAGGTTTTGTAAATCGCCACGATACGAATGTTCTCTGGCGTTTCCTGTAATAAATAAGGTATTAACTTTAGTTAGATACTCTTGAATTGTCATAGCAAATTTTGTAATTAACGAGATTTATACTTTAGCCTCCTTCAAATTTAACTAAATAGCCTTAATGTTTAACAATTAGTGATTATATTTTCAATTTCAACACTACTTCTAACAACAAAATATGGAATTTATGGAAAAATCAAAACTAG
>NZ_JAUYUD010000102.1 GCF_030692605.1 Lutibacter sp.
TTAGGGCTATTCCGATGAAGGTATTCCAATACCTCAATCTCTTCATTTTTAAGTGTTATATATCTCATAATGAGATAAATATACGAAAATTATTATATATACGCAATAAAATACGACATTATTTTATTCTTATTACTTAATACAATTTAATTGAATAAATTTGCTGAAAATAAATTTTTTATAAAATGAAAAAATCATTTCTAATGTTAGGGCTAGTTGCCTTATTTGTTGCAAGTTGTGGAGACACTAAAAAAGAAGAAGTAAAAAGCGAAGTTCAAAATGAAGAAGAAAGTTTTGAAAATAAGGAAATTAAATCTCCTGAAGATTATGTTGCTCTTGGGGCAAAACTTTTTACAGAAAAAACGTGCGCTACTTGTCATTTAGCCGATACCAAAGTAATTGGGCCATCTATTAAAGATATCAACAAAATATATGCTGAGAAAAATGGTAATATTGTTGCATTCTTAAAAGGCGAAACTCCTGCTATTGTAGACACTGATCCTGGACAAGTTGCTATTATGAAAACCAACCTAGATGGTTTTGTTAAAGCTTTAAAACCAGAAGAATTAGCTGCACTTGCTGCATATATGGCTAGCATAAAATAATTGTAATCTTAAATATTATCAAAGCATCCCAAAAATAGGGATGCTTTTTTTATGTTAAAATAGTACATTTGCAGAATGGCAAAAGAGAGAGTACAGAATATTTTTGAAAATTTAGAAATTTTAGACGCAGGTGCTAAGGGCAAAACTATTGCTAAAGCTCCAGATGGAAGAGTTATTTTTGTTGATAATGCAGTTCCAGGTGATATTGCTGATATTAAAACTGGTAAAAAAAGAAAAGCCTATTATGAAGGAACTGCTGTAAAATTTCATTTGTATTCTAGTAAAAGAACAGAACCTGTTTGCCAACATTTCGAATATTGTGGCGGTTGCAAATGGCAACATATGGATTATAAATTTCAATTACATTATAAAGAAAATGAAATTACCAATAATTTAATTAGAATTGGACATTTAGAGTTACCTGAAATAACTCCAATTTTAGGTTGTAAAGAAATATACAACTACAGAAATAAAATGGAATATTCTTTTTCAAATAATCGTTGGCTAACGCTTGATGAAATTAATTCAACTAATGAAATAGATTCTAGAAACGCCTGTGGGTTTCATATTTCTGGAATGTGGGATAAAATATTAGATATTTCAACGTGTCATTTACAAGAAGATCCATCAAACCAAATTCGAAATTTTATTAAAAATTATGGAATCGATAATGGATATGAATTCTATAATCCTAGGGCACAAAGTGGTTTTTTAAGAACTATAATGATTCGTATTTCATCTACTAAAGAAATAATGGTAGTACTTCAATTATTTAAAGAAGATAAAAAAAAGCGAGAAGCTCTATTAAATGCAGTATCAGAGAAATTTCCAGAAATAACATCACTCCTATATGTAGTTAATAATAAAGGAAATGACACGTTGTACGACCAAAATATTATTTTATTTAAAGGCAACGAATATATATTTGAAGAAATGGAAAGTTTGAAATTTAAAATTGGACCTAAATCTTTTTATCAAACAAATTCTGCTCAAGCTTACGAATTATATAAAATTACACGTGATTTTGCAGGCTTAACCGGAAATGAAGTTGTGTACGATTTTTATACTGGAACTGGTACTATTGCCCAATTTGTAGCAAAAAATGCCAAAAAAGTAATAGGTGTAGAATCGGTGCCTGAAGCAATTGAAGATGCTAAACAAAATGCAAAATTTAATGCTATTGACAATGTCGAGTTTTATGCCGGTGATATGAAAACTGTTTTTAACGATCAATTTATTACAACTCATGGTAAACCAGATGTAATAATTACTGACCCTCCTCGAGATGGAATGCATTCACATGTTGTTGAAAAAATGTTAGAAATTCTTCCAAAAAAAATAGTGTATGTAAGCTGTAATTCAGCAACACAAGCAAGAGATTTATCATTAATGAAAGAGTATTACAACATCACAAAAACTCAGGGTGTTGATATGTTTCCACAAACGCACCACGTTGAAAACGTAGTTTTGTTAGAATTAAAATAATTAATATGAAAAAAACAATTAATATACTTTTATATGTACTACTGGCACTATCTATTGAAAGCTGTGAAAAAGATGATATTTGCATAGAAAGTACAACACCAAAATTAATTATTCGGTTTTATGATGATGCAAATCCAACCATATTAAAAAAAGTAAATTTACTAACGGTTTGGTCTGGTTCTAATGCCAAAATTTATGATAAGGTTTCAATTGATTCAATTGCTATGCCTATAGATATTAATCAGAATTTTACCAACTATAGTTTTTTATCAGGTACTACTGAAAATGAATTGCAATTTTCATATGACAGGAGTTCGATTTTTGTGTCTCGTTCCTGCGGATTTAAAATGAATTTTACCAATTTACAATCAACCCCAATTAATGCCACTTGGATAAAAAATGTTACTATTAATACTACAACCATTGAAAATGAAACTGCTGCACATATTAACATTTACCACTAGTATTTTAATTTCTTTGACAACAATAAGTCAAAATGTTAAAGACTCTACAATAACCAAAACATCATATGGAATAAGAATTGGTGCCGATATTTTAAAACCACTCGTTTCAGTTCTTGAAAATAACGGAAGTAGTTTTGAAATTATTGGAGATTTTAGAGTTTATAAAAACTTTTATTCTGCTGTTGAATTAGGGTTTCAAGAAAAAACAACCAATGAAGATTATTTAAATTTTTCAACAAAAGGTTCATATATTAAAGTTGGAGGAAATTATAATTTGTATGAAAATTGGAAAGGAATGCACAACGAAATTTATATTGGGGTTAGATATGCGTATAGTACTTTTAGTCAAACATTACATAATTATACTCCCAATGTAAAAGGCACTTACTTTATTCCAATTACTATAGAAGATGGTCAAGAATTTACAAATTTAAATGCGCAATGGATTGAATTAATATTTGGTTTAAAAGTTGAAACACTTAAAAATTTGTATTTAGGTGGAAGCATAAGTTTTAACAATATGATTTCAACAAAAGAACCAACAAATTTTAAAAATCTGCAGGTTCCAGGATTTAATAAGGTTAATTTGAATAGTGCAGGTGTTGGTTTTAATTATTCCATATCTTATCATATTCCAATCTTTAAAGGAATTAATTAAAATATTTGTATTTTTAACCCTAATTTTAAAAAATTGAGACAAATAACATAGTGTTGATTTTTATGATTTTTTTTTTAAAATAAACCCGTTGTGCATTTAGACAATGTTAATTTTTAAGTTGTTAATATTTCTCTCAAAAATAAACTTGTTAATGTATTGAATAATTGTCAACGAGGTTAATTTAGAAAGTATTCTTGTTTTAAATCCATCAAATGTTT
>NZ_JAUYUD010000116.1 GCF_030692605.1 Lutibacter sp.
GTACTCGCTCACTTAACTGAAAATGAGCGAATAATTTTTCCTGATAGTCTTTCTTGCCTTGCATACCATGAAAGTACTAATTTCTGTGAAATTTTACAACCTTTTTTAGCTATATTTACTCTGAATTGTGCAACAGACACAGTGTCTATAAAAAGTTACTAACTGCTTTAAATCATATTGTTGTTTGGAATCTAAATTATTCTTTTGAAAACAAAAGAGTTGACACAGCAGTTCATTTAAAAAAACAGCTTTCCTTATTTATTCAACAACATAAAATCTGCTAAAACCATTGCCGCCAATGCTTCTACAATTGGCACCGCGCGTGGCACAACACAAGGATCGTGACGCCCTTTACCAATTATTTCAACACTATTACCATCTTTATCAATGGTATCTTGAACTTGCATAATAGTAGCAACAGGTTTAAATGCAACTCTAAAATAAATATCCATTCCGTTGCTTATTCCGCCTTGAATACCACCAGATAGGTTAGTTTGTGTGGTTCCATCAGGATTAAATAGATCGTTATGTTCACTACCTTTCATTTTTGCACCACAAAATCCGCTTCCATATTCAAAACCTTTTACTGCATTTATAGACAGCATTGCCTTACCCAATTGCGCATGTAATTTATCAAAAATAGGTTCACCCCATCCAACAGGCACATTTTGAACAACACAAGTAATAGTTCCTCCTATAGTATCTCCTTGTTTTTTAATTTCCTCGATACGAGCAACCATTTTTTCTGCTGAAGCCTCATCTGGACAACGAACGATATTACTTTCTATTTTAGAAAAATCGACATCTTGATACGATTTTTCCATAAAAATATCACCCACCGAAGAAGTAAATGCATTAATTTTTATATTTGGAATTGCTTGTTTCGCAACCGCTCCGCCAACAACCCAATTAGCTGTTTCGCGCGCAGAAGTTCTTCCACCACCACGATAATCTCGATTACCATATTTTTTTTCATAAGTATAATCGGCATGTGATGGCCTAAAAGCATCTTTTATATGCGAATAATCGCTTGAGCGCTGATGCACATTTTCTATTATAAATCCAATAGACGCACCTGTAGTTTTACCTTCAAAAATACCAGATAAAAACTTGACTTCATCAGGTTCCTTGCGCTGTGTTACAATTTTAGATTGTCCAGGTTTCCTTCTATCCATATCTTTTTGAATAGCTTCAAAATTCAATTCAATCCCAGCTGGGCATCCATCAATAATACCGCCAATTGCTTCGCCGTGAGATTCTCCAAAAGTAGTAAGTGTAAATATTTTTCCAAATGTATTTGACATAGATTCTAGTTATTAAACAAATGTAAAAAAAGAAAATTACAGCGGGGGTATTTTTTGGATGAAATAAATTTAAAAAAACCACAGTTTTATTGCCATAATCACAACCATAATAATCATAAACTTTTTCACTAAACCATCGCCTTTACTAACAGACCATCTACTAGCAACCCAACCTCCAATTGCACTTCCTATAGCTAAAAGTAGTCCATATTTCCAATTAATTTTATCATTAAAAATAAAAATAGATAATGAAGCAATGGTAAAAACCAGCGTTACAAAAACCTTAATAGCATTACTTTTTACTAATGAAAAATTATTAACAGAAGACAACACAAATAACATTATAAAACCAACACCTGCTTGAATAAAACCACCATAAACACCTACAAAAAAGAAAAGTAAAATACTCAACCATAAGTTTTTACCAGTTGAACGTTCCAGTAGGTTTTGCTGCTTGTATTTAGAATCGAAAAACATATAAACAACAACCAAAACCATAACTATGGCCAAAATTTTATTAAATGTTTCTCCTTTTATATCAATGGCTATTTGCGCCCCCAACAATGAACCAATTAATGCTGAAATACTTATGTATATGCTAAAAGGAAATGTTGAAACGCCTTTACTTTTAAATCCGGCTGTGGTTGATATACTTTGAAATAAAATGCCAATTCGATTAGTTCCATTAGCAACATTTGGTGGTAAACCTAAAAAAATAAGAATTGGTAATGACAATAGAGACCCACCTCCAGCAATTGTATTTATGGTTCCTGTAATAAATCCTACACCTATTAATACAATAATTTCTACTGAGTTACTCATATATTTAATTGATAAACAAATGTATTTATTTTTTATTGAATTAATTGGCAAAAAAAACGTCTAAAAGTTTGAGCAAAACAAAAAAGGGTTTTATATTTGCCCTCGCTAAAGGAGAAATGGCAGAGTGGTCGAATGCGGCAGTCTTGAAAACTGTTGACTGTAACAGGTCCGGGGGTTCGAATCCCTCTTTCTCCGCTGAAATTTATACAATTTCTCACAAAGTCCTGTAAATACTATGTTTACGGGACTTTTTAATTTTAGGGAAATACCAAAATACATCATATTTCATCAACTAAAAGGGTGAGATTCGGTGTCAGTTACTAAAACTAACCAACTGACACCGAATTTTACTGAATCACCTTATTTTATTAGGCTTACGAGAGGTCACTTTTAAATATTTTTTTGTATATTTATACTATAAAAATTGAAAAAACTATGAAATATTCCTTCACCCTCCTTTTTTACATTAAAAAGACCAAAGCAGATACAAATGGAAAAACAATGATTTATATGAGAATCACTGTAAATGGTAGGCGTTCGGAGCTAAGCACCCAACGAAAAATCGACATCAATAAATGGAGCTCTGAAGCTGGAAGAGCCAAAGGTTTTTCGGTAGAAACAAAGGATGTCAATCAATTTTTGGATATGATTCAACATAAAATCTTGAAAATACACGAAAAATTAATTGAAAAGAACATTCCCTTTACTGCTGAAAAAATAAGAGATTCCTATTTAGGAAAAAACGAGGCTGTTAAAATGTTGCTTGAAATTTTTAAAGAGCACAACAAGCAAGTTGAAAAACTAATTGGAAAAGACTTTGCACCTGGAACAGCTGAACGCTATCGAACTGCTAAAATGCACGTAGAAGATTATATTAAATTAGAATACAAACTTGATGACATCCCTGTTAAAGAAGTAGACCATAAATTTATAACCGGTTTTGAATACTACCTTAAAACGGTTAGAAATTGCAGTCACAACACAGCTATTAAATACATTACCAATTTTAAAAAGATAATTCGTATTGCGTATGCAAACGATTGGATAAGCAAAGATCCTTTCTTTAATTGGAAAGCTCGTTTAAAAATTGTGGATAGAGAATTTTTATCGGAAGAAGAAATTCAAAAAATGGTTAAAAAGCAATTGCATACTTTGCGATTAGACCAAGTAAAAGATATATTCATTTTCTGTTGCTTTACTGGTTTAGCTTATGCAGATGTGAAAAAATTGTGTAAAAATGACGTAGTTATAGGTATTGATGGTGAACGTTGGATTAAGACAAAACGTACTAAAACCGATACAAGAAGTAGCATTCCCATTTTACCAACTGCAGCTGCTATTTTAGAAAAATACGCAGAACACCCAGAAGTTAGTAATGGTCAAAAACTACTCCCGGTACTCAGCAATCAAAAAATGAATGCGTACTTAAAAGAAATTGCAGACCTATGTGGTATCTCAAAAAATCTAACGTTCCACTTGGCTCGTCATACATTTGCAACTACAGTAACCCTAACCAATGGAGTGCCAATTGAATCTGTAAGCAAAATGTTAGGTCATAAATCTTTAAAAACCACACAGCATTATGCAAAGATTTTAGACAGAAAAGTGAGCGATGATATGAATGCATTAAAGCTAATATTAAACATAAATAAAGAAAAAAATCAGCTAACTAAAAGCAAATCAACTGGTTCAGATTAAAAGATAATTTAGGTGTTTTTTCAAGTTAGTTTATTTATTTTTGAATGCTTGAAATTGAAAATATCATCTATGAAAAAAATTACCGGAATTATCGATAATTTCGATATTGCCATTAATAATATTAAAAAAACCAATCTCCAAAAATTAAGTATCCTAAAAGAAAGCATTAAAATATCCAAAGAATGCTTACAACAATTAAGATTAGAATTAAGAAAAAGTGATTTCACTTCTGTAAAAGATGAAATCACTTTTTTTAAAAAACAAAAACCTTATATACAGGGAAGACTAAATTTCTATTTAAAATTAAATACCTATCTATTAGAATTTCCATCTGTTGGTATAACAAAACAACGTAATTACATCAACCGTGAATTAAATAAATTAGATATAGAAAAATCTAAACTTTTAGAATTTATAAAGTATTACAGACTTGAAGAAAGTAAATTAGATCATTTCTATTTTTTGAGAGGTAATAACCAACTAGATTTGTTCATTAATACAAATTATAATTCTGACGACCCTGAATTCTCAACCAGTCACGACCATTTAGTTTCACAAATTGTAACGCAAGATTTACTTACAAAATTTTATGCTAAAGAACTGGAAACTCTTAAAACAAATGAAACCAATGTTATTGTTGAAGAAGTAAAACCAACAATATTAAGAGATTTATCTTGGACTGCTTCAAAAACCGATTTAATAGAATTATTATTTGCACTTCATACTTCTGGAGCATTTCAAAACGGAAATTCAGAAATTAAAAAATTAGGCGAAATTTGTGAAGAACTTTTTGGTATAGAATTAGGCAACATACACAAAACTTTTGGACAAATAAAAGCTAGAGAAAAAGACCCTACAAAATTCCTAGATTTACTGAAATTTAACCTAATTCAAAAAATAAATTCATAATCATAATTTTCATAACAATTTAAAGACAAAGAAGTTACTCTTTTAAAAGTGTTAATTTTTTTAGGTACTACCTAACGACTACCTAAAACCATTTTTTGCACTGTTTTCGGAGTGAAAAACAGCTATTTTTCATTATAATTTATACGTTTTCAAAAGTGTAAATCAAAATACGCTTCACTTTTTAAATATTTGAAAAAATATTTTTAACCAAATTACTCACTTACAACAATTTAACTTTTTACAAATGTTAAATTTTCTAGGTACTACCTAACGACTACCTAAAGAATCTCAACAAAACTTAGCAGCTTTGTATAATGAAAGCCAAATAGCTGAAAAACAGTTTAATTAATTCAAAAACAAAAAACAATGCCAACAGCAATTATCACAACAGACGATTTAAGAGAATTCAAAATCGAGTTATTAGAAGACATCAAAACGTTACTAAAAACAACCTCATCCGCTGGTACCAAAAAATACCTAAAATCTGCAGAAATGATGAAGTTATTAAAAGTCAGCCCTGGAACACTTCAAACACTTAGAATCAACGGAACTCTACCCTACACAAAAATTGGGGGTATCATTTTCTACGATGCTGATGAAATCTACAAAGTGATGAAAGAAAATAAAATTCAGCACACCTACTAATCAAATGCCCGAAATAAATTACATAAAGCATCTTAACTCCTTCTTTCTAGAATTAAGCCAAGACAAGCGTTTAAATGCAACACACGTAAGCATGTATGTAGTGCTTTTCTATCAATGGAATAACGCAAGATTTTCAGATGAATTTTACATCAATAGAAACGAAATTATGTCATTATCCAGAATCGGTTCAAAAGGCACCTACCACAAATGTCTCAAAGATTTACATAAGTGGCAATATTTAGAATATTTACCTTCCTATAACCCTCAAATTGGAAGCAGTATTAAGATGTTCGAAATAGGTACACCTATTGAACAAGTAGTGAACCGAACCTACACTAAAAGTGATACAGGTAGTGTACAAGTATCGGGTCCTTATTTAAACATATACAAACATGATAAAGATATAAACATAAAAAAAACTATTAAAAAGGATATTTTATTTTTTTTCAAAGAAAAAGAATGGCCTAAAATAGAAGCCGAAAAATTTTTCAATCACTATGAAGCCGTTGGTTGGAAAAAAGGAATCAATCCAATTGAAAATTGGCAAGCAGCAGCAGAAAACTGGATGCTAAAAGCAGAAAAATTCACAAAGAAAAAAAACAGCGATTTGCCACCAGTCCAAAAATGGGACAACCTCCACACCAACAATAACAAAAATTACAATGAACCACTTTAAAAAAATAAATACCGCCCTAGGATTTGGCAGGCGAGTGTCAACAGTTTGAAGAATCCGTAAAAAGAAATTCTGTTTGAGCGTAGCGAGTTCATTTCTTTTAGGATTCAAAAACTTATTTGACCGCCGAAAATCCAAGGCTTGATTTTTTGTTTCGTTTTGCATCAAGGCAAAATGAAAAGAACACAAAAGAAACCTAAAAATTAATTTCTTGAACGTAAAGGAAATTCAAACACTAAAAACCAATAGCTATGAAACCACAACCACACATCAAAACCGAAGGAACTTCAAAATTCCAAATCGGAGAAATAAAAAACAACACTGTTCAATACGATTTCGAAAAAATAAAAACCTACCTCAACATCAAAGGTCACATCCTTTTTGGCAAAAACTTCAGAATCTACAAAGAAGACGAACCGTTACTTTTTAAACTATGTTGTTACTTCATACAAGATCACTACAGCTGTGCTCAAATGGGAATCGACACCAACAAAGGCTTATTGCTTTCAGGTCCTGTAGGTTGTGGAAAAACATCCCTAATGAAACTATTACCACATTTAGCACCTCACAAAACAAACTATGAAATCATTCCAACACGCAATATCGTATTTAATTTCAACGCATCCGGTTTTGAAGTGCTCGAAAAATACAACGAAACCAAAAATTACTGCTTTGATGATCTTGGAGTAGAGCCAACTGGTTCTCACTATGCAAAAGAATGCAATGTGATGGGAGAGATACTACTCTCTCGCTATGATTTATTTACGCGTCATCCTGAACAGGTCACTGAGCGGAGTCGAAGTGTTGTTTCAGTATCTCATTCTTCAAAATGGAAAACTAAAACCCACATCACCACAAACCTCAACGCTCAAGAACTCGAAAAAAGATATGGTAATCGAGTAAGAAGTAGATTGAGAGAGATGTTTAACCTTATTAGTTTTGATCAAGCTTCAACAGATAAGAGAAAGTAAGGTTAAATATCCACGAACACCAATACCAATATAAAATGAGTGAGTAGATGTTTAACCTTATTAGTTTCGAGAAAAACTCAAAAGACAAAAGAAAATAATGTCGTCACTCTGAAGATGTCATGCTGAGCTTGTCGAAGTATGTTTTAGGATCCCATTCTAAAAATTAGAAAAAATAAAAAAGAGACTCCAAAAATAAATGTCCAGTTTTTTAATAAATAAACTGGACATTTTTACTACATTTGTATAAAATTAAAAAAGTGAAAGCATCCGTTTACATAGAAGATAAGATAAATAGACTGCCAAAAGGGTATATATTCACCTATATAGATTTTATATCTAAGGTAACAAAGCGAGAAGCTATTATTAAACACCTAAACAGAATGGTAGCTTCAGGAAAAATCGAGAAGCTTTCAAAAGGTAAATATTACAAGCCTCAAAGTACTGTTTTTGGAAATCTATTGCCAGAACAAAATCAAATTGTAAAAGATTTATTAGAGAAAAACGGAAAATTAGTAGGGTATATTACGGGATATACTTATTACAATGCAATGGGTTTTACAACGCAAGTAAGTAATATAATACAAATTGCTAAAAATGAAATTCGATCTTCGCTACAACGGGGTAGATTTAAAATAGCATTTATCAAGCAAAAAAATACCATTACCAAACAAAACATACCGTTACTTAGATTGTTAGATACAATTCGTTTTATAAAAGACATTCCAGATGCAACTATCAATAATTCCTGTATTCGTTTGCTTACATTACTAACGGACTTATCCGAGGAAGAGCAAGAGCAGCTAAAAAAACTGGCATTAAAATATCCGCCAGCAACAAGAGCGTTAGTAGGTGCATTATTTCAACAAATAGATAGCAATCAAAACACGGAGATGCTTCAAAAATCTTTAAACCCAATAACAACGTATAATTTATCTGTTTCAGAAACTATTTTACCAACTGCTAAAAACTGGAATATCAAATGAACCTTCACGAAAATATAGAGTTATTTAAAGATGCAGTAAAGTTTACAGCAGCACAAAAAAACATTAAAGATATTTATGTTGAAAAAGACTATTGGGTAACGTTTGTATTATACCATTTGTACAAAAGCCCATTAGGCAAAGAGATTGTATTTAAAGGAGGAACTGCATTGTCTAAATGTTATGGTATTATAGAACGTTTTTCAGAAGATATCGATTTAATTATCTTAAAAAACGACAATCAATCGGATCATTATTTGAAGAAAAAGTTAAAAGAAGTTACAACAGCTGTAGCTAAACTATTACCGGAAATAGAAGAAAAAGACATTACTCATAGAATTGGAATGGTTCGTAAAACGGCACACACCTATCCAAAAGCTTTTAAAGGAGAATTCGGTCAAATTAGAGATACTATCATTGTTGAAGCAACCAGATTAGGACATCACGAACCTTATGAGACAAAAAGGGTTTCATCCTATATTTATGAAATGATGTTAAGTACAAAACAAGAAAAATTAGCAGAACAATATGGATTGTTACCTTTTGATGTTTTAGCATTAGATATAAAAAGAACCTTGTGTGAAAAAATAATGAGTTTGGTTCGATTTTCTTATACTGAAAATGCAATTGAAGATTTAAATAATAAAATTAGACATACCTACGATATTCATCAATTACTAAAAAATGAAGAAGTTAAAAAATTCTTTAATTCTAAAAATTTTGATGAAATGTTATTAAAAGTAGCAACAGATGATTTAATAAGTTTTAAAAATAACAATGAATATTTAGCAAACCACCCTAAGGAAGCTCTATTGTTTAGCCAACCAGAAAAAACGTGGAAACTATTAAAAGGAACATATCAAGGTAGTTTTAAAACATTGGTTTTTGGAACATACCCAGATGAAAGTGAAATACTCAAAACGTTACTTCTAATTACATCAAGACTAGAAAAAATAAATTGGAATTTGAAAGTTAATTAATACCATAATTCCAAAAATGTCATCATCAGCTTTACTGGGATCTGTTTATATAGCACTCCCATTATGTCTCCATGAGTGCAGTCGAAGGGTCTTTACCCACATCACCACAAACCCTCTTTCTCCGCTTTTTAAAACCGTAATTAATTGTAAAACAATTAGTTACTGTTTTTTTTATTTTCAATTTTGTATGGTGTTTGTACAGTGAAATAAAATTAATAATAATTTAAATTTAATTCCCTAAAAGAAATTAATATAATATCTTTAAAATATAATGATTCATAGCTAATGAATAATACAATTAAATAATTACTATTTAGTCAATCCTTAAAAAGCTTTATTTAGCCAAAATATTTTATAAATCATCAATTCAATTAAAGAATAAAGTTTTTGAAAAAATTGGCAATAAGATAATTTCCACTTGTTCATCATCCTTTTGAAGTTATAAGCAGCTGCGGCAAGCATAATATTGATGTTATTGCCCACAATTCCTTTGTAGAAGTTTCTTCCTAATCGATGGTCTGTTTTAAGATGTCCGATTACGGGTTCTATTGCGGCTCTTTTCTTATGGGCTTCTTTTAGTTTTTTCTGCTGATACTTTGTTTGGGTCTTGTCATTGAAGGGTTTTGGCAACTGAATTTGTGTTTCTCCAATTTGTTTTCAGCCTCTATAACCTTGGTCAACTGCGGCTTTTTTTGGAGCTTTTCCAACGAGTCTTTCTGTTTGTTCCAATGCTGGTTCCAAGATATGGCCATCAAACTCATTTCTAAAACCCATTGCTCCAACAATCACACCTGTATTTTGGGTGTAAACAAAAGATGCTTTATTGCCAAATTCAAATTTTTTGTGTTCTTTTCCTTTAGAGATGCACTGTGTTT
>NZ_JAUYUD010000008.1 GCF_030692605.1 Lutibacter sp.
TTTTTTACGCCTTTCTTTATTAAGGCAATTGCCTTTTTTCGATACGAACTTCTAATCGTATCATCAACTGTCCTAAAATCTTCTTTTTCCATAGGACAAATATACAACTTTTTTATGAATATATTACCGCTAGGTTAATACCATCAATCATATTGCCTCTTTTGGGAACTAACATTGGATTGAAAGAAGCGTCTCTGTCTCTAGGAACCTGAATTTGTGATTCTCCAAAGGAGGTGCGCACTTTTTTAGGAGTAAATCCATTACGAGCATTACCCTCTATGGTTTGTTGATGCTTATCATAACCTAAATGGCTATCAAGCTCACTTTCCAGCATCTTCTCGATGCCACGCTTTTGTAATTGCTTTAAAAAGCTGTTGAGTTCATCTCCAGTTTTAAACTGTTTTAAAAACTCATCGGTAAATAATTCCTCTTTTTTCATGTCTGTATAAAATTTAAAATTAAACAAAAATAGCTTGGGTTTAAACCCAAGCTATTTTTTAAACTTACACAGATTTTGTGATAGTGCTAATTAAGCACTTTTCTTAATTATTTATAAAAAATATTACATCATTCCTGACATTCCACCACCCATTGGAGGCATTCCGCCACCTTGGTTAGCTTCTTTTATATCTACTAATGCACAAGCAGTTGTTAATATCATTCCTGCAACAGATGCTGCATTTTCCAACGCAATTCTTGTAACTTTAGTTGGATCAATAATACCCGCCTTAAACATTTTAGTATATTCACCAGTTTTTGCGTTATAGCCAAAATCTCCTTTTCCTTCAATAACTTTAGCAACTACCACAGAACCTTCTCCTCCTGCGTTTTCAACAATTTGTCTTAAAGGCTCTTCAATAGCTCTATCTAAGATTTTAACTCCTGTAAGTTCATCTAAATTATCAGTGGTAATACTTTTTAATACGTCTTTAGTTCTAACTAAAGCCACGCCACCACCAGCAACAATACCTTCTTCAACAGCTGCTCTAGTAGCATGAAGAGCATCGTCTACTCTGTCTTTTTTCTCTTTCATTTCAACTTCACTTGCAGCTCCAACATATAAAACGGCAACACCACCAGCTAATTTAGCTAATCGTTCTTGTAGTTTTTCTTTATCATAATCGGAAGTAGTAGTTTCAATTTGAGCTTTAATTTGAGAAACTCTAGCTTTAATATCTTCTGCTGATCCCGAACCATTAACAACGGTAGTGTTGTCTTTGTCAATAGTAATTCTCTCAGCAGTTCCTAACATGTCAATGGTAGTGTTTTCTAAAGTTAATCCTCTTTCTTCAGAAATTACAGTACCTCCTGTAAGAATTGCAAGATCTTCCAACATTGCTTTTCTTCTATCTCCAAAACCTGGAGCTTTTACAGCAGCAATTTTTAGTGCACCGCGTAATTTATTCATTACTAATGTAGCTAATGCTTCACCTTCAACATCTTCAGCAATAATTAATAATGGTTTACCGCTTTGCGCAACTGGTTCTAAAATTGGTAATAAATCTTTTAAATTTGTAATTTTTTTCTCATATAATAAAATATATGGATTATCTAAATCTGCTAACATTTTATCAGCATTAGTTACAAAATATGGTGATAAATAACCTCTATCAAATTGCATTCCTTCTACTATATCAACGTATGTTGCGGTTCCTTTTGCTTCTTCAACAGTTATAACTCCTTCCTTTCCAACTTTTTCAAATGCTTCAGCAATTAAATCGCCAATGGTTTCATCGTTATTTGCTGAAATGGACGCTACTTGTTTAATTTTATCAGATTTATTCCCAACCTCCTGAGATTGTTCTTTTAAATGTTTTACAATTGCGAGTACGGCTTTGTCTATTCCACGTTTTAAATCTAGCGGATTTGCCCCTGCAGCAACATTTTTTAATCCTTCACGCACAATACATTGAGCTAAAACAGTTGCAGTTGTAGTTCCATCTCCAGCTAAATCATTTGTTTTAGAGGCAACTTCTTTTACCATTTGTGCACCCATATTTTCAATTGAATCTTCTAATTCAATTTCTCTAGCAACGGTCACCCCATCTTTTGTGATAATTGGACCTCCAAACGATTTACCAATTACAACATTTCTCCCTTTTGGTCCAAGAGTTACTTTTACTGCGTTTGCCAAGGCATCAACACCTCTTTTTAAGCCATCTCTAGCTTCAATATCAAATATTATATTTTTTGCCATTTTTTATGTTTTTAGTTTTTAGTTTTATGCAATAAGTTTTATCTAATTGCATAAAAACATAAAATGAATTTTATAATTAATTTTAGGAATAATTTTATTTTTTAGAACAGTGCTTAGAATTTTCATCCCGAGACTTAAAGCTTTATTTAAACAATTGCTAAAATATCACTTTCTCTCATTATTAAATAGTCTACATTTTCTATTACTAGCTCAGTACCCGCGTATTTCCCAAATAAAACGGTATCACCAACTTTCACAGTCATTGGCTCATCTTTAGTTCCTTTCCCAACAGCAATTACAGTTCCTTTTTGTTGTTTTTCTTTAGCTGAATCTGGCAGAATTAGACCTGATGCAGTTTTCGTCTCCGCAGGAAGAGGTTCTATTAAAACTCTATCTGCTAATGGCTTAATATTAATTTTACTCATTTGAACGTATTTTAAATTTATATAGTTATATAACGCATTTCCAAAATTATGCCAATTCCTTATAACTGACAAATGGACTTTTACTTAAATTATAATAAAATAAAAATGCCAACGTGTCATTTACATTGGCATTTTAGAATTCTATGTTTTAAAAACTATTTCTCTGTATCTTCAGTAACTGGAAGATTTGCTGCTGGTTTTGCAGGTGTGTCTTGTACCTCTCTGTTTTCAAGTGTATTTTCAATTTCAGAACTGTTAACAACCGCGTTGATTTTTGGAGCTGCAAAATTTGATAATAAAATTAATGCTAATAACACAATTGAAAGTGTCCAAGTACTTTTATCTAAAAAACTAGTAGTATTTTGTACACCTCCCAAAGATTGGCTTCCACCGCCTCCAAAAGAAGAAGATAATCCTCCACCTTTAGGGTTTTGTACCATAATTATTAGAATGAGCAAAAATGCTACTATCATTATTAGAATTAAAAATAAATTGTATGTCATGACTTATTTTTTTGTAAAATTTTAATTGCTTTTATTCGGTCTGCAAAGAAACCACTTTTTTCTGGATATTTCAAACTTAAAATATGATATGCTTGGATGGCATTATCATATTTTTTTTGTTCGAGATAAACTTTTGCTAAAGTCTCTGTCATTAGGTTATCATTATTGACGGGCTCACCCATTAATAAATCAATATTAACAACCGTTTTATCGACAGGTTTAATTTTTGGGTTCGTTTCAATAAATTGATCTATCAGCCTGAATTTATTATTTACAATTTCTTCTTTTTTAAGAGTCCTATCAATGGGTTTTTGTAATGAAAGTTGCATCCATTCATTAAATGTATGAGGTTCAGATTGCTTAAAGTTAATTGGTTTTCCTAATCCTAAAATAATTTCAGGATCAGATTCACTTTCTTTAAAAATAAATTTTTCTTTTTTTGCAATGGTTGATTCAACGTTTATTGTTTCTAAATCTATAACTTCAATGTCTTCTAAAATTTCAATGTCGTTTTTTATTTTCTCTAAAAAGAGTGGAGATGTTATAAACTCAAACAAAACTTTTCTGTCTATAGTATACGCTGATGTAGTTTTTAAAGTTTGATTGTATTTATAGCTGTTCAATTTATTAAGCCCATTTAACTGAACTGCTCGTGCAGCCTGAAAATACGGAAATTCTTGAAGCAGCATATCTAATTGAGTTGTTTGTTCAACATCAATGTTATTAGGATTCTTTAAAATATGTTGAAGGTCTATATTATTCATTACCATTTTGCTACTGAAGCATTAAAAATATCTTGAGTAATGCGTTCTAAAATTTCTTTAAAGGCATCATCTAAAAGTCCCCCTGTAAGTTGAATATTACCATCATAATCATGATAATGTGAGAAAGACTTTTCAAAATTATCATCCTCTAATTTACTATTGAAAAAACGAACATTTACGGTAATCGTTAATCTATTTTGAGCAGCGGTTTGATCAGCAGTTGCAGTCATTGGATTAATTTTGTACCCAGTTATTTCGCCTTCAAAAACTAAATCACCTGCTGATTTCACTAGATTTAAATTAGTTTGTCTTAAAAATAGATCTTGTAATTCTGTTGTAAATTTTTGACTTAATGAGGGTTCAACTAAAATGGCATTATTTGGAAAATAATCTATTTGAACGGTTTTTACATCGGGGTGTAAATTAGTTCCTGTAAAAGAATAAATGCCACAATTTTGAAATGAAATTAAGGCTAAAATTACCAAAAATAATTTTAATAGTTTGTTCATTTGTAAAATACCAGTTTAAATATTATAGATTATATTGTTTTATTTTTCGGTACAATGTTCTTTCTGAAATTCCTAATTCGTTTGCTGCAAGTTTACGTTTACCCTGGTATTTTTCCAAGGATTTTTTAATTAATTCTATTTCTTTTTCTTGAATGGATAAATTTTCTTCCACATCTATAGTTTCAGTAAACTCAAAATCAGTTGAATTGTTATATTTTTCATTAATTCGAACAACTTCAACATCGGGCTTATGCAAGGAATCAATGTTTTCTTCTTTATAAATTTTTTTGATTAATTTTTTATTATCCTCTTGAACCTTATTAAAATCTTCATTTTCCATTAACTCCAACGTCAATTTTTTTAAATCGTTAATGTCATTTCGCATATCGAACAAAATTTTGTACATAATTTCTCGTTCAGAGCCAAATTCACTACTCGATTTTTTAGTTTCTATTACAGAAGGTAGATTGTGATTTGTATTTGGCAAATAAAGCTTAATTTTTTCAGCTGAAATTTCTCTATTTTCTTCTACAACGGAAATTTGTTCAGCAATGTTTTTAAGTTGCCTAATGTTACCTGGAAAACCGTAATTTTCTAAAAGTTTAATAGCATTTTCGTCTAATCTAATAGTAGGCATTTTATATTTTTGAGCAAAATCAGCTGCAAATTTTCTAAACAATAAATGGATATCATTTTGTCGTTCTCTTAAAGGTGGTAAATTTATTTCAATGGTACTAAGGCGGTAATATAAATCTTCTCTAAATTTTCCTTTTTTTATAGCAACTGACATATTTAAATTAGTAGCGGCAATAATTCGAATATTTGTTTTTTGTACTACTGACGAGCCAACTTTAATAAATTCACCATTTTCTAAAACTCTTAATAATCTTACTTGCGTAGTTAGTGGTAATTCGCCAACTTCATCTAAAAAAATGGTTCCACCATCTGAAACTTCAAAATATCCTTGTCTAGCACCAACGGCTCCAGTAAATGCTCCTTTTTCGTGACCAAAAAGTTCACTGTCAATAGTTCCTTCAGGGATGGCACCGCAGTTTACAGCAATATATTTTGCGTGTTTACGGTGTGATAAATTATGAATTATTTTAGGAATACTTTCTTTACCAACACCGCTTTCTCCAGTAACCAATACCGAAATGTCTGTTGGTGCAACACGTATCGCTTTTTCAAGTGAACGATTTAGATGCATATCGTTTCCAATAATTTCAAAACGCTGTTTAATAATTTGTAAAGGTTCCATTTTTAAGTTCTTTTTCCTAATAGGGTTGCAGAGGTACAATCTTCTATAAAGATATGAACAAAATCGCCAACATTTTCATCTCCTTTAGGAAAAACGACTACGGCATTTTGCGAATTTCTACCTTTCCAATGGCTACTAGATTTTTTAGATTCTCCTTCAATTAAAACTTCAACAGTTTTACCAACAAATTTTTTAGTATTGAATAAACTATATTTTTGTTGAATAAGAATTATTTCAGCCAAACGTCTTTTTTTAACTTCCAGAGGAATATCATCTGGCATTTTCTTTGCCGCAGGAGTTCCAGGTCTTTCAGAATATGCAAACATAAATCCAAAATCGTATTTTACATATTCAATTAAACTTAATGTTTCTTGATGTTCTTCTTCAGTTTCACCACAAAATCCTGTCATTATATCTTGTGAAATGGAACAATCTGGTAAAATCCTTCTAATATTATCAACCAATTTTATATATTCTTCTCTTGTATGTTGGCGGTTCATTCTTTCTAAAACTGCAGTACTACCCGATTGAACAGGTAAGTGAATATATTTACAAATATTTTCGTGTTTAGCCATAGTATGAATTACATCTAAACTCATATCTTGAGGATTTGAGGTGGAAAAACGAAAACGAGTTTTTGGAAATTCTTTTGCGGCTAAATCTAACAATTGCGAAAAATCTATGGCTGTAGCTTGGGCAATTTCAGTAGCATTTTTAAAATCTTTTTTTAATCCGCCACCAAACCAAAGATAGCTATCAACATTTTGTCCTAATAGGGTAATTTCTTTATAATTAGAATCAACCAATTGTTTAATTTCTTCTATAATACTTTTTGGATCACGGCTTCTTTCTCTTCCTCGGGTAAATGGTACCACACAAAAAGTACACATATTATCACACCCTCTAGTAATTGAAACAAAAGCGGACACTCCATTACTATTTAATCGAACTGGTGAAACATCACCATAAGTTTCATCTTTTGATAAAATAACATTTACAGCATCACGTCCAGCATTTACTTCTTCTAATAAATTTGGTAAATCTCTGTAAGCATCGGGTCCAACAACTAAATCAACTATTTTTTCTTCTTCTAAAAATTTTGCTTTTAACCTTTCGGCCATACAACCTAAAACACCTACTTTCATTTTAGGATTTATCTTTTTTACCGCATTGTATTTTTCTAAACGTTTGCGAACAGTTTGTTCTGCCTTTTCACGTATAGAACAAGTATTTACCAAAACCAAATCGGCTTCTTCCAATAAATGAGTTGTGTTATAACCTTGTTTTGAAAGAATTGAGGCCACAATTTCAGAATCATTTAAGTTCATAGAACAGCCATAGCTTTCTATATAAAGCTTCTTGGTATTTCCCTCAATTTTAGTAGTTAAAAGGGCTTGACCCTGATTTTTTTCTTCTATAACTTTTTCGCTCCCCATATATTTTTATTGGTTGGCAAATATATAACCAATTTTTTAAAAATGTGACAGATTGGCAGAATTTTAACAATAGCTTATTTTAATCTAATATGTTCAAAAGAATGAGTAAAAAAGTAAATTTTAAACTATTTATTTTGACTAAATTTAGTGCTTATAAACTAAAATAAATAGAAAATAACTGTAGCGTTTTAAATATTTTAAACGTATTGTTTATATAATGGTTTTTCAATTTTAAAAACGACAAAAAATTAACAGATGAAAAAAATATTTTTATTAATAGCAATAGTCTTTGTATTTGTTACATCATGTACAAATGACGACAATTATGAATATTACGATTTAGCAACACCGGTAATGCTCAGTTTTGATGATTTAAGAAAATCGGTTGATATTTTACCCCCAATAAGGATTGAAGAGTCAGGCAAAATTTACTACTACAACAAGTATATTTTTGTGAATGATATGTATAAAGGAATACACATTATTAATAACACAAATCCAGAAAAACCTATTAAGATTTCATTTTTAAAAATACATGGAAATGTAGATATTTCAGTTAAAAATAATTTTTTATATGCAGATAGTTTTATGGATTTATTGGTTTTTGATATTTCAGATATTAATAACATAAAATTAGTAAATAGATTAAAAGATGTTTTTCCTTATTATTATAGCATTCCGCAAAATGCGGATGTAGACTGGCGATCTTTAAACATGCAAAACAGTGTTGTTATCGATTGGGTAATTACTCGTGAAAGGAGAGAGATTAATTCAGATCCGTTATATTATAGTAATATTAAAGATATTGCTTTTGCTGAATCAGGGAACACTACGGGTCAGGGAGGGTCAATGGCTCGATTTAAAATTGTAAACTCTTATTTATATGCTGTTGATAGCCATTCTATACATATTTTTGATATTAATAATTTAAATGCTCCAACTAAATTAGAATCTGTTCATGCTGGTTTTGATATTGAAACAATTTTTAGTCAAAACCAATATTTGTTTTTAGGGAGCATGTCTGGTATGTTTATTTATGATATTACCAAACCAAGCGCTCCACAATTTGTGTCAGAGTTTAGGCATGGTACTGCTTGCGATCCTGTTGTAGTTGATGATAAGTATGCTTATATAACGTTACGAGCAGGAAATTTTTGTGGTGCTTTTGAAAGTAGTTTGCAAATTGTAGATATTTCAGATATTAAAAAACCAGTATTAAAAAAATCGTATGCTATGAAAGGTCCTTATGGATTGGGAATAAAAGATGAAAAATTATTTATTTGTGATGGTAATTCTGGTTTAAAAGTTTATGATAAAACAGATGTAAATAATATTGTACTCCTAAATCATTTTAATGATATTAATACTTTTGATGTAATTCCGCTTGAAAGTCATTTATTAATGATTGGAAAAGGTGTTTTATACCAATATTCTTATGAAAATAATGCCATTAAATTGCTAAGTACATTTAATTTAAACTAAATTTTAATAAAAATAAACACTTTTTAAGCCTCCTTTTATTTTTATTTTATTGCAATTAAACTAATGGGAGTCAATGTTTTTAAGTAATAAATTTTTGTGTAAAATTTATTTAAACTTTCCATTTAAAAAAATCTATATACTTTTGCAGTCCAAATTCTTAATGTTTGTAAATTTTCATTTTAAAGTATGAATAAGAATTTATGGAGAAATTATAATAAGTAATTTTAAAGTTATGGCTAAAAATTTAGTAATAGTTGAGTCACCAGCAAAAGCAAAAACAATTGAAAAGTTTTTAGGAAAAGATTTTCAAGTAGAATCGAGTTATGGGCATATTGCCGATTTACCATCTAATGAAATAGGAATAAATGTTGACGGTGATTTTATGCCAAATTATGTAGTTTCGGATGATAAAAAAGCAGTTGTTAAAAAATTAAAGGACCTAGCCAAAAAAGCAGAAATGGTTTGGTTAGCTTCAGATGAGGATAGAGAAGGAGAAGCAATTGCTTGGCATTTACAACAACAATTAAAATTAAATGCCGCAACTACAAAAAGGATTGTTTTTCATGAAATAACTCAAAAAGCAATTTTAAAAGCAGTTGAAAACCCAAGAGATATAGATTACAATTTGGTAAATGCTCAACAAGCTCGTAGAGTACTAGATAGATTAGTAGGGTATGAACTTTCTCCAGTTTTATGGAGAAAAATCAAAGGAGGTTTAAGTGCAGGTAGAGTTCAATCTGTAGCCGTACGTTTAATTGTTGAAAAGGAACGTGAAATTTTAAATTTTGTTCCAGTCGAATCCTTTAAAATTATAGCGGAATTTTTAAATAATGAAGGGAAAAAGTTTAAAGCATCATTGCCTAAAAATTTTGATACAAAAAAGGCTGCAGAATCATTCTTAAAATCGTGCATTGGCACCGCATTTAAAGTAGATGATTTACAAACAAAACCAGCAACGAAATCGCCGGCGGCACCATTTACAACATCTACCTTGCAACAGGAGGCTTCACGAAAAATGTATTTTCCAGTTGCAAAAACAATGATGGTTGCACAGCGATTATATGAAGAAGGGTTTATAACATATATGAGAACTGATAGTGTAAACCTTTCTGAGGATGCGAAAAAGGAAGCGCAACAAGAAATAATATCTTCTTTTGGAAAAGAGTTTAGTTTTCCAAGAAATTTCGCAAATAAAACAAAAGGAGCGCAAGAAGCTCACGAAGCAATAAGGCCAACCAATATGAGTCAACAATCAATTTCTATGGATTATGACATGGACAGATTGTACGACTTAATTTGGAAAAGAACATTAGCATCTCAAATGAGTGATATGCAAGTTGAACGTACTAATGTTCGAATTTCAAATTCTAATAATAATGAAATATTAACCGCCAATGGTGAAATAATTAAATTTGAAGGATTTTTAAAGGTATATTTAGAAGGAACTGATAATGAGGACGAAGAGCAAGAAGGGATACTTCCAAATTTGACTCTTGGTGAAATATTAGAAAATAGAAATATAACTGCTACTGAGCGTTACACTAAAGCTCCTTACAGATTTACCGAGGCGTCTTTGGTAAAAAGCTTAGAGGAGTTAGGTATTGGAAGACCAAGTACTTATGCACCTACAATTTCAACCATTCAAAGGCGTGAATATGTTGCAAAAGGAACCATAGAAGGCGAGGACAGATCTTATATTCAATTAAAATTGAAAGGAAAAGAGTTAACATCTAAAACATTAATCGAAAAAGTTGGATCTGACAAAGGGAAATTAGTTCCAACAGATATTGGAAATATTGTTAACGACTTTTTAGTAGAGAATTTTACCCATATTTTAGATTTTGGTTTTACCGCTAAAGTTGAATCAGAATTTGATGATATTGCTGAAGGAAATGAAGATTGGATTGCCATGATTAAGGAATTTTATAATGATTTCCATCCAATGGTAGTTAATGTTTCTGAAAATGCTGACCGAGCTAATGGAGAGCGTTTATTAGGAATTGATCCGGAAACTAAAAAAAATGTTTATGTTCGTCTTGGCAGGTTTGGGGCAATGGTTCAAATTGGTGAAGTTAGTGATGAAGAAAAACCAAAATTTGCTAGTTTACAAGGTGATCAAAGCATTAGTAATATTACTTTTGAGGGAGCATTGGATTTATTTAAATTACCAAAGGTAATTGGAGGTTTTCAAAACAAAGATGTTGAAGTAGCCGTTGGAAGATTTGGTCCTTACATTAAATTTGATACCATGTTTGTTTCTATTCCTAAAAGTGAAAATCCAATGGAAATTGATATTAATAGAGCTATTGAGCTTATTGAAGAAAAACAAGAGGCAGATGCTCCAGTTGCTCAGCACGAAAATTTACCTGTTCAAAAAGGTGTGGGTCGTTTCGGTCCTTTTATAAAATGGAATAATATATTTATTAATGTAAGTAAGAAATACGATTTTGATAATCTATCTCAAAGTGATATTGAATCTTTGATTGAAGATAAAAAACAAAAAGAAGTTGATAAGGTATTGCATAACTGGACCAAAGATGGTATACGTGTTGAAAAAGCGAGATGGGGCAGATCTGTAATTATTAAAGGAAAAATAAAAATAGAATTACCTAAAACAGTTGATGCTTCGGCTTTATCCTTAGAAGAAGTTAAAGATTTAATTGAAAAGAAATCGCCTGCTAAAAAAACAACAAAAAGAAAAATCGCTAAAAAATAATTTTTTTTAATTATCTTTCGCCTTAAAAATAACCCCTCAATGAATTTCGAGTTTCTAAATCCTGTTGACGATTTATTGGTTTCCCATGCATTATTGGGATCCAATCTTTCTTTTGGACAACAAATTGAAATTTTTTCTTCAAAAAATGAATTGCCAGATTTATCAAATAAGAAGGTTGCTCTTATAACTATTGAAGAGGAAAGAGGAATTGTAAATAATCAAGGATCTGGTACAGATTTTGACCAAATTAGAATTGAACTTTATAAATTATATCCAGGTAATTGGCCAACAAATGTAATTGATTTGGGGACTTTAAAACAAGGAAACACCTTAAGTGATACTTTTTTTGCCTTGCAAGAAGTTTTGGGAGATCTAATAAAAAATAAAATTATACCTATTATTATTGGTGGAGGACAGAATTTAACCTATTCTAATTATAGGGCTTATGATAAATTAGAACAAACTGTAAATTTAGTTTCAGTTGATAATAAGTTTGATTTAGGAACTATTGAAGATGAGTTAACTTCACAATCTTTTCTAAGTAAAATTGTAATGAATCAGCCCAATAATCTATTTAATTTTAGTAATATTGGCTATCAAACCTATTTAAATTCTCAAGAAGAGTTAGATTTATTAGATAATTTATTTTTTGATTCTTATCGTTTGGGGGAAGTTTCTAATAATATTCAAATTGTTGAACCAGTACTTCGAGATGCTGATATAGTGAGTATTGACATGTCAGTTATAAAAAATTCAGAATCTCCAGCCAACAAAAATGGAACTCCAAATGGGTTTACTGGTGCTGAAATTTGTGCGATTTCTAGATATGCAGGCATAAGTGATAAAGTTTCTTCATTCGGGATATATGAGTACAATCCAAAATTTGATTTAAAAAATCAAACTGCTCAATTAATTTCACAAATGATTTGGTATTTTATCGAAGGAGTTAATTTTAGAGCCAATGATTATCCATTTGGTTTAAAAGATAATTATCAAAAATTTATTGTTCCTATAGATAATGAAGTATTAAACTTTCATAAAAGTAATAAAAGCGGTAGATGGTGGATAGAAATAAATTTAAGCAGTAATAATAAATTTAAGAGACATGCGTTAATACCATGTACATATCAGGATTATATTAGCGCTACTAATCAAGAAATACCAGAAAGGTGGATTAGAACGCTAAAAAAGATTGTATAAAAAATATAAAAAATTGTAAAATAAAAACATCTTTTAATAGTTTTAAACGTATACATTAATTGTTGTTTTTTTAAATTATAAGTAATAGGTTTGCCTAATTTTGAATAAGAATTTTAATATGAAGAAAATATCATTGTATATTTTACTAGCTTTTTTTGCATATAGTTGTGGGTCCAGTGATCAAGGGGAGCTAGTTGGAGTTAGGCAAAATAGCAAATGGCATTCTAAAAAACCATTCGGAATGTCTCTTATACCTGGAGGGTCTTTCACAATGGGTAAGCAAAGTGAAGATATTGCTGGATCTTTAAATGCTCCTTCAAGAACAGTTACCGTAAGACCATTTTATATGGACGAGACTGAGATTACAAATAGTGAATATAAAGAATTTGTTTTTTGGGTAAGAGATTCAATCATAAGAACAGAATTAGCATTATTTTCGGACTTAATGTCATCAGATGGAAATATTGTTTTGGAAGAATATAGTTTTATGAATATTGATACTTCAGATATGTCTCCATATCAAAAGTATATGATGAAAACATACGGTAGTTTGGGAGACATAAATTCTCCAACTCAAGGAAAAATGCTTAATTGGGAAGAAGATATTGTTTGGAATGTAAATGATTTTCCAAGTGAAGAGTATGCAGAAGTAATGGTTGAATCTATCTATGTTCCCATTGAAGATAGTTTTGAAGGAAAAAGAATTATAAATACGGATAAGTTAAAATTCAAATATTTTTTATTAGATTCAGAAGCAGCAGCTAGGAGTAAAGGAAATAGAAGAGATTTTATAAAAGAAGAAGTTGTTCCAGTTTACCCGGATACAACTGTTTGGATTAGAGATTTCAACTATTCATATAATGACCCAATGCATCAAGACTATTTTTATCATCAAGCCTATAATGATTATCCAGTAGTAGGTATTTCGTGGCTTCAAGCTCGTGCATTTTGCAGATGGAGAACAAAAAAGAAAAACAATTTTTTAAATTCTAAAAAAAATGCTGTAAATGTTCCTCAGTTTAGATTAGCTACAGAAGCAGAATGGGAGTTTGCAGCTAGAGGTGGTTTAGAAAATGCAACTTATCCTTGGGGAGGACCGTATACAACAAGTGATAGAGGTTGCTTTTTAGCAAATTTTAAACCTACTAGGGGTAATTATGCGGTTGATGGGGCTTTATACACTATGGAGGCAAAATCATTCAATCCAAATGACTTCGGTTTATATAATATGTCTGGTAACGTATCAGAATGGACTTTAACTGCTTATAATGAGAACTCTTATAATATTGCTTCAACAATGAATCCTAATATTGAGGATCCTAAAAATAAAAGAAAAGTTATTAGAGGTGGTTCATGGAAAGATGTAGCCTACTTCCTTGAAGTTAGCACAAGAGATTTTGAATATTCAGATTCGGCAAGAAGTTATATAGGATTTAGAACTGTACAAGATTTTCTTGGAACAAATATTAATGGAAAATAATTCAACTAAAAATCAAACATAAATACTTAAATCATGGCACAATCAAGAAATACTAAAAAATTATTTAACTATGCCTATGGTATAGGAGCTGCAATTGTAATTTTAGGAGCTTTATTTAAAATTCAACATTGGCCTTTTGGTAGTGAAATGCTTACTATTGGAATGTTTGTAGAGGCGGTAGTATTCTTTATTTCTGCATTCGATTCTGTTGAGGAAGATTTAGATTGGTCCTTGGTTTACCCAGAATTAACAAGCGGAAGTAAAAAGGAAGAAGATAGGGCTTTAGCAAGTCAATCACAAGGATTATTGTCTCAAAAATTAGACGCAATGCTTAAAGATGCAAAATTGGATGCAAATTTAATGGCTAGCTTAGGAGAAAGCATTCAGAATTTTAAAGGGGCAGCAGAAAATATTGCACCAGCTGTAAATTCTATTGCTGCGACAAATAAATATAGCGAACAATTGTCTTTAGCGGCTGCGCAAATGGAGTCTTTAAACAGTTTATATAAAGTACAATTGGAAAGTACTTCAAGACAATCCGAAATTAATGAACAAATGGCTTTAAATGCAGGAAAATTAAAAGAGCAAATGGAGTCAATGGCAACTAATTTATCTTCACTAAATGGTGTTTATGGTGGTATGTTATCAGCAATGACAGTTAAAAATTAATTAGCTGATTAACAAAATTTTAATTATTAACCAAAAAACAAAATAGTATGGCTTCAGGTAAATTATCACCAAGGCAGAAAATGATAAATTTAATGTATCTAGTATTTATTGCTATGATTGCAATGCAAATGTCTAAGGAAGTTCTTTCAGCGTTCGGTTATATGAATGAAAAATTGGTTGAAAATAACACAACAACTACATTAAAAAATAAAGCAATTTTAGATAATTTGGCAACTAAAGCAGGAGAACAACCTGAAAAATATAAAGATTTATATGCATTAGCCAAACAAGTGGATGATTTATCTAAAAATTTTAATGATTATTTAGAAGAGAAAAAAGCATTTTTTATTAAAGAAGAAAAGG
This sequence comes from Lutibacter sp., assembly GCF_030692605.1. Lineage (GTDB taxonomy): Bacteria > Bacteroidota > Bacteroidia > Flavobacteriales > Flavobacteriaceae > Lutibacter. Next base: position 15,003 of record NZ_JAUYUD010000008.1, read on the forward strand.
ATCCATCTAATTATGAAGCGATGGATAAAACATCGATAGTTGATGAACATTTTTTCACAGGAGATGGCTTTACCAAAGAAGGTCAGGAGTTTTTAGATAATGTTAATAATTATAGAATTCAAATTGTTAAAATAATTGGTGAAAAACACGCATTATCTGCAACTATTGGAAAACGATTTGACACTTCAGATCAAGAGACTCAAAGCGGAAAAAGGCCTTGGCTAGTAAATAGATATAATGGTTTTCCATTAATTTCGACAGTCACAAATATAACTTCAATGCAAATGGATATTAAAACTACACAATCTGAAATTTTTGGAACCTTATTAGGTGGTCAATTAGAAAGTGATGTTTCAATGTCTAATTATAAAACCATTTTAATTCCAGAAAAATCAGCATTTTTTCAAGGTGAGAATTTTAAAGGAAAAATAGTTTTAGGGCGTTATGACTCTTCGTTAAAACCAGAAGAGGTTATTGTTAATGGATCTAGAATAACAAAAATTGAAGATGGTGGTGCCGTATTAGAATTTCCAGCAGGAGCTGTTGGAGAAAGAGAAATAAAAGGGAAGTTTGTGTTTATGGAAAATGGAAAACCAGTTGAAATTCCTATTGCAAGTTCTTATGCTGTTATTCCAAAACCAAATAGTGCTGTTATTTCTGCAGATAAAATGAATGTGGTTTATAGAGGAATTGCAAATCCGATGACAATCTCTATTCCAGGAATACCAGATAATTTAGTAAATGCCTCAGCTTCTGGTTTAAGTAAAGCAGGAGGAATAGGGAAATACAATATGACTCCAGGTGAAGGAAGGGAAGTTACCATAAGAGTTTCAGGTAAATTATCTGATGGGCAAACAGTAAGTTCTTCTCAAAATTTTAGAATTAAGGACATTCCTTCTCCAAGTGGCTCGGTTAGAAAGCAAATTGGTGTTGTACAAATGCCTAAAACAAGTTTAGATAATTCTACTGTAGGAGCAGAGTTACCTGATTTTGATTTTGACTTATCTTTATCAGTATCAGGATTTACAATTAAAGTTCCTGGACAATCTGCGGTTGTAGTTAGTGGCAATAGAATGGATGGAGCTGCTAAAAAAGCAATAGAAAGATCAAAAAGAGGAGACGTTATTACAATTTTCGATATTAAATCTTCGTTAGTTGGAAATAGTTCATATAAAATTAAAAACGCATCCCCAGTTAGTATTGAAATTCAATAAATTAATTGATAAATGATAATTAAAAAAAATATTGGAGTATCTATAATAGCATTATTTTTGTTCAATTTGGCATTTTCCCAATCGAATTTGTTAAATGCAAAAAGACCTGCAGACATTGGTAAAAAAACTGAGGCTCAAAAAGCAACTGATAATGATAAACCGTTGGAATATGGATATATAGATGATAGAGATGTGTTATGGTCTAAAGTTGTTTGGGAATATATAGATTTAAATGAACGTATTAATTTACCATTGTATTATCCGATAGATACAATGAATGTTTCTAGTGATAGACGATCTTTATTTGACACTCTATTAAGAGGTATTAAAAAAGGGGAAATAACCGAAATATATACAGATGATTATTTTACTTCTAAAATGACCAAGTCTGAAATTAATAGTAAATTATTTAGAATTGATACAACCGATGCTGGTATTGATGAATTGAATGCAGGAAGTACCGATATTTCTGAATATATTGATAAAATTAATTTAACATCTCAAGATGTTGAAGGATTCAAAATTAAAGGGTTATGGTATTTTGATAAAAGACAGGGTGAATTAAAATATAGAATGTTAGCAATAGCACCTATTGCTCCAGATGTTCAAATTATGGGTCGAGAAGATTTAAATTTAACCGAACAACTTCCTTTGTTTTGGGTTTACTTTCCAGATGCAAGAAAGGTTTTACATAGAATGAAAGTTTTTAATCAAAAGAATTCAGCGTATCCTATATCGTTTGATCATTTATTAAATGCAAGGCGATTTAGCTCTATTATTTATAGAGAAGAGAATATTTATGGAGATAGAGATGTTGCTCAATATGTTAAAGGGAATGCGTTATTCCAAGTGCTAGAATCAAACAAAATGAAGGAGCGCATTAGAGATAAAGAATTAGATATGTGGAACTATTAAGGTAATAAATTAGACTTTTATAAAAACTCTTGCTATTTGCAGGAGTTTTTAGTTTAAAAGAATTTGAAGTATGAAGGTAGATTATATTATTGTTGGTTTAGGACTTGCTGGAATTGCAGTATCAAATGAATTAGAGCGTCATAATAGATCTTTTATTGTTTTTGAAAATCATTCTCAAAACTCTTCAATTGTTGCTGGAGGAATGTACAATCCTGTTATTTTAAAACGCTTTACACCTGTTTGGGATGCAGAGGATCAATTAAAAATTGCCTTAACTTTTTATCAAAATTTAGAACAAAAACTCAAACAAACATACCATAAACCATTAGATATTTACAGAATATTTAAATCCATTGAAGAACAAAATAACTGGTTTGCAGCTTCTGATCATAAAGACCTGTCTAAATATTTTGTTACAACGGTTGTCAAAAATGAAAATGAAGGAATTATGGCTCCTTATGGTTTTGGTAAATTGGTTCATACAGGTAAGATAGATACCAAAAACTTAATTAGTGATTACTCAAATTATTTAAAAAATAAGGATTTAATTAAATGCAATAGTTTTAATTATAACCAGATTCAAATTAAACCTAAAGGTATTGTTTATGAAAATATTACTGCATCTAAAATAATTTTTTGCGAAGGTTTTGGAATTAAATCCAACCCATTCTTTAATTATTTACCATTACAAGAGGCAAAAGGAGAATTAATTACAATGTATGCTCCAAAATTAAAAATCGACTTTTTAATTAAAGCAGCCGTTTTTGTAATGCCTTTAGGAGATGATTTATATAAAGTGGGAGCAACTTTTAATTGGGTGGATAAAACTAATAAACCCACAGATGATGGTAAAAAAGAACTAGTTGAAAAACTTAATTCATTTATAAAAGTTCCATATACAATTGTAGATCATTCAGCAGGCATTAGACCTACGGTTAAAGATAGAAGGCCGTTGGTTGGAGTTCATCCAATATATAAAAATATGGCAATTTTAAATGGATTAGGAACTCGTGGGGTTATGATCGCCCCAAAAATGGCAAAAAAATTGTACCAATTAATTGAAAATGAAATCCAATTGGAAAATGAGATTTCCATTAATCGTTTTGATTCTTATTTGAAGGAGGGTTAAAACTAACAAATATATTTATCCAAATAATTCTAGATAATCTAATTGAAATTGGCAGAGTAAGTAATAAAACAGCCACAATTGGGATAAAACTTTCTAACATGCTTAAATTTAAAAAAAGAGTGCATATAGAAAAAGTAATGATTGAAAAGGCAACAGTTAACCCATAATTTACATACATAGCCCCATAAAAAAAGGAAGGTTCCATCAAATATCGTAAACCACAATTACTACAATTTGCGTGCATTTTGTATGCTTTGTGAATTTTCAATAAATTTTTTTCAGCCATAAAATCACCTTCATGACACTTTGGACATTTATTAAATAAAACACTATATAATTTGCTTCCTTTTTTAAACACTAGCGTTGATATTTTTTGCTGGCACCAAATTTATTAAAAAATAACTTTAAGTGAGTACCAATTTTTTTTATAGTAAGTTTGTACCGTTTTTAAAAACACATAATTTTTAAATTTTAATATCATTTTATAATGCTTAATGTACATAATTTATCGGTTTCTTTTGCCGGCACCGATTTGTTTTCAGAAATAACTTTTAAGTTAAACAAAGGAGATAGAATTGGATTAATAGGGAAAAATGGGGCAGGTAAATCTACGTTGTTAAAGGTAATTTCTAAAGATATTGAAAGCACTTCTGGCGTTATGGCCTTTGATAAAGATATCCAAATTGGTTTTTTGCGTCAAGATATTGATTTTGTTGAGGGAAGAACAATTTTAGAAGAGACTTATCAGGCTTTTGAAGAGATTAAACTGTTAGAAACTAAATTAGAAAATATCAATCACGAGTTAGCTGAAAGAACAGATTATGAAAGTGAATATTATCATGATTTAATGGTTAATTTAAATGAATTTTCGCATCGATACGAATTATTGGGAGGCTATAATTATCAGGGAAATACAGAAAAAATATTACAAGGTTTAGGTTTTCAACGAGAGGATTTTGACAAGTTAACTAACACTTTTTCTGGAGGTTGGAGAATGAGAATTGAATTGGCTAAACTACTATTACAAAACAATGATATTCTGTTGTTAGATGAGCCAACAAACCATCTAGATATTGAATCTATTATTTGGCTAGAAAATTTTTTAAAATCGTATGTAGGAGCCATTGTGTTAGTGTCGCATGATAAAATGTTTTTAGACAACGTAACAAATAGAACGATTGAAATTTCATTGGGAAAAATTTACGATTATAAGAAACCTTATTCTGAATTTTTGTTGTTACGCGGTGAAATAAAAGAAAAACAGTTACAGGCACAGAAAAATCAGGAAAAAGAAATTAAGGCTACTCAAATTTTAATAGATAAGTTTAGAGCAAAAGCCAATAAGGCAACAATGGCTCAATCTTTAATAAAAAAATTAGATAAAGTTGAGCGTATAGAAGTAGATGATGATGATAATGCGGTAATGAATATTCGGTTTCAAATATCGAAAGAACCTGGAAAAGTAGTTGTTGAAGCTGAAAATTTATCAAAAAGTTATGGTAAAAAACATGTGTTAGAGAATGTTGATTTATTAATAGAAAGAAATAGTAAAATTGCATTTGTAGGGCAAAATGGACAGGGAAAATCTACCTTGGCTAAAATTTTAGTCGGTGAAATTCCACATGGGGGTCATTTAAAACTAGGCCATAATGTTCAAATCGGGTATTTTGCTCAAAATCAATCTGAATATTTGGAGCCAGAACAAACTGTACTCGAAATTATGGAAAATGCTGCAACAGACTCCAACAGAGCGAGGGTTAGAGATATGTTGGGCTCCTTTTTATTTGGGGGAGATTCAGTCGATAAAAAGGCAAAAATGTTGTCGGGAGGAGAAAGAAATAGGTTGGCATTATGTAAATTACTTTTGTCTCCATTTAATGTTTTAATTATGGATGAACCAACCAATCATTTAGATATTGCATCAAAAAATGTATTGAAACAGGCCCTTAAAAAATTCGATGGAACCTTAATTTTAGTTTCGCATGATAGAGATTTTTTACAAGGTCTTGCTTCTACGGTATATGGTTTTAAAGACAAGGTCATTAAAGAATATTTAGGTGATATAGATTTCTTTTTAGAGCAACATCAAATAGAAAATTTGAGAGAAGCAGAAAAAAGAACCATTGTAACTAAAGAACAAACGCCTTTTAAAAAGGAGGTTTCTCATTTATCTAAAGAGGATGATAAAGAGTTTAAGAAGTTAAAAAATCAATTATCGAAATTGGAAACTCAGATTGATGAATTGGAAAAGAAAATTTTGGAAATGGATGCAACTTTAGAAAAAGATTACGAAACAACAGCAGCAAATCCACTCTTTTTTGAAAATTATAAAGCTACAAAACATAAGGTTGAAAAATTGATGGAGGAGTGGGCAGAATTAGAAATTAAAATTGAAAGTTGTTCATAGAAAATAAACATAGTAGGATTCAGCAAATTCATTTTTCAGAAATTGAGAGCAAAGCGGTGTCTCTTTTTATAAAGAGAGAAGATGAATTGCATCCATTTATTTCGGGAAATAAATTTCGAAAATTGAAATATAATCTGTCCGAAGCAAAAAATCAAAACAAAAAAACATTGCTAACTTTTGGTGGTGCATACTCAAATCATATTGCAGCAACTGCCGCTGCTGGGTTTGAATATAATTTTAATACGATTGGTGTAATTAGAGGTGACGAATTAGCACATAATTTAGAAGAAGTAATTGAGAATAATCTAACCTTAAAATTTGCAGCAGAACACAATATGCAATTTGAATTTGTTTCTAGAAGTGATTATAGGAATAAAACAACACCAGGATTCATAGATAATTTAAAACAAAAATTTAATGATTTTTATTTAGTTCCTGAAGGTGGAACCAATAATTTTGCTGTGCAAGGTTGTGAAGAAATTTTAAATGAAACGGATTCTAATTTTGATGTAATTGCTTGTTCGACAGGAACTGGTGGAACCATTTCTGGGATTATTAATACGGCAAAATCGCATCAAACAGTTATTGGATTTCCTGCTCTCAAAGGTGATTTTCTTCAGAATGAAATAAATAAATATATAATAAATACTCGAAATTGGAGTTTAAATACCGAGTATCATTTTGGCGGATATGCTAAAATTTCAAAAGAATTAATTACTTTTATCAATAAATTTAAAGCAGAAACAAATATTCCATTAGATCCTGTTTATACTGGTAAAATGATGTTTGGATTGATAGATTTAATTAAAAAAAATTATTTTAAAAAAGAAACCTCTATTGTTGCCATTCATACTGGAGGTCTTCAAGGAATTGACGGAATGAATTTATATTTAAAAAATAAAAACCTACCCCAACTCATTTAACAATGAAAATAAAATTTATTTTTCTATGTGTTATTGTTCTTTCTTTAGCTTTAAGTTGTAAAGCAAAAAAGCCAGTATACGTTTATAAAAAACCGGTTATTCAGAAAAAAGTTGAAGAAAAAAAACCTGAAACTGTTGAACCTACTCCAGAAACTAAAAAAGAGTTGAGTTATTTTGAAATGACTGTAGCCTATATTGACCAATTTAAGGATGCGGCTATGGAATCAATGCGAGAGTATAAAATTCCAGCTAGTATAAAATTGGCTCAAGGTATTTTGGAGTCTTCAAGTGGAACCAGTGCATTAACATTGCGTTCTAATAATCACTTTGGAATTAAATGCCATGTTGGTTGGGAAGGAGATCAAACTCTTCATGACGATGATGAAAAGGGTGAGTGTTTTAGAGTTTATAAAGACCCAAAAAATTCTTTTAAAGATCATTCATTATTTTTAACAGGTAGAAGCCGATATGGTAATTTATTTAAGCTCGATCTCAATGATTACGTTTCTTGGGCAAATGGATTAAGTGAAGCAGGTTATGCTACAGATAGAAGATATCCAGCTAAATTAATTAGCCTAATTGAGCGTTTTGAATTGTATAAATATGACGCACAAGTTCTTGGAACTGAACCAAGAAAAATTGTTTTTGAAAACAACTCTGGACATATTGTTATAAAAGGGGATACACTTTATTCAATTTCAAAAAAATATGGGGTTACAGTAGATGATTTAAAAAAACTTAACAATTTAGAATCTAACGATATAAGTATTGGTCAGAGTTTAGTTTTTAAAAAATAATGAACCATGGTTGGGCATTTGGGTCTGTCTTTACGCACTTTATTAAAATCTATTTTTCCCAAAAACACTCACTACCAACGCCTTATAAAAGAATATAAAAGGCGTTGAGTAGATAAGATATTTGTGTTAAATTTCTACTTTTTAGATTTATTATTTATCCTCTATTTCTTATAGGTTTTCTGTCACATTTTTGAAAACAATTATATCCTCTTTTGGTTGCCATATTGTTTTTCATTCTCGTGCTTCTTGGATGCATTTTTAGATTACTTCTATTTTCCCATTTTAAGAATTGATCTTTTGTTAAAAATTTTTTCATTTCAGTTTTGTGAACCATTTGTCTTTCTAAACGACTATTTTCAAATGTAAATCTTTCATCAGCAGTTAGCTCACCACTTTGTTTTTTTTGCCTAAATTCGTCCCTGATTTTATTGCGTTCATCAGCAGATTTCAAAAGTATTTTTTTAACCTCTTTTTGCTGATTTACATCTAAATCAAGATTTAAAGCCATTTTTTTAGTTTGTAAATCTACTCTTTGTTCAGATGTAAAATTTGAATTTTGGTTTATTCCTCTTTGATTTCCCTGTGCAGTAATCGTTAATGAAAATAAAATTACGATTGCTGTGATGCCAATTATTTTTTTCATAATAAGTAATATTTAATTGTTTAATGTCTGTTAGACAATTTGAAAAAGGAAAGGTTTAATATAGTAACAATCATTAACATAAGTTAACATTTGTTTTTAAAAACGTTTCATTTTAGGATTTAAAGAATTATAATATTTAGTGTATTTTTGCATGATGCAAAACAATCAACTTTCAGACTGGCTTCCAACTACTAATAAAGAGGTGAAAATTAAAGGTTGGGACGCTTTAGATGTTATTTTATTTAGTGGCGATGCCTATGTAGATCATCCAGCATTTGGTCCAGCGGTAATTGGAAGAATATTGGAAAGTTATGGATTGAGGGTTGCTATTGTTCCACAACCAAGTGTTTCAGATAATTTGCAGGATTTTGTCAAGCTTGGAACTCCAAAACTGTTTTTTGGAGTTACGGGTGGCTGTATGGATCCAATGGTAAGTAATTATACTGCAAGCAAAAAAAGACGTGACAAAGATGCATATACTCCAAATGGAGATAAAGGTTTCAGACCCGATTATGCCACTACTGTATATAGCAATATTTTAAAAGAAAAATTTCCAGATGTTCCTGTGTTAATAGGAGGTATAGAAGCTTCCCTGCGAAGAGTTACACATTACGATTATTGGAGCGATGCCTTAAAACCAACCATATTAAAGGATTCTAAAGCCGATTTATTGGTGTATGGAATGGGTGAACAGCCTTTGCGTGAAATTGTTAGTTTATTGCAAAAAGGAGTTCCCTTTTCTAATATTACTACGGTAAAGCAAACGGCATTTTTGACACATAATGAAACGGAAATTCCTAAAAATAAGAATTGGGATGATGTAAGTATTCACTCACATGAAGTTTGTTTAAAAGATAAAAAGTTGTACGCCTCAAATTTTAAAACTATTGAACAGGAATCTAATAAACTACATGCACAAAGAATTATTCAACAAGTTGGAGATTCTTTTTTAGTGATAAATCCTCCATTTGAAACAATGACTGAAGCTGAAATTGATGCTTCTTTCGATTTGCCTTACACTAGATTACCGCATCCAAAATATGACAAAAGAGGTCCAATTCCTGCTTTTGAAATGATTAAATTTTCTATTAATATACATAGAGGATGTTTTGGAGGATGCAGTTTTTGTACAATATCTGCACACCAAGGTAAATTTATTGCAAGTAGAAGTAAAGAGTCAATTTTAAAAGAAGTTGATAAAGTTGCAAATATGCCCGATTTTAAAGGGTACTTATCGGATATTGGTGGTCCTTCAGCAAATATGTATAAAATGAAGGGGAAAATACAATCTATTTGTGATAAATGTGTTGCCCCATCGTGCATTTCACCAGTAATCTGTCATAATTTAGATACTTCCCATAAGCCTTTAACTGAACTATATAAGGCAGTTGATAAACATCCAAAAGTTAAAAAATCATTTATTGGAAGTGGGATTCGGCATGATATGTTGGTTCCTGAATTCAACAAAATGGCAGATCCAAAGGAATTAGATGCCTATACCGAGGAGGTTATGACAAATCATATTTCAGGACGATTAAAAGTTGCGCCTGAGCATACTTCAGACAATGTGTTGAAATTAATGCGAAAACCTTCATTTATTTATTTTCATAAGTTTAAAGAGCGTTTTGATAAAATAAATTTAAAGAAACGGTTAAACCTTCAGTTAATTCCCTATTTCATTTCTAGTCATCCAGCTTGTGAATTAGAAGATATGGCCAATTTGGCTGCCGAAACCAAAGACATGGGTTTTCAATTGGAACAAGTTCAGGGTTTTACGCCAACTCCTATGACTGTAGCAACGGTTATTTACTATAGTGGTTATCATCCCTATACATTAAAACCAATGCATTCTCCAAAAACTAAACAAGAACGAGAAGACCAGCATAAATTTTTCTTTTGGTACAAAAAAGAGAATCAGCAATGGATAAAAAATGTATTGTTGAAGGTAAAAAGAACTGACTTAATTGAGAAGCTTGTTCCAGATTCCTTTAATTGGAAAAAGAATAAAGGAACTGAAGTTAAAAATACTTTTGATGATGCTGTTAATTTTAAAACAACAGAAAAAAAGAAGAGTTTTAAACGAAAAAAAAGATAAAAAACATTTCATTATTTTAAATGAAGATGACCTTATTTCATTAATTTTATAACCTTAAATAACTTATAACCATGAAAAAATTAAATGCACTTTTTATATTGTTGCCTTTTTTTCTTTTGGCACAAAATCAAGTGTTATCGGATACCAAATTAGGAAGTCCTCGTGCTACAATTTTTACACATTTAAATAATCTAAATTCGGACTCATATAACCCAAAAATGGCTGCTAAAACCATTTATGGAATTAAAGGTAAAGAGGCTGAAGAAGTTGCAATAAAAATTAAAAAAATCTTTGACGGGAGAGGGCTTAAAGTCGATTTTGACAAAATTCCTTCAACCAATAATTATATTGATACTTTAAGCAATAAAGGAAAGCATCAATATGTGTTATTTCCATTTCAATTATCTGAAATTTATGTGGAAAAAATTGGCGATAAATGGTATTACAGTCCTGAATCAATTGAAATGGTGAATGATTTGTACAAAAAAGTTTATCCTTGGCATACCGATAAATTGCAACAAATAATACCAGAAATTGGTCATTATAAATTTTTGAATATAGAATTATGGCAATCAGTAGGAATTTTCGCATTGTTATTATTATGTTGGTTGCTCTTCTATTTTTTTAATTGGATAGTTTACCATCTCTTAAGACGTGTCCAATATTGGATAATTCATAGAAGAAACGATCAAATTAATTCGTCGCTTAAAAAATTAGCAAGGCCTATTGTTTTTCTTCTTTTAAGTGCGGTTATTAAATTATTACTGCCTTCATTATTTTTGCCCCTAGATGTTAATAACGTGTTGTTTTTAGGTTTGAACATAATGATAACGGTCTTCTGGATTTATGTTTTCTTAAAATTAGTTAAAGTATTTATAAGTATTTATTCTGAATATGCAGAAAGTACCGAAAGTAAATTAGACGACCAACTAATTCCTGTGTTAAACAATTTATTGTCTGGAATAGTTATTTTTCTTGGGTTTTTAAAATTGTTAACACTATTTGGTGTTCAGCCAGTTACTGTAATTGCAGGTGCATCAATCGGAGGTTTAGCATTAGCCTTAGCCTCACAAGACACAGTTAAAAACCTTATAGGTACATTAATGATTTTCTTAGATAAACCTTTTCACATTGGCGATTGGATAGAAGCAGGAACTGTTATTGGTACTGTTGAAAAAGTTGGTTTTAGGTCAACCCGTGTGAGAGCAGCTGACACCTCAATTTATCAAATTCCAAATAGCTCCTTGGCAGAAATGGTTGTGAATAATAAAGGGTTGCGTTCTTTTAGACGATATCAAACAAATTTGGGGATTAGATACGATACTCCACCTGAATTGATTGATGCTTTCGTAAAAGGCATCAGAAATATTATAGCTAGACACGATGGAACAAGAAATGATGCATATAATGTCGAATTTGTTGGTTTTGGAGATTCTCAATTATTAATTTTATTAAATGTGTATTTCGTAAATTTAGATTGGAATAAAGAGCAAGAAGACAGACATACACTTCATATGGAAATTTTAAAATTTTCTAAGCAATTAGGAGTAAATTTTGCATTTCCATCAACAACAATGCATATAGAAAATTTTCCTGAAAAAAGTGGAATTAAAATGAACTATGATACTGATCAAAATAGAATTCAACAAATTATAGACGCTTCTAAATAGAATAACATGAAAAAATTAATAATCTTTTTTGCTGTAGTATCCATGCTATCTTGTAAACAAAATGGAGATTCTCGAAAGCCGGTTAAACAAGTTACTTCTGAAGAAAAAACTACTGGAATTCAGAAAATGTTAGATAAATATGTTTCATTTAAATTAACATCAGATTTAAGTGTTTTAACTGAAAAGGAAAAACAAATGTTGCCAATTTTAATTGAAGCAGCGGAGATAATGAATGAACTTTTTTGGTACGAAACTTTTGGTGATAAAAATGAATTATTTAAGCAAGAGTTGGATGAACCTACCAAGAGGTTTGTAGAAATTAATTACGGACCTTGGGACAGATTGAATAATAATTTACCTTTTGTAGATGGTGTTGAGTTAAAATCGCCCGGTGCTAATTTTTATCCATCAAATATGACAAAAGATGAATTTGAAAAATTTGATGATCCAACTAAATCAAGTTTATATACTTTTTTAAGAAGGGGAGATAATGGAAATTTAATGACAATTCCTTACCATGTTAAATTTGAAAAAGAAGTAAAAGAAGTGTCGGAACTATTATTGAAGGCCTCTGAATTAGCTGAAGATGCTGGATTGAAAAAATATTTACAATTAAGAGCCCAGGCATTTTTAGACGACAATTATCAACCAAGTGATTTAGCTTGGATGGAAATGAAAACCAACACCTTAGATATAGTAATTGGACCAATTGAAACTTATGAAGATCAATTATTTGGAATTAAAGCTGCACATGAAGGATATGTTTTAATTAAAGATCAGATTTGGAGTAAGAAATTAGAGCGATTTGCAAAATTTTTACCTGAATTGCAAAAAGGACTTCCTGTTGCTTATGCCTATAAAAAAGAAGTTCCGGGAACAGATTCCGATTTAAATGCATATGATGTGGTTTATTATGCTGGAGATTGCAATTCAGGGAGTAAAACAATAGCAATTAATTTACCAAATGATGAAGAGGTTCAGCTACAAAAAGGGACCCGAAGATTGCAATTAAAAAATGCGATGCGTGCAAAATTTGATAAAATTATGGTGCCAATTGCCGAAAGTTTAATTGATAAAACCCAGCGAAAACATATTACGTTTGATGCATTTTTTGCAAATACAATGTTTCACGAAGTTGCTCACGGTTTAGGTATAAAAAATACCATTAACAATAAAGGATTTGTGCGTGTTGCTCTTAAAGAACATGCTTCGGCATTAGAAGAGGGAAAAGCAGATATTTTGGGGTTATATATGGTGATTCAGCTTCAAAAAAAGGGTGAAATTGATGGCGACATTAAAGACTATATGACCACTTTTATGGCTGGAATATTTAGATCAGTTCGGTTTGGGGCCTCTAGTGCCCATGGGAAAGCAAATATGATTCGTTTTAATTTTTTTAGTGAGAAAGGTGCATTCATTAAAAATGAAGATGGAACTTATCACGTAAATTATGATAAAATGGCAGTAGCAATGAAAGAATTATCTAGTGTAATTTTAACATTTCAAGGAAATGGTGATTATGTTGGAGTTACAAAGTTGGTAAATGAAAAGGGAATTATTTCAGCTGACTTGCAAAAGGATTTGGATAAGTTAACAAAAGAAAATATTCCTGTCGATGTTGTTTATGAACAAGGCGTTGAAGCTTTAGGTTTAAATAAAAAATAGTGAATAAAAAAGAAGCTGTCTCACAACTAGAGACGGTTTATTTATACTTTTATTTGGAAGTTTTATTAGTTTTTTGTATATTTAATCATTGATATACAGATACTTAACTATGAATTTCAGACATTACAACCAACAACAAACGATACTTT
>NZ_JAUYUD010000028.1 GCF_030692605.1 Lutibacter sp.
AATAAACCCATGACCCTATCATCTTTGCGAGAGTTTAAAAATAGTGTCATTCCGACCAAAGGAGGAATCATAGTACGTTTGTCAACTGTAACATGCCTCGACCACTCGGCATAACAAAAGAACCATTGAAAAATAAACTCATGACACTATCATTATTGCGAGAGTTTGAAAATAGTGTCATTCCGACCAAAGGAGGAATCACGTTACGTTTATCAACTGTGAGATGCCTCGACCACTCGGCATAACAAAAGAACCATTGAAAAATAAACCCATGACCCTATCATCTTTGCGAGAGTTTAAAAATAGTGTCATTCCGACCAAAGGAGGAATCACATTACGTTTGTCAACTGTTGTGTGTAATTTGAAAATTTTGCTATGTTACCAAGATTTGGTATATTTGAATAAAATTTAATTAAAATGGGGAAAAACACATCAATATCAATCGGTAATCATTTTGAGGAATTTATTCAAAATGAGGTTAAATCTGGAAAATATGGTTCTGTAAGCGAAGTTATTCGCTCTGCTTTGAGACTTCTTGAAAGAGAAGAGACTAAGGAAAAAGAACTAATTAAAGCTTTGGAAATAGGCGAAAAAAGTGGATTTATTGAAGATTTCAATCCAAAAGAAAATCTGAAAGAATTACACCGCCAATATTTATGAATAAAAACAAGTATCGCATAAGTGAACAGGCGATTAAAGACTTAAATGCCATTTGGATTTATACATTAAATAAATGGTCTAAAGAACAAGCTGACAGATATTACGACTTAATAATTGGAGAAATTGAGTTTATTTCTGACAATTTTTTGACTGGTAAATCAGCAGAGCAAACTCGAAAAAATTATAGAGTGACTAAAATAAAATCACATTTGATTTTTTATAGAAAAATAGAAAACGACATTGTGGAAGTAGTAAGAATTTTGCATCAAAGAATGGATATAAAAAAACGACTAAATTAAAAAAACTACACACAACACCTCATAAAATTTATGCTTAAATTTGAACTAATACAAAATACAAACATTCAATAAAAATATTGCTGCGTCCGAAAAATCTCCGATTTTCCAGTCGCACAAATCTTATAAAAACTCGTAACATGCCTCAACTACTCGGTATGATAAAGTAATCTTTGAAAAATAAACTCATGACACTATCATTATTGCGAGAGTTTGAAAATAGTGTCATTCCGACCAAAGGATGAATCACATTACGTTTATCAACCGTAAGATGCCTCGACCACTCGGCATAACAAAAGAACCATTGAAAAACAAACCCATAACCCTATCATCTTTGCGAGAGTTTGAAAATAGTGTCATTCCAACCAAAGGAGGAATCATAGTACGTTTGTCAACTGTGAGATGCCTCGACGACTCGGCATAACAAAGGAACCATTGAAAAATAAACCCATGACCCTATCATCATTGCGAGAGTTTGAAAATAGTGTCATTCCGACCAAAGGAGGAATCACATTACGTTTATCAACTGTTGTAGCCAATTTGAAAAAAAAATCGAACTATGA
>NZ_JAUYUD010000066.1 GCF_030692605.1 Lutibacter sp.
CCATGAAAAACTTAAAGAAAATTTAGAAAACCATATGCAAATGTTAGTTCAAAATCCAGATAGAGTTCAAAAATATTTCAATCATAAAGATATTCAATATGCAGCTTGATAATTATAGATATAATGCCGTCGGGTTAATAGCTATTTCATTTTGTTTAATGCCTTTTATATCAGATAAAAATAAAGGGTCTCTATATTTCTTAGGTAGAGTTTTTAGGATTCCATGTAAGCAATCTTTTTCTGTATGCATTATCTCTTCAAGTTCATTATCACTTTCCAAATAAGGAGCTTCGATTGTTTTATTTTGAGAATTGAAATAATCTAAAATTGAATTTCTAGCAATAGAAAATATCCAAGATTTTAATTTATTTAAGTCTTTTAAAGTGTGAAGTTTTGTATGGATTTTGATAAATGTTTCCTGCAAAATATCATCAGCAATAGTAGTGTCTTTTACTTTACTGATGATAAATTGTTTTAAATCTGTTGAATAATTATTCCAAACCTGATTTGTTGTCATTTTCTAGCAGTTACAATTTGTACAATTGCAATTTTCACAAGAACAGTTTTCGCAGTTACCACTTTTGCAAGATTCACAGTTGCAAATACATTCGCTTTTAATTTTCATAATATTAAATTTTAAATTCACCTAGTAGACAAGGAAATGACTAAAAAGATGCATTTAAAATAAAAAACTTTACATATTCCTTCTATATTGCCCGCCAACTTTAAATAAAGCCTCCGTAATTTGACCTATTGAGCATACTTTACAAGCTTCCATTAATTGCTCAAAAATATTTTCATTGTTGATAGATTTTTGTTTCAATAGCTCAACATGTTTTAAAACTGCTTCACGGTTTCCTGTATTCAAATTTTCTACAACTGTAATTTGATATTGCTTTTCTTCTTCAGTTGCTCTAATTACTTCTTGTGGTAAAACAGTTGGAGAACCCTTACTGCTTAAAAAAGTATTTACACCAATAATCGGAAATTCACCATTGTGTTTTAAAGTCTCATAGTACAAACTTTCTTCTTGTATTTTACTGCGTTGGTACATGGTTTCCATTGCTCCAAGAACTCCGCCGCGTTCTGTGATTCTATCAAATTCAGCATAAATTGCTTCTTCCACCAAATCTGTTAATTCTTCAATAATAAATGAACCTTGAATAGGGTTTTCATTGGTTGCCAAACCTAATTCTTTATTAATAATTAACTGAATTGCCATAGCTCTTCTAACACTTTCTTCGGTAGGGGTTGTAATTGCTTCATCATACGCATTGGTATGTAAACTGTTGCAATTGTCGTAAATAGCATACAATGCCTGAAGAGTAGTTCTTATATCATTAAAATCAATTTCTTGAGCGTGTAAACTTCTGCCAGATGTTTGAATATGATATTTTAACATTTGAGCTCTTGGGTTTGCTCCGTATTTATTTTTCATAGCTTTCGCCCAAATTTTACGAGCAACTCTACCAATTACTGCATATTCAGGATCTACACCGTTTGAAAAGAAGAATGATAAGTTTGGCCCAAATTTGTTAATGTCCATTCCTCTCGATAAATAATACTCAACATAGGTAAACCCATTTGCTAATGTAAATGCTAACTGAGAAATTGGATTTGCACCAGCTTCCGCAATATGATATCCTGAAATAGAAACTGAATAAAAATTACGAACATTATTGGTAATAAAATATTCTTGAACATCTCCCATTAAACGCAACGCAAATTCTGTTGAAAAAATACACGTATTTTGAGCTTGATCTTCTTTTAAAATATCAGCCTGAACAGTACCTCTAACAGTTGTAATGGTTTCGTTTTTAATTTTTTGATAAACTTCTTTTGGTAAAACTTCATCAGCTGTTACACCTAAAAGCATTAATCCTAAACCGCTATTTCCTTCAGGTAATTCACCTTGATATTTTGGTCTATCAACACCTTTTTTAGTGTAAATTGCTTTTATTTTTGATTCAATTACTGTTTCTAAACCATTAATAGTAATATATTTTTCACATTCCTGATCAATGGCAGCATTCATGAAAAATGCCAACATCATTGGAGCAGGACCATTTATAGTCATAGAAACTGAAGTCATTGGATCCGTCAAATCGAAACCTGAATACAATTTTTTAGCATCATCTAAACAACAAATGGAGACACCGGCATTTCCAATTTTCCCATAAATATCTGGTCTAATATCTGGGTCGTTTCCATATAAGGTAACGGAATCAAAAGCAGTAGATAAACGTTTTGCAGGCAAGCCTAAACTAACATAATGAAAACGTCTGTTGGTACGTTCTGGCCCACCTTCACCAGCAAACATTCTTGTTGGATCTTCACCCATTCTTTTAAAAGGAAAAAGCCCCGAAGTATATGGAAATTCACCAGGAACATTTTCTTCTAAAGACCAAAATAATATATCTCCCCAGGCTTCATATTTTGGTAAAGCTATTTTCGGAATCTGTAAATGTGAAAGTGATTCACTATGTGTTTTTATACAAATTTCTTTATCACGAACTCTATAAGAATAAATTTCGTTTTTATACGATTGTTTTTTTGTTTCCCAGTTTAAAATAAGATTCCAGTTATGTGGATTTAAGTCCATTTTAACACGGTCAAATTCAGAAACTAACAATTTTAAAAAGTCTTTATTGTTGTCAGTCTGGGCTTGTTGAAGACTATCTTTTTCTATCCCAAACTTCGACAGGCTCAGTTTGACGCCTGTGATAGTTTCTATAGTTTTATAAATACCATATAATTTTTGTGCAACTTCTTTTTGTGTGCTACTAGCTTTGCTATACGCTCTATTATTTTCAGTTATTTCAGATAAGTAACGCGTTCTATTTGGAGGAATTATAAATTGTTTTTCACTCATTGCATCAGAAACTTCAAAAGTACTATTGAAATTTGTCCCTGTTTTTTCATCGAGTTTTTTAATTAAAACGCTGTATAATTCATTGGTGCCGGGATCGTTAAATTGTGAAGCAATTGTGCCATAAACAGGCATAGAATCTACATTAGAATCCCATAAATTATGATTACGCTGGTATTGCTTTTTAACATCACGCAAGGCGTCTAAAGCACCACGTTTATCAAATTTATTGAGTGCAATTACATCCGCAAAATCAATCATGTCAATTTTTTCCAATTGAGTTGCAGCGCCGTATTCAGGAGTCATTACATACAAAGAAACATCAGAATGGTCAATAATCTCAGTATCACTTTGCCCAATTCCTGAAGTTTCTAAAATAATCAAATCATAACCAGCAACTTTTAAAATAGCAATGGCATCACTCACGTGTTTTGATAAAGCCAAATTTGATTGTCGGGTTGCTAATGAACGCATATAAACACGATCATTATTAATAGCATTCATTCTAATTCTATCCCCCAATAAAGCACCTCCAGTTTTCTTTTTTGAAGGATCAACAGAGACAATTGCTATGGTTTTTAAAGGGAAATCAATTAAATATCTTCTTACTAATTCATCAACTGTAGAAGATTTTCCAGAACCTCCAGTTCCTGTAATTCCCAAAACAGGAATATTAGCTCCTAATTTCTTTAAAGGAGAAAATAATTGTTGAAATTCTTCGTGTCTATTTTCAGCAATTGAAATTAAACGCGCAATGGTATTTGTATTTTTATTTTTTAAGCTATCAATTATTTCCTTTCCCTTAGGCAGAATTAGGGATGGAACAGGAAAATCACATTGCTCAATCATATCATTTATCATTCCTTGCAATCCCATTCGTCTTCCGTCATCAGGAGCATAAATACTTGTAACCCCATATTCCATTAAATCTTTAATTTCTGAAGGAAGAATTACGCCACCGCCACCACCAAATATTTTAATATGAGATGCACTTTTCTCTTTCAATAAATCACACATATATTTAAAATACTCATTATGACCGCCTTGGTAAGAAGTCATGGCAATGGCATTTGCATCTTCCTGAATTGCACAGTTTACGACTTCTTCAACGCTTCTGTCATGACCTAAATGAATAACCTCAACACCTGTTGCTTGAATAATTCTTCGCATGATATTAATAGCTGCATCGTGTCCATCAAAAAGGGATGCTGCAGTTACAATTCGTACTTTATTTTTTGGTTTATAAGGTGTAATCTGCTCCATAAAAAAGTTTAATTCTAGTCCCGCAATTTAATTAAATTTAGTAAGTATTTTGTAATAATAGAGGTTATACTTTTTTGTGTTTAATTTTGATTTTTAATTTGGCTTACTAAATGGCGTTAAATTTCACCTTATTATAGGTATTTTAAAAAAGAATAAAATTTTCTTTGATTTAAATATAGTAGGTTTTCTTCATTTTTATAAGCTTCTTTTTCAAAACTAATATTTTTATAGGCTTTATTTCTGTTTTTAAATTTTAAAAGAAGTATAATAAATTCAATAAAGTACCAAACAAAAAAGAAAACCCATAACAATTCTTTTTGCTGCTGTAAATGAATTCTTTCGTGGTTTAGAAGAGGTTTATTTTCTTCTAATTTTCTTTCTTTTAAAAATATAAAAGGATAAATGGCAAGACCACTGTAGGAATTTGGAATTAGATATTTTAAAATAACAATCATAAACTATTGTGCATTATTCAAAAATAAAACAATTTAAATTATATTTGTTGATTAAGATAAAGATGCCACTTTTTAATCAAATATATCTAAAAGTTGTAGTCTAAAAAAATATTAGATTAACCCGTTGGGTGTAATTAAATTATTTGCGTTTTAATATTATTTATTGGTCTGTCAAATATAAATTTATTGATGTATTGAACCAATGTTAAAGCTGTTATTTTTGCTAAAATTCTTGTTTTAAAACCTTGAAAAGATTTAG
>NZ_JAUYUD010000081.1 GCF_030692605.1 Lutibacter sp.
AAGTATCGTTTGTTGTTGGTTGTAATGTCTGAAATTCATAGTTAAGTATCTGTATATCAATGATTAAATATACAAAAAACTAATAAAACTTCCAAATAAAAGTATAAATAAACCGTCTCTAGTTGTGAGACAGCTTCTTTAAATATAATTTTAAAGTAATTAAATTATTTTACTAATTTAATCTCAACTCTTCTATTTTGAGATCTACCTTTACTTGTTTTGTTTGAAGCAATTGGCATTTCTTCACCAAAACCTTTCGCTGAAATATTACTTTCGTTAACACCTTTAGAAATTAAGTAATCTTTAACCGCATTTGCTCTAGCATCAGATAATTTTAAGTTAAGAGCATTATTACCAACGCTATCTGCATGACCTTCAACCGAATATTTTGTGATTGGATATTTCGCCATAATTGTAGCAGACTCATCTAATACTGGGTATGTTTCAGATTTAAAAGTAGCTAATCCTGTATTAAAATAAACTGTTTTAAATAAACTTTTTAATTTAACAACCTCCTCTGCAGAGATTTCTGGGCAACCTTTGTTTGAAGCTGGACCAACAACATTAATACATTTATCATCTTTGTCTAAAACGCCATCTCCATCTGTATCTGGCCAAGGACAACCTTTATTGTCAGCTGGACCGGCAACTTTAGGACAAGCATCTTTTGAGTCAATTAATCCGTCACCATCTGTATCAGGACAACCTCCATTTGCTTTTGTACCTTTTTCGTTTGGACAAGCATCATCTTTATCAGCAATACCATCACCATCTGCATCAGGACAACCGTTTAAAGCAGCTAAACCAGCAACATTAGGACAATCATCTTTTGAGTCAATAATACCATCATTATCAGAATCTGGACAACCTTTGTGTTCAGCTAATTCAAACACCTCAGGACAAGCATCATCTTTATCAAAAATTCAATCACCATCAGTATCAGTTCCACCAAATTTTATAACAAGACCTAAAGAATGTTGAAAATGTTGAACGATATTACTTTCAAAGGTATGTTTGTATTTAGATTCTAAGTTAAGACCTAAATTGTTATTGAACCAAAAGTTTATACCTAAACCTCCATTAAATGTTCCTGTTCCTAATTCATCCATCCAAGTATAACCACCACCAACAGTAGCATAAGGATCCAACCAAGAAGATTCTCCGAACACATTGTTTAAATCATACTTCACACCACCATCAAAAGCGTAATAAGATAAATCATCAGCAGTGTTATCTCCAATTTTAGAAATTTTATTTAATGATCCAACTGCTTCTAAGCTAAAACCATCTGCTAAATACTTACCTACACTAATTTTACTAATTACAGGTAACATGTTGTAATGATCTCCTGTGTTTACAAATTCATCAAACCAACCACCATGACCGGCAAGTCCAGCGTTAGTAGGGTAAAAGTCAACAGCATTGGTTCCAAAACTTAAAGCCCAAGGATTATTATTGTCCTGAGCGTAAGTATTCCCAAATCCTGCAATAAATAATAAAGCCAATAGGGCTAATTTAAAATTTTTCATTTTTACGGTGTAATTTAAATTAATACTTCTTTTTGTTCTTATTCGCAAATTTAATGATTTAATATCTTAGATTCCAAATAATAAAAGCAAAAGCTACTTCATAAAATTGAAACAGCTTTTGCTTTATTATATATAAACTATTAAACTATTATTTAATTTCTTTAATTTCAACTCTTCTATTGTTAAATCTACCTTTTGCAGTATCATTGGTATCAATAGGAGAGGATTCCCCAAATCCATTGGTTGTAAGTCTATTTGCATTAACACCTTTACCTACCAAATATTTTTTAACAGCTGTGGCTCTAGCATTTGAAAGTGTCAAGTTTGTAGCATCAGAACCTTGGTTGTCTGTATGTCCATCAACTTTAAAATTAAATTTAAGGTTTTCATTTTTATTTAAAATAACTGCCACATTATCTAATATTTTTGCAACATTTGGTCTGATAATATCTTTCCCTGTGTCAAAATTAATTCCTTTAGCAGCAATATCTACCGTGATTTGTTCACCAAAAACATAAGGACAACCTTCATTTTCAGCAGGACCAGGTACAGTTATACATTTATCTAAAATATCAATTACACCATCACCATCATTATCAATATAAGGGCAACCACTATTTGGTTCTGTACCAAATACATCTGGACAAATATCTTCAGCATCTGTAACACCATCACCATCTCTATCAGGGCAACCGTTTAAAGTTATTAAACCTGGTACCTCTGGACATTTATCTTCTGAATCTTGAACTCCGTCTCCATCTGTGTCAGGGCATCCTTTAAATTCTTTTAACCCAAAAACATCTGGGCATTCATCACAACAATCAGCCACACCATCATTATCAGCATCTGTATCAGGACAACCATTAAATTCTGCTAAACCAGCAACGTTTGGACACTCATCATCTTTATCTCTAATTCCATCAGCATCGGAATCATATTTCCCAAATTTCCATACAACTCCTACAGAATGTTGATACATCTGAAAATCAACTGGCGTGTTAACTTTTTTATAACTAGAAGTAACATTAATTCCAACGTGGTTATTAAACCATGCATTAAATCCTAATCCGGCATTTATTCCTAAACCATTTTGAGCACCAAGCCAATTTTCACCAGCTCCAACGAACAAAAATGGATCAAACCATTTTGATTCTCCAAAAGCATTATTTAAATCATATTTTGCATTTAAATCTAATCCGGCGTAGGTAGCAATATTTCCTGACCCCCATGGTTTACCAATTTTATTTACAGAGCCAGCAAGTTCTAAACTAAACCCCGATCCTAAATACCTACCAACAGAAATTCTTGGAAGAAAACTTCCAGAATCACCATCTTTAATATCAATGTAATTTAATCCAAAATTTGTCATCCAAGGATTATCCTTATCCTGAGCATTCGCAGTGTTACAGATTCCCATAAATAACAAAGCCAATACGGCAATTTTTAAGTGTTTCATTTTCAAAAATTTAAATTTAGTGTTCTTTTTTTACAATCGTAAGCTATTTTTAGCTTAAACTTAATAACAAAAATACAAAATAATATTAAAAATAGAGTGTTTTTGCGGTATTTCTAAATAATCTTCAAATTTTTCCCAACTTTTATAAAAGCTAGTATTGCTTTTTCCAACTGTATTTGAGTATGAGCAGCAGATAATTGCACTCTAATTCTTGCTTTACCCTTTGCAACAACTGGAAAAAAGAAACCAATTACATAAATACCTTCTTCCAATAACATATTGGCCATTTCTTGAGCTAATTTGGCATCATAAAGCATAACAGGTACAATTGCTGAGTCCCCTTTTACAATATCGAACCCTGCTTTTATCATTCCATCCTTAAAAAATCTCGTATTCCATTCTAATTTATCCCTTAAAATTGTGTTTGAAGATATTATTTCAAATACTTTTAAGGAAGCTCCTACAATTGCTGGTGCCAATGAATTTGAAAATAAATATGGTCTCGATCGTTGGCGCAAAATTTCAATAATTTCCTTTTTACCAGTAGTATATCCACCCATTGCTCCACCCAATGCTTTACCAAAGGTTCCTGTTATTATATCAACTCTACCCATAACATTCCTTAGTTCCAAGGTACCTCTTCCTGTTTTTCCAATAAAACCAGCAGCATGACATTCATCTACCATAACTAAGGCGTCATATTTGTCCGCCAAATCACAAATTTTATCTAAACTTGCAACCACTCCGTCCATAGAAAAAACACCATCGGTGACAATAATTTTAAAACGATGTCCCTTTTTAGTAGCTTCAATAAGTTGTTCTTCTAACGACTTCATGTCATTATTTTCATACCTATATCTACCTGCTTTACACAAACGAACACCATCTATAATTGAAGCATGATTCAAGGCGTCTGAAATAATTGCATCTTGTTCAGAAAATAAAGGCTCAAAAACGCCACCATTTGCGTCAAAAGCAGCAGCATACAAAATGGTATCTTCTGTTTGATAAAAATCAGCGACTTTTTGCTCCAATTGTTTGTGAATGTCTTGTGTTCCACAAATAAAACGAACTGATGACATTCCATATCCGTGACTATCCAAAGCTTCTTTAGCTGCTTGAATTACTTCTGGATGATTTGATAGACCTAAATAATTATTGGCACAAAAATTAATAACTTTTTCGCCAGTACTTATTGTAATTTCAGCATCTTGAGATGATGTAATTATTCGTTCTCTTTTATATAAACCTGCTTCTTTAATTTCTTGAAGTTCATTAATTAAATGTTGTTGCATTTTACCGTACATATCTGTTTTATTTTTTACAAAGTTAAAGGAATTTATATTTCTTCAATGGTGATTTTAGCTCCAATATAAATCAATATTTTATTTTCAACCGTATAGTTCATTTTTTCTAACGCTTGTGCATATGTTTCTAACTGTTTCCGATGTTCCATTTCTTTTGTTCCTGTTTTATAGTCAATTATTGTTACTTTATTACCCATAAAACATAATCGATCTGGGATTAAAATTGCTCTATTTTCTATAACTATTTCTTGTTCTGTTTTTACTTCGTAATTTTGACTAAAATAAATAGCTATTTTTGGATGATTTATCAATTGCTCCAAATAAGATTCAATTTGATTTTTTTCACTTTCATTTAAAATTCCTTTAAAATAATAACTTGCAACAACCTCACTAATATCACTCTCTGTTTTAATTTTAGCCAATATTTCGTGCCACAAATTTCCGTTATTAATAGCATTGCCCTGCTCTGTACCCCATAATAATGAAGAACTTGTTGCTAAAACTACTTGATGATTCTCTAGGGAATTTGAAATTAATTTTTTATGAGTAATAGTGCCTGTGTCAGGCAGTTTTGGAGTTGATAATCTATTCTTATTTCCAAATGAATAGGTTGTTTTTCCCAATTGCCAACTATTTAAGGATTTTAAATATTGAATAAATAAACCTGATGTTTTTTTTAGTTTATCTTCAATTTCTTTTCCTTTTTTATTGAACTCTGAAACTATGTATAATTGTTCCTTTGCTCTTGTGAGAGCTACATATAAAATATTAAAATTATCCAATTCCAATTCTTCTCGTTGCTTCAAAAACAGTTGCACTCCTTGCTCGCCCAAACTATTGAGTTTGGTACTGTAATTAATAAGTAATTGGTGTTGCTCCTCCATATGATCAAAATTATACCAGACTTTTGGATTTTGCTGATAATAAATATCGATATCGTATGGGAAAATTACAACTGGAAATTCTAACCCCTTAGCTTTATGAATGGTCATTATTCTTACCGAATCTTTTGCTTCTGGAGCAACTATGCTGTATTTTTCATTTTTCAATTCCCAAAACTCCAAAAACCCATTTAAATCTGATCCGTTTTTTTGTTGAAACTCAAAAATTACATCTAAGAAAAATTGTAAATATGCATCTGATGTTTCAGTTAGTTTAAAAGCTTGAATACAATATTCCGCCATTTCGTAAAGTGCCAATTGAGCACATTTAATTTCACTAAAAATAATTTTAAACTGTCTTAAACTATTAAAAAAATTGAAATTATTTAAGTGAACTGTTTCTTCAAAAAACTCATGTTTATCTTTTTGAACTAATAAATAATCGTATAAAAAATAGAGTGCCTTTAGTTTAAAGTCTTTACCTAATGGATTATCTAAAATCTGAAAAATAGTAATAATAAAATTTACTTTTTTATTGTTTTTTATAAGCAACGATTCCGACGATATTACGTCAATTTTATTTAGGGTTAAATAATTTGCAATTTCAACTCCTTGATTGTTTTTTCGAACTAACACGCAAATTTCACTTTTATCAAAAATACCATCAAGATTTTTTATGATTTCGTATACTTTTTTGGGATAAACTAAATCCTTATCTTCCTCTTCATCATCTGTTTTATCTACAAAATCGAACTGCACATATCCGCCACTTTTTTTATTCAATAATTGTTTAGATCCCTCTACATATAAATTTTTATACTCATTATTGGTTAAAAAAGAAGCCGCAAAGGTGAAAAATGAATTATTAAAGTTAATTATTTGGCTATAACTTCTAAAATTGGTGTCTAAATTCTCTACTTTTTTAGCAACTTTAAAAAGGTTATCAATGTCATTTTTAGAAGATAAATTTATAAACTGTTCCGCTTTTCCTCCACGCCATCTGTAAATTGATTGTTTTGCATCTCCAACCAGCATTAATTTACCTGTTTCGCCAAGTTCATTTTCAGATGTAATAGCATTTTCAACAAGTGGAATACTATTTTCCCATTGCAAAACAGAAGTGTCTTGCATTTCATCAATAAAATAATATCTGTATTTCTCACCAATTCTTTCATAAATAAAAGGGGCTGGTTCATCCTTAATTGAATCGCTTATAAGCCGATTGAACTCTGAATGCAACAAAATATTATTTTCTGTTTTAATCTCGGTTAAAGATTGATAAATGCTATTAAGTACCGCTAACTGGGTTAAACTCTCTGCCAAAAGTAAATTTCTAACATAGTTACTATAATTTTCAAGAAACATCTTTTTGGATTGATTGTAGATTATTTCTAAATCTGGCATTAACTGGTCAATTTTTTCTTTAATAATTGATGAGCATTTCCCAGCATAAAAATGTTTTTTTTCTTCAAAATACTTGTTTAATCTTCCTTCAAAATTTACCGTGTCGTGTTTTAATTTAAAAAGTGATAATTTATTAAAATGATTTGGCAATTCACCTGAATAGGCGAAATCAGCTATCTCCAAGTCTGCACGTTTAATTTGTTCAAGTGCTTTATTTCCAATAGTTTCAAATTCTTTAACTATTTTTTTATTGGTTGCTATCAATTCTTTTTTAAGGGAAACAAACCAATTTAACTCGAGGTTTTTTAAAGATTCTAAAGGCGCCGCATTATTTTCATTTAATATTATTTTAACAAAATTTTTGAGCGATTTTGAAATATCCCAATCCTTATCGTCATCAATATTTTGTAGTGAATAATTAACTAGTACTTTTGTCAACTCTCTATCTTCTCCAATTTTAGAAATCATTAATTCTACCGCTTCATTTAATAAACTTACGGCGTCCATTTCAACTTCAAAATTAAGCGGAAGTTTAAGGTCGAACGCAAATGTTTTAACTAATTTGTGAGTAAAACTATCTATTGTTGTAACGCTAAATGCTGAGTAATTTTGCAATATAGCACCTAAAATCTGTTTGGATTTACTAAAAATAAGCTTTTCTGTTACCTGCAATTCTTTACAAATTATTAACAATAAATCGTTTGATTTGTTTGAGGCAAAATCATTTAAATTTTCAATAATTCGTTCCTTCATTTCACCAGCAGCTTTATTAGTAAAAGTAACTGCTAATATTTGCTGAAATTTAAATGGATTATCATCCGACAAAAGAATTTTTAAATACTCTTTAACCAATGTAAATGTTTTTCCACTACCAGCAGAGGCACTATAAACTTGAAAATTTGAAGTAAGCTGCATTACGTATAAATATAATGCAAGATAATGAAATTAGGACAGTTTTAAATTTTATTAGAGCGTTTAATCGCTTTTGAAAAATCTTCTAAATCTAAATCGTTTTCTAAACTTTTAACTGCTTCAGAGACTACATTATCAACATTTTGTAATGAAAAACCAAGTCCTAAACTAATTTTTTTCAAAACATGCAATTCATGACTGGACACTGACCCATCTGCAAAAACCATTTTAATTAAATCATACAAACGCTCAATTCGTTCGTCATAACTATGAGGTGTATCTATCGGATATTCCTCTGGGTTTTCAATAATTTGCTTATATTTTTCGTCAGAAATATGGAATCGTTTTGCCAATCTTTTAAGCAGCTTTTCTTCTTCAATGGTAATTATATTATCTTCTAATGCTAATTTTACAACACTTGCAAAATGAAATAAATTTCTTTTTTGTTCGCCACTTAAATTGTAATCTGAAATACTCATTTTTTATTTTATTTATCGCAAATATAATAAAACCGATATAATAGACAGAATTTTAAATTGAAAAGATTCTCATTTAAATTCAATTAAAAGTCAAGAAAATTCAACAATACTTTTTAGGTGTTTTTATTAAAATGTTACCTTTGGCAAAATTCGCAAAATTTGAGCAAGCAAAAGATTCTGGACCTTTTCGAAAAAATTGTTGAGAACAAACAATTGATTCCGCAATTATCGAAAGAAAAATCCACTTTGAAAATTTCAAATTTGGTTGGTTCTTCGTTATCTTTTATTGTTTCAGAATGTTTTAAAAAAACCAACAAACCATTTCTTTTTATTTTAAATGATAAAGAAGAAGCTGCTTATTATTTAAATGATTTTGAACAACTTTTAAGCGATAAAGATGTACTTTTTTATCCTGGTTCTTACCGCAGACCTTATCAAATTGAAGAAACCGACAACGCTAATATTTTATTAAGATCTGAAGTTTTAAACAGAATTAATTCTCAAAAAAAACCTTCACTTATTGTTACGTATTCGGGTGCATTGTTTGAAAAAGTGGTAACAAAAGCAGAACTAAATAGAAATACATTAAAAATTAATTTAAAAGATCAATTAAGTTTAGATTTTGTTAATGAAGTGCTCTTTGAATATCATTTTAATAGAGTCGATTTTGTAAGCGAACCTGGACAATTTTCTGTGCGGGGTGGAATTATTGATGTGTTCTCTTTTTCCCACAACGAACCCTACAGAATAGAGTTTTTTGGTGATGAAGTAGATAGCATTCGAACTTTTGACGTAGAAACACAATTATCTCTTGAGAAACAAATCAAAATTAGTATTATGCCCAATGTTGAAAATAAAACATTGGTTGAAAAAAGAGAAAGTTTTTTAAATTATATTTCATCTAATACCGTAGTAATTGCAAAAAATCCTGATTTAATTAAAAACGATTTAGACCAGTTATTCGATAAGGCCGAAATTGCATTTCAAAATTTAAAATCGGTATTAAACCATGCTAAGCCAAACGAGCTTTTTTGTAATGGAGATGTTTTAACCAAGCAATTACAAGATTTTTCTTTTGTAGAAATTGTAAATGCACAAAAAGCCGCGCCTATTTTAGCTTCTCATCAAAAAAATCAGATTAATGTAGTTTCGTTCCAAACAAAACCTCAGCCTGCTTTTAACAAACAATTCGATTTATTAATTGCCGATTTCAACGAAAATACTAAAAACGGTTTTACCAATTACTTGTTTTGCGATTCTCAAAAACAAGCGGAACGATTTCATGATATTTTTAATGATGTTAATAAAGAAATTCAATACAAAACCATTGTATCGCCTTTGTATCAAGGATTTATTGATGTAGAACATAAACTTATTTGCTATACCGATCATCAAATTTTTGAGCGCTATCATAAATTCAGATTAAAAGATGGCTATGCTAAAAAGCAAACTATTTCTTTAAAAGAATTAACTAATTTAGAAATTGGCGATTATGTAACTCACATTGACCACGGAATTGGAAAATTTGGTGGATTACAAAAAATTGATGTTGAAGGAAAAAAGCAAGAAGCCATAAAACTTATTTACGGAGATAGAGATATTTTGTATATCAGCATTCACTCACTACATAAAATTTCTAAATACAATGGAAAAGATGGAGCCGCTCCTAAATTATACAAGTTAGGCTCAGGAGCCTGGGCAAAGTTAAAACAAAAAACAAAAGCTCGTATCAAGCACATTGCTTATAATTTAATTGAATTATATGCAAAGCGAAAAATGCAAAAAGGACTTCAATTTTTGCCAGATAGTTACTTACAACATGAACTTGAAGCTAGTTTTATATATGAAGATACACCAGATCAATCTTCAGCCACGCAAGATGTTAAAAACGATATGGAAAGTGAACAACCTATGGACAGATTGGTTTGTGGCGATGTTGGTTTCGGGAAAACAGAAATAGCAATTCGTGCAGCTTTTAAGGCAGTTGATAACGGGAAACAAGTGGCTGTTTTGGTTCCTACTACCATTTTAGCTTTTCAACATTTTAAAACCTTTACTGAACGCTTAAAAGATTTTCCTGTTCACGTCGAATATTTAAATCGTTTTCGATCTGCAAATCAAAGAAAAGAAGTTTTGGAAGGGTTAGCAAACGGACAAGTAGATATTGTTATTGGAACCCATCAGCTCACCAATACATCCATTAAATATAAAAATTTAGGCCTTTTAATTGTAGATGAAGAACAAAAATTTGGAGTTGCTGTAAAGGATAAATTAAAAACACTAAAAGAAAATATAGACACATTAACCTTAACAGCTACCCCTATTCCAAGAACTTTGCAATTCTCATTAATGGCTGCCCGAGACATGTCTGTTATTAACACACCTCCTCCTAATAGAGTTCCTATTGAAAGTGCAGTTGTTAGATTTAATGAAGAAGTAATTAGAGATGCTATTAGGTATGAAATTCAACGAGGCGGACAAGTTTTTTTTATTCATAATAGAATTGAAAATATAAAAGAAATTGCTGGAATGTTACAACGGTTGGTTCCTGATGCTAAAATTGGAATAGGCCACGGACAAATGGATGGTAAAAAATTGGAAGGTCTAATGCTCGCATTTATTAACAACGAATTTGATGTATTAGTTTCTACCACTATTGTTGAAAGCGGTTTAGATGTGCCAAATGCAAACACGATTTTTATAAATAACGCAAATAATTTTGGCTTATCCGATTTACATCAAATGCGCGGTAGAGTTGGTAGATCTAACAAAAAAGCATTTTGCTATTTTATTACACCTCCTTTTCATATGATGACCGATGATGCCCGAAAACGAATAAATGCCATCGAATTATTTACCGAATTAGGAAGTGGAATTCATATTGCAATGAAAGATCTAGAAATTAGAGGCGCTGGAGATTTATTGGGTGGAGAACAAAGTGGTTTTATTAATGACATAGGTTTTGAAACCTATCAGAAAATTTTAAATGAAACCATTGAAGAACTTAAAGAAAGTGAATTTAAAGACTTGTACAAAGAAGATGCCGATACCCCAAAAATATACGTGAAAGAAATTCAAATCGATTCTGATTTTGAAATATTATTCCCAGATAATTATGTAAATGTAATTACAGAACGGTTAAACCTATACAATAGATTAGGAGAGCTCAAAACTGAAATTGAGTTACAACTTTTTGAGTTAGAACTAATAGATAGATTCGGACCCCTGCCAACTCAAGTGGCGGATTTATTAAACAGTGTTCGCATAAAATGGATTGCCAAAAAACTTGGTATCGAAAAGTTAGTTTTAAAAAATCATCGAATGATTGGTTATTTTATTTCCGACCAAAAAAGCACGTTTTTTAATACTTCGCATTTCACAAACGTGTTACACTACGTAAAACAAAATCCTACTAGTTGTGTATTAAAAGAAAAACAAACCAAAAATGGACTAAGGCTGTTATTAACTTTTATTAAA
The DNA here is from genome assembly GCF_030692605.1 of Lutibacter sp. Classification (GTDB taxonomy): domain Bacteria; phylum Bacteroidota; class Bacteroidia; order Flavobacteriales; family Flavobacteriaceae; genus Lutibacter. Next base: position 11,446 of record NZ_JAUYUD010000081.1, read on the forward strand.
ATAACCTCTGTGAATAAAGCATTGGAAACACTTCAAAATATAAATTAATTGAAAAATTTACATTTTAAACACCTTATTGAACTTAATATTGCTGTTCTTCTGGTAAGTAGCTCAGGTGTTTTAGGAAGGTTTATTTCAATGCCGCCTCCAGTAACAATTTGGCTGCGTTGTTTAATCGCAGCAGTAATTTTAGGTGTTTTCTGCTGGTACCGTAACATAAATTTAAAAATTGAAAGCAAAAGAGATGGTACTGCTATAATGTTAAGTGGTCTGTTTTTTGGTGCGCATTGGATTACTTATTTTTATGCGCTTCAACTTTCAAATGTAGCCATTGGAATGCTTTCTTTGTTTACGTACCCAGTAATAACAGCATTATTAGAACCACTTTTTTTTAAAACAGCATTGAATAAAAAACATGTATTTTTAGGTGTTGTTGTTTTAGTTGGCGTTTACTTTTTATCACCTGAATTTAACTTTGAAAATAATACAACGAAAGGGATTCTTTTTGGATTAATATCTGCGGTTTTTTATGTAATAAGAAATATATTGATCAAGAAAAAAGTATCAAATTACCATGGCTCTATGCTCATGTTTTATCAAATGGTAATAATAACGGCCTTTTTATGGCCCGTTTTATTCTATTTTGAAACAAATCCAACATCAAACGATTGGCAAGCTTTACTTGTTTTAGCTTTGGTAACAACTTCAATTGGTCATACATTATTTGTCATGAGTTTTAAAAATTTCTCTGTTGGTACAGCAAGTATTATAAGTAGCGTTCAACCTATTTATGGAATTATTTTTGGGTTCTTATTATTAAATGAAATGCCTTCTGAAAACACATTAATTGGTGGGTTTTTGATTCTATCGACAGTAGTATTTGAAAGTTTTCAATCTAGAAAAATATAATTAAATATATATTTGAAATGTCGTTCCTGCAAGAACAGGAATGAGAATAAATCATTTTTAAAAAAACATCATGGAATTTTTTAGAATTATAGATAAACAAGTATCTGAAAAAATAATTCAGGACAACATAAACCCACAACGTTTAGAAGATTTTACCGAAAGTATGTTTTTACTTGAAGATCTAAATAATAACTTTTTAGGAGGAACTCTTTGGGGTGAATTTAATATTAGTTATGATAAAATTAATGGGGGAGTTCGATTTACATTATTAGATTGTCCGAATGCTTTATCTTGGACAATTACTACAGGATTTCCTCCCGAAAGAAATAAAATTGTTATGCATGCTACTATAAATAGAACTCAAAAAGCTACTGAATTTATTGACGAAATTCAAGAGTTTTTAGATGAATGGGAACAAGGTTTAAGAGCTCAGTTTTAAGACTAAACTGTAAACTCCATTTTAAAATTTTCATCTGCAGTAATAACAATATCAAAATAGTGAAAATTATAACTTTTGATAAAATTGAATAATAATTCATAATTTAGCTACGCAAAACTAACTTCTAAAAAGTATGAAAAATAAATATGTAGATTATATTTCGGATAAACATCTATTAGATTGTATAGAAAATCTCCATATAGCATACTTAAAAGCTAAAAACAATATTACGAAGAAGAAAGTTTAATACAAGCTGAAATTTTAAGACAAATAGACAAATCCATAAATAATTCTATTGGAACTTTTCACGAGCAAATTTTAGGTGGCATTGAAGGTTTTGAAGTTGGAAATTTAAGCGGATTTGATATTAAAGCAAAAGATGATACTTTGTTTGCTGTTTTTAAATTTAATGAAATTTTAAAAAACATTGAAGATTGTATTTTTGAGAAACTAACAAAAGATGCGCAAATTTTTAAAAATGCTAAATTTTATTTTGTTGATTTTACAATTGATGAAAACAAATTTGAAAAATGGATTGTTGACAATGAAGATTCTTCTTTCTCACTAGTTTAATTGCATAAAAAAAGGGGCTCAGAAAATGAACCCCTTTTACCATTTATTAATTTATGTTAATTATGTTGAGAATTAAGATCTAACAAGTTCATGGTAGATTTTAACATGTCTTCAATTTCCAATAAAATATTAAAATACAACGTTGCGTTTTTGGGACTAGATTCTGTAGTTCTAGTTCGCTCTACTTGCATTTGAGCACATTTTGAAACTTCTTGCAATAATAATCGAATATCATGGTTTAAACCTTGAATTTTATAAAAAGACATAGTGTTAAATAAATCCTCCACTTCACTAAAAATAACCTCCAACTTCTTTTGAATATCTATCAGTTCTTTCGCTTGATTTTTCTTTAAACTCGAATGATGATTTTTAATATGTTTATGGCTAATTTTATTTATAAACCCAACACTTTGAGTAATATCCTGTAACTCGCCAATAACATTAATATAGAAAGTACTAGCATTTACAGAAGATTCTTGTAAATTTTTAATGAAATAGAAAATGTTGTTTTGTAAATCTTCAATTTCAACCTCTAACTTGCCAACTGTTTTTTTAGCTTTCTCAAGCGTTTTTATATCCTGGTTTATTAAACCATCAATGGTGTTTTCCTCAATTTTATTTACTCTTTTAAACACTTTTGAAATGTTTTTACCTGTCTCTTCAACAACTCCTTGAAATGAGCTTTCCTGAGTTGAACTTAAACTGTCTTCTTCCGGTATTTGTCTAGATTTTTTAAGGTACAGCATAGAGTTTCTGAAAATTAATATTGCGGCAATTACCAGTAAAACAATAATCATGGTGTTTCCTCCCGAATAAATTAAGTACGCCATTAATGCCGCGGATACAAATGCAATAAATGCAGTAAAAAACCATCCGCCAATTACATTTAAAACCCCAGCAACTCTATATACTGCGCTTTCGCTACCCCAAGCTCTATCCGATAAAGAAGATCCCATAGCAACCATAAAAGTTACATATGTAGTAGATAGTGGTAATTTATAAGATGTGGCAACTGCAATTAAAACACTAGCTACCATTAAATTTACTGATGCTCTTATGTAATCAAATGCAGGTAAATTTTGAGTTTTATCGCTGTTAAATTCAAAAGCTGGTTTTTCAAATTGTTTTTCAATAACATCAAGAACTGGTTTTGGCGTTTTTATTAGAAAATACTTTGAAACTGCTTTGGTTGATTTAACCAGCGATCTCGACAAAAAGTTTGGTTGAAACCTTTCTTTGGACGAGCCTTCTCTTGATAAATTGATTTCAGTTTGAGTAACATATCTTGCTTTTTTAGAAAACCATAGGGTCAAAACCATTACAATACCCGATAAAAATAATAGTATTGTTGGAGTTGGAACTTTATCGGCTAAAAAGCCCATTCCAAACTCAGTGGCAGGAATCCCCGAAACACTCCAAACTTCATAAGATTGATACGCAGCAATTGGCACCCCAATAAAATTAACTAAATCGTTACCCGCAAAAGCCAATGCCAAACCAAAAGTACCTGCTAAAATTATTATTTTATACACATTTACTTTAAAAAATGACATTAAAATATACGAAATGGCAAACCAAAAAGCAAGATTGAGAAGGATTATTAACATTGCAAATTTTTCTAAAAAATGACTTATAGTCATTCCACCTAAAAAATCGTAATTTTCAGCTGCAAAACCTGTGTCTTTAATTCCTTTTAATAGAATAAAATAAATAATTGATGTTAATCCAATACCTCCAAAAAGAGCACCAATCCAAGTTGCTTTCTTTTCAAAATTAAAAGACAATAGCAATCGTGCTACATATTGTACCAGCATACCAACCGTAAATGCAATTACAACAGAAAGTAAAATACCAACAATAATTTCGGTTGCTTTGGAGGTATTTATGTAGTTTACAACATCAGAAAAATGACCATCTACAATAGAAATTTTTATTAAAGCCATTGCAACTGCGGCTCCTAATAATTCAAATACAATAGATACAGTTGTAGAAGTTGGCATTCCTATAGTATTGAAGAAATCCAATAATAGAATATCCGTAATCATAACAGCCATAAAAATAATCATGATGTCGCTAAACATTAGCATTTCTGGGTTAAAAATTCCTTTTCTTGCTACTTCCATCATGCCACTAGAAAAAATTGCTCCTAACGCCACCCCTACACTTGCCACAATTAAAATTGTACGCATAGAAACAGCTTTTGACCCAATGGCTGAATTTAAAAAGTTAACGGCATCATTGCTAACGCCAACTATTAAATCAACAATTGCCAAAACACCTAAGGCAATTATCATATAAAAATAAAGATTATCCATATTTTTGTTTTTGTTTTTTGATTATTAATTATTAATTAAAAAAACCCGCTTACAGCCATTACTGTACGCGGGTTTCTATTTTTATTTATGAAATGAAATATAATAAAAAATTATTATATTTCACATTAATTTTGGATTTAAAATAAAGCAACACAAATAACATATTTTAATGATAGGTAAAGGTTAATACAGCGTTAAGCTATTACCAATATAATACTTTATTTAATAAGCTATTTGTTTTTTTTATGTTTATGTTTTAACACTTTCGCATCAATATAAAAAATAATACTTTCAGAAATATTTTTCAGTAAATCACCAATTTTTTCAAATTTTTTCATCACCACAAGTGCCATTAAATACTGGCGAATTAATTCTGGGTTTTTAAGTGCGTCTTCTGCTACAATTTCAAAAGCATTTGCATTTATTTTATTAATAATTTTATCTTTTTTAAATACTTTTCTGGCAGCATTTAAATTTTCATCCATATATGCAGTTACCACATCTTTAAACATACTATCTAGCGTTTCAAACATTTCTTTAAATTGTAAACTATCCATTACTTGTGGAGTTAACTTTTGATTTAAATCGATGGTATGATTTGCAATATCAAATGCCTGATCTCCAATTCTTTCTAAATTGTAATTAATTTTAAGTACGGCTAGAGCAAATCTTAAATCAGTTGCCACAGGATTGTATAAAGCTATAAAATGATCTGTATCTCGCTCAATTTTTAAATCGAGGGCGTTCATCCGATTTTCCTTTAAAATAATATCTTCTGCTAAATCTGTATCAAAAGCAGTAAAGGTTTCATAAGCGTTTTCAACTTGCTTTTGACACAACAACAACATTTCTTCACAAATTTGACTCAATCCATTTCTTTGTTCTTCAATATTTATCATAATTTAATTTTTTAACCGAATCTACCTGTAATATAATTTTCTGTTTGTTTTTTTTCTGGATTTGTAAATATCTTTTTTGTTTTATCAAATTCAATTAATTCTCCCAAATAAAAAAATGCAGTATAATCACTAATTCTAGATGCTTGCTGCATATTATGTGTTACAATAATAATAGTATATTCTTCTTTTAAATGATGTATTAATTCTTCTATTTTTGCCGTAGAAATAGGATCTAAAGCTGAAGTTGGTTCATCCATTAATATAATGGAAGGTTTAACAGCTAAGGTTCTTGCAATACATAAGCGTTGTTGTTGTCCACCAGATAATGCTAAAGCCGATTTTTTTAAATCACCCTTTACTTCTTCCCAAAGATCGGCTTGTCTTAACGCTTTTTCAACACGTTCATTAAGAAATTTTTTGTCAGTTATTCCCTGAATTTTTAGTCCGTAAGCAACATTTTCAAAAATCGATTTAGGAAAAGGATTCGGCTTTTGAAAAACCATTCCAATTTCTTTTCGAAGCTCTTCAACATTTATTTTTTTCTTATAAATATTATCCTCATTTATTTTAATTTTTCCTTCCATTTTAAATCCTTCAACATAATCGTTCATTCTATTAAATAAACGAAGGAATGTAGATTTTCCACATCCAGAAGGACCAATAAAGGCTGTTACTGTATTTGGTTTTATAGTCATATCAATACCTTTGATTGCCATAAAATCACCATACCAAACCTTAACATCTTTCGCTTCTATTCGTGATGCTTGATTTAATTCAGTCCCATCTTTACTGCTAATAGTATTTAAATCAATTTTTCTATCTGCTATTTTATTCATTGTTATTTCCATTTCTTCTGCCATTTATTTCTAAAATAAACTGCGATACCATTCATAACGAAGGTAATTAATAATAAAATAATAATTGCTGCTGCTGCATTTTCAATAAATCCATGCTGAGGCCTTGAAATCCAGTTAAATATTTGAATTGGCAATACAGAAAATTCATCTAATGGGTTTGATGGAGCAAATGGAACGTATGCTAAAGCACCTACAACAATTAAAGGAGCTGTTTCTCCAACGGCTCTAGAAAGTGCTAAAATTACTCCTGTTAAAATACCACCGCCAGATGCAGGTAATAATTGATACCAAATTGTTTGCCATTTTGAAGCGCCCAATGCATAAGAAGCGTCTCTAATTGATTTTGGAACGGCTTTTACAGCTTCTCTTGTTGCCACAATTATAATGGGTAAAATTAAAAGTGATAAGGTTAAAGCTCCTGCTAGAACACTTGCTCCAAGACTCATAATTCTTACAAAAACCTCTAATCCTAATAATCCATATATAATTGAAGGAACTCCTGCCAGGTTCGAAATATTTATTTCTAATATTGCTGAAAGCCTATTCTTTTTACTATATTCTTCCAAATAAACTCCTGCTGCAACACCAACTGGAACTGCTATTATGGTGGTTAGCAATAATATCCAGATACTTCCCATTAATGCAGTATAAATACCAGATTTTTCTGCTTTTCTTGAAGGTAAATCAGTAATAAACGCCCAATCTATTCTACTAATCCCATCAATTAAAATATCCCCAATAAATAGGACTAATAAAACGAGTCCAATTAAAGTACAAGCTATTCCCCAGTATTTGAATAGCTGATCTTTCAATCTGTTTTTTTGAATGCTATTCATATTTTTCTTGGTATTTTTTTCTTATTTGGTAACTAATTGTGTTAAGTAAAAATGTAAACGCGAACAATGTGATTCCTGCAGCAAAAATAGTTTTATACTCTATGGAACCATGTTGAACATCTCCTAAACTAACTTGTATAATAAATGCGGTAATAGTTTCTACAGGAACCGTTGGGTCTAATGTTAATCTTGGCTGCTGTCCTGCAGCTATTGCTACAATCATGGTCTCCCCTATGGCTCTTGAAATTGCTAATATAATTGATACAATAATACCTGATGAAGCCGCTGGAACAACAACCTTAAAAGCAGTTTGAAATTTAGTTGCACCCATACCATAGGAGGCTTCTCTCAAATCCTTTGGAACTGCATATAAGGCATCTTCACTAAGGGAAGATATAAAAGGAATAATCATGATTCCCATTACAATACCTGCAGAAAGGGAATTAAATCCCGATAAATTTGGCATAAATTGTTGTAAAAAAGGAGTTACAACAATTAATGCGAAAAACCCATAAACTACAGTTGGAACGGCTGCTAATAGTTCTAATAGTGGTTTTATAGTTTTTCTAAAACTTTTTGGAGCATACTCACTTAGATAAATACTTATAGATAAGCCAATTGGAAGCGCTACAGAAATTGCAATGAATGAAGTTAGTAATGTACCTGAAAGTAATGGAAGGATACCGTAATGTTTATCGGTAAACAATGGTGTCCATTGAGTGTCTGTGAAAAAATCAAAAATTGAAACTTCCTTAAAAAAACTAACAGCTTCGATAGCAAGAACTAAAATAATTCCAACTGTTACCGCAATGGTTATTAAAGCACTTGATAAAAGTGATTTTTCAATTATAAGTTCTTTTATTCTACGCATCAAATTTTATATAAACAAGAAAACAGCTAACAATAAAGTTAGCTGTTTTATCTTAATTTATTCCTTTTCATTATTTATTTTTAGCAACAAAAGCTTTTAAATTTTCTTTTTGCTTTGTATATAGTTCCGCAGGTAAAGGAATATAACCTACATCTTTAGATAATTTTCCAGCATTGTCAATATAAAAATTAACAAATTCTATAACTTCAGGAGATTTTACAGATGTGCTGTTTACATAGATAAACAAAGGCCTCGATAATGGACTATAAGTTCCATTTCTAACTGTTTCTAAAGTAGGTTTTACAACTGTTTCTCCGTTATGCACACCAATTAATGTTAATTTATCTTTGTTTTCAGTATAATAAGCTAAACCAAAGAAACCTAATGAAAATTTATCCCCGGCAATTCCTTGCACTAAAACGTGATCATCTTCACTTGCTGTAAAATCACCTCTACTTGAACCGCTTTTACCAACAATAGCTTCAGTAAAGTAATCAAATGTTCCTGAAGCAACACCAGGTCCAAACAAATGAATTTCTTCATTTGGCCACTCTGGACGAATTTGATTCCATTTCATTATTTTCCCTTGGGCTGCAGGCTCCCAAATTTTCTTTAATTCTTCAACTGTAAAACTGTCTACCCAAGTATTTTTTGGGTTTACTAATACCGCTAAACCATCGTAAGCAACTTCCAATTCTAAATAATTGATATTGTTTTCTTTACAAGCAGCAATTTCTTTATCTTTAATTGGGCGAGATGCATTTGATAGGTTGGTTTCTCCTCTTGAAAATTTTTGAAAACCACCTCCGGTTCCCGAAACTCCAATAGTTACTTTTACATTTGGCTGAACATTTCTAAATTCTTCAGCTACAGCTTCGGTTATTGGAAAAACAGTACTCGACCCGTCAATACTAATTGTTCCTTCTAATTGTGTTGTTTCAGAATTGTTTTCTTTTTGTTCTTTTTTGTTTCCACAAGCGCCCATAATTAATGTTATGGACAGAATAAATACTAATTTTTTCATATTTGTCTATGTTAATTTAATTTAATTTTACAAAAAAATGATTTAATTGTAAAGTTTATGTTAACTGAGAATTAATTGTTTAATATTTTTTATAAAATGATTTAATTATAATTTAAATTCAGCATTTAAAAACACCAACGATTTATTATCTAAAGTACTGTTGTCGAAACTAAACCCTTGATAATTTAATGAAAATTTAATTCCTTTTAAAGCATTGTACTGTATCCCTGTGATAATCCGCTCACCGTCCTTTCCATAATTCCAAGCATTTACATCTCCGCTTAAGGTATTTGATTGTAATTGATCATATCTTCCAAAAATTTCAAATTTGCCATTAAATGCATAGGTAGAATAGATTGAAAAACCATCTAAATTATGATCATTTGCGGCAGTAGAATAGGTTTTACCGTTATTAAGTTTATTGTATTCTGCTCCTATTCTCCAATTTTCAAAATTATAACCTGCAAAAACGCCAATAGTAGTAATTGCATCTGAATTATCTGAAGATTGGCTATCAAACATAACCGATGTGGTAAGTCCTTTAACAGGTTTGTAAACTAAATTTACTCCAAATTTTTGATTTCCATCATTATCTTGTAAATTTCTAAAACCTTCACCATTGGTAACTGTAACATTCGCCAATAATTTCTCACTTAAAGCAATTTCTGCATTAATTCCTAAGTCTGCCGTTGGACCAAATCCGTTTGCATCTTGAAACGAATTAAAAACATATCGGTAACCCCAAAATTTTTCTTGTTCACTAAATTGATTCATTCCAATCAATCCCATACTAAGTATTAAACTTGGCGCCACTTTCCAATCTAATTGAGCAATTTTTGCAAAAGCAGTATAACTACTTCCGCCAGTATTGTTACCAACATCGAACGTAACATTTACTGAAACATCTTTCGAAATGTTATATTTATAGCCCAAATAAGCTCTTTTTAATTCAAAAGCACTTGTTTTTGTTGCATTTTTAGTAAAATCAACGTGATAATTCCAAAATATTCTTAAAATTGGTTCTCCGTTTGGTTTAAACTCTTCATTTGAATTTTGAGAAAATGAAGCAAGTGATAAAATGAGGGCAGTTAAAAATAATAATTTTTTTTTCATTCGAATATTGTTTTTTTAGTATAAACTAAAAATCGAAAATTTTCAATTTACTTTATAAAAGTAAGGTTTTATTAATAATTTCTTAGATGCTAGTGAAGAAAAATAATAATTTTTAATTCATTACCACATTTTGCGGGAAAAGTTTTTTTATTGAAAAATTATAATGAAAATCAAAAAAAGAGTAATTTACTAATGCTTTTTTCTTTTGATTCATCTCGTATTAGTTTTTGTCGCTGCAAAGAACTAAAACGTTTGTTAAATTAACGTTAAGAGTGTGTTACGAATTCAATAAAGTTTAAATTAAAAAAAAGGCTACCCAAGAGAGGTAGCCTCAACATTTCATAATTTAGTCGACAAAAACTAATAGATTATATGAAAAGATATATTTTAAATATAGCACAAAAATCAAGTAATAAATTCAATTAAATGTGACCCAAACATTATCTAATTATTAAATATTTCTTTTAAATTTTATTTATCCATTATTAGCTAGGGTTATGGTTTGAGTTTTGTTTTGGGAATACAATATTAATTAAAAATGGATTTTTTTAAAAGAATTGAGTTATAGCTCCCTCATTTTAGGATTTTTATTTTTAGATATTTGTGATATATGAGAAGATTTTTTTATCTCATAAAATTAACAGATTAGCTCTTGAAATTAAAAAAACACAATGTAAAGTTAATGTTAACACAAATTAATATTACAAATACAACTATTTCAGGTGTAAATTACGATTTCATAAGTGTCAGTATATCAAATATATAACACATATTTTAAAAAACTTAATGTAAACTTAACGTTAACTTTAAGTAAATAAAAAGCAAATTGCCTACATTTATAATGTGTAAAAAAAAACTTAAAACAAAATAGACCATGAAAACATTTATAAACCTCGTTGTAATGTTGTTTTGTATCACAGCATTTTCACAAGAACAAAAAGCAGTATATCAAAAAATGGAGAACAATTTGGTAAAAGTCACCTATTATTTTGCCGATAACAGTACCATTGTTGAACGAGAAGGGTATTTCAATAAAGAAGGTAAATTGCATGACACGTGGATCAGCTATGATTTACAAGGAAACAAAAAAGCGATTGCCACCTATAATAATGGCATAAAAGAAGGTGTCTGGACTTATTTTAAAACCGATAAAATAAACGTTGTTACCTACCAGGGAAACAAAATAATCCATGTTGAAGAAAAAACGTTGGTTGTTAATTAACGAAAAAAATAATTATGATTAAACAAAAAGGCTGAAATTTAAATTTCAGCCTTTTTGTTTTTATGTACCAGCTTTTTTTTATAAGCTAAGACTGTATCCCAAGGAAAATGCTATTCCTGGTTTTCTGAAGGAAAATGGTTGTGCTACAGCTCCGTAAGAATCGTACAAACTTTGTCGTTTTTCATCCAAAATATTGTCAACTTTTAAACTTATGGAAGATTTACCCTCTTTATCCAATGTTTTTGAAAAATTGAAATTCAAACTGTTGAAAGGCTGCACATAAACATCTGGGTTTTGCCCAAAACCAACAACTTCAAGCGTTTTTCCCTGCACGTTGAAAAACATTCCAGTTTCCAATCCCATTGTTTTATTATTGTAATTTAATCCAGCATTTACAAGAAACGGTGATTGCCCTTGCAATTGTCTTGTGTCGTCAATAACTTCTCCGTCACGGGCAAAAGTTTGTCTGGAATCAAATTCTTGATTTACGCCCTTATTCATTTTTATTTTGGAATCGATGATGGAAAGGTTTACGTTTAAGCTCAGGTCTTTTAAACTTTCAGAAATAAAGTTGAAATTCTTTCTTGCCTCAAACTCAAAACCAAAAACTGTTGCCGATGGCGAGTTTCTTGGCGTAAATTGGTTTGGTGCAATCACAGAAAATGCAACCAGCTCAATAGGATTCTTAAAACTTTTATAAAAAGCGCTTATCGCAAACATTTGCGCCTGTTCGCCATACTTTTCAAACCTAAAATCGACATTGTCAATATAAGAAGGTTTTAAGTCAATGTTCCCCAAAAACATCACCCCTGTAAGCAAATCGGGAATTTGAACCACCGACAATTCCTTAAAACTTGGCCTTGCAGTGGTTTTAGAATACGACATTCTGATGTTTATGGCATCATTGTATTCATAAATGAAATTTGCAGAAGGGAAAAAATCCATTTCTTCAAGGGTATTTTCATTGTCATATATTTGGCTGCCTAAATTATTTTGGCCCGTAAAGAAAGTGGTGAAATACTCTGCCCTTACCCCCAAAATAGTTCTCAATTTTTCTCCAATTTTAAATTCATTGGAAACATAGGCCGCCGCAGTGTTTTGATTGGCATCAAAAGAGTTTGCAGGTTCAAAATTACCACGAATATAGGAACCTGAATTGGTGGATGGCGTCCATATATTTTCATCGGCCAATATGGTGTTTGGGTCGCCGCCAAATACCGTCGGACTTATATTTCTAAAAGCAATTTCGTAATTGTAAACCGAATAATCACGCTGTTTATAACTGTACAACCCTCCAAATTTAAATACCGCCTTGCTCGAAAAAAGATCGTATTTTTTTGTAAAATCTATTTTTCCAACTGCATTTATTTCTTCCAAATTCCGCCAAATTCTGTTAGGAAAACCGGCATCTGAACTGATGGTAAATCCGTCAGGCAATTTTATAAAAGTGGTCAACCTAACATCTTTATCATAAACTCTGGAATAGGTTGGCGATATTTTCCATTCTGTAATAAACGAGGCGTCTTCACTGGTGTTTTTACCCGATAAAAGCACATTGGTAATGGCGCGTTCTGTATATTCCAAATTGTCTTTTACAACATCTATCGCGTTTGAAATCTCCGTTTTTTGATCAAATAATGCAGCTCTGCTTTCACCATTTTGAATGTGCAAAAAGTTAAGATTGTATTTTGATTTTAGGGTTTTATAAGACAAACCCGTTAAAACAGAGGCCAAAACATTATTTGTGCCAATATCTCCTCTTTGTCTTCTGTCAAAACGAAGCTCAAATTCGTCTCTTTCTTCAGGTTTTTGATAAATCCCGTTTTCAAAACCTTCATAAAAATTGGTGGTGTTTTTGTAATCAACAGAAGCTATAAAACCGAGTTTATTGTCTTTAACATCAAACTGATTTCCATAATTAAAACCAAAACCAAAATCGGGAAAACTTATTTTTTGCTCCGTGGCCAGCGTCCTGTTAAAAGCGCGCGTAATCGGCTCTAAAGTTCTGTTTTTTACTGATGCTGGATTTGGGATAATTTGCGCTGTTGAAATTGGAATACCTCTGGCGCCATCATCAAATCCCAAAAAGTCTGTTCTGCCTCCTTCATAAGTTAAATAATTATCTTTTAAATGCATACTCGGATTAAAACCTCCTGAAACAGAAAATTCCATTTGCTTTTGTGAAGGAAAATCTTTGGTCACAATATCAATAACGCCACCCGTAAAATCGGCTGGTAAATCGGCGGAAGCAGACTTAATAACGAGAATATTTTCTAAAATATTGGTTGGGAAAATATTCATTTGAATGGTATTTTTATCGGGATCCAGCCCTGGAATATCCATGCCGTTTAAAATAGATTTTGTGTATCTGTCGCCCAAACCCCTGACATAAACATACTTTCCGTCCTGAACAGAAACCCCAGGAACGCTTTTTATGGCAGAAGCGATATTGCTGGCGCCGGTTTTGTTGATGCTCGCAATAGACAAACCGTCTATTAATGTCGCCGATTTCTTCTGATAAGATAATATGGATGCTTCGGTATTTTGTCTGGCTGAAGAGGTAACCATCACTTCCTTCAACAAAACCGAAGAATTTAAGGTGACATTTATGGTTGACACCTGATTGTTTTTAATGCTTACTCCTGTTATTTCTTTTGATTCATAGCCAATAAATGAGAAAACAATGGTATAAACTCCTTCTTTAAGTTTTAAAGCATAAAGACCCTCAAAATCTGATGTAGTTCCTTTTTCTGTGCCTTTTACCGAAACATTGGCAAATGCAAGAACATCATTATATTCACCATCCAAAATTTTTCCCGTTACTTTTCCTGATTGTGCTTTCATCACTTGTATAGCTATTAAACACACAATTATAAGAATCCCTTTTTTTAACATCTCTTTATCTTATTATCTTATTTAAAAATATTATATAAATGAACAAAATGTCCATAGCCAAAACAGGCATGGACATTTTATTTTAAAGTTTTAAAATTATATTAGTAGGCGCTTTTTGAAGCTGCATAAGTCCAAGAAAATAGAGATGTATTTGCACCAACCGTTGCGGCACTTGGAGACGCTATTGAGGTTGCATTATTCGTGAATTTTACTTCATCCCCAAGTTTGGCCCCTGTAATCAAACTACCTATTGTGACACCGACAGGTAAAACTATTTGCCAATTAGAGAAGGTAATTCTACCATTTGCCAACTCTGTGGCAGAGTCGGCACCGTTTACTTTAACTTTAGAATCTACCGAAAAACCATAAGCTAATACATTTTTCATGTTTGCAATAAGCCCGTCTCGTAAATCGGCATATTTACTTGAAGTGCCCGCCCCTTTAAGGGTAATGTTTTCAATGGTAAAACCGGCTTCCTTTGCGGCAGAACCTTCTGGGCCGTCAAACTCCAATGCACTGTCCGAGTCCACCCCTAAAATAACCAAGGCGTTTTTTATTGATCCGGACCAGGCTTGGTCAAAATCCAATCCATCGTCACCCTGAGCCCAAGTAAGTATATTTGTCACATTTACGCTGCCTCCAAAAATTTCAATTGCATCATCTTGGTTGGCAACAATTTCAATATGGTCAATAGTGGTTCCTGAACCAACGCCGCCAAGCGTTAATCCGTTAATTTCATTATCCGCACCAATTGTAATTCCTCCATGTCTTATAGAAATGTACTTATAAACACCTGAATTGTCATTGGCAACATTTCCTCCATATTGTCCAAATGTATCTGTTGCAGGAATTCCCTCTATTTGTTTGGTGGCAACATCACCGCTTACAGAAATAGGGGCTTTACCAAGCACGATTAACCCACCCCACAAACCGTCGTCTGAAAAAGATAAATTAGTGCCGGCTTTTTGTCCAATTTTGATATTGTCCAATACAGATGTAAAAATAATTGGTTTGGCAGTAGTTCCTTCAGCAATTAATTTTCCTCCTTGGTCAACTATCAATGCAGAGGCCAATGAGCCTTGCCCTTCAGCGCCTTTAACAATTGTGCCTGCTTCAATAGTTAATGTAACCCCATCATCTACAACAACTTTTCCTCCTAAAATATATATTTTGTTAGCAGTCCAAGTTTCATTTGCTTTAATAATTCCCGCTTTCGTCACTACCGTTAGTGGTTCTTCCTCATCAATGATTATAGGTGAATCATTGTCGTTTCCGCAACTAGCGGCAAAATTTGAAATAAAAATCAGTATAATCAAATAATAAAAAGTTTTCATAAGTAAAATTTAGTTTAATTTATTTGTTTAAATGTTGATGCAAAGAAATAGCGCTTGGTTAAACAGAAGGTTACTTAGAAGTTATAAAAAGGTGATAATAGCGTAAAGTTAATGTTAAGAAGACGTTGATTAATTAGTTAATGAAATATCAGCATTCAACTTTAAAGCGCTTACTTTTTGCTTAATGGAAAGCGTATTTCCCGCAACAACGGCAATATCGCACAATTCAATGGTTTCATAGCCTAAAAACTGCACTTCCAATATATAGTTTCCAGGTTTTAAATTGAAAGAAAAAGACCCGTTTAAATCTGAATTTGTTTCAAAATCAGTATTTTTAACTGTAATAGTTGCAAAAGCCAATGGTTCACTTTTGGTTTCATTGTCTAAAATAATACCTGATATTTTTCCTTTATTATTTGATTCTAAAAAAAATGAATCAATCTTAAATGATTGTCCGGAAATTAATCCGCTTGAAAAAAGTAGTATAATAATTAATATTAATCTCATATGTTTATAGTAAATAATAATATTGCTAAATGAAGGTTTATATGTTAATTAAAGGTTATGTGTCGTTTATTATTGTGTGATGTTAAGGTTAAGATTCAATAAAGTTAAGTCTACAAAAAAATATAAATTATTAAGTATCTTGCAATCTAAAATTTAACTTATGAATTGGGAACAATTACTTTCTTTAAAACGATTTGGAGACACTCAAAAAAGGTTAAGAAATCAACAAGATGAAACCAGACTTGGTTTTGAAGTGGATTATGACCGAATTATTTTTTCTGATTTTTTTAGAAGTCTTCAAGATAAAACACAAGTAGTTCCTTTTTCTAAAACAGATTTCGTTCATACCAGATTAACACATAGTTTAGAGGTGAGTGTTGTGGCTAGGTCTTTGGGAAGAATTGTTGGCGAACAGGTTCTTAAAAAACACCCTGAATTGGCGATTAAAGGATATAAAATAAACGATTTTGGTGCCATTGTAGCAACGGCAGCCTTAGCGCATGATATAGGAAACCCCCCATTTGGACATAGTGGAGAAAAAGCTATTGGTGAATTTTTTAAAAATGGTAATGGTCAAAAATATGAGTTGGTTTTATCTAAAAAACAATGGCAAGATTTAATAGATTTTGAAGGAAATGCAAATGGTTTTAGAATTTTAAACGAATCTAAAGAAGGTATGAAAGGTGGTTTGCGATTATCCTATGCAACGATTGGTGCTTTTATAAAATATCCAAAAGAATCATTACCTAAAAAACCATCGAATCATATTGCAGATAAGAAATTTGGAATTTTTCAATCTGAAATTTCGTTCTTTAATGATGTTGCTCAAGAATTAGGCCTAGTTGCAACAGGAGTAAATGGTAACGTTGCTTTTAAAAGACATCCTTTAGCCTATTTAGTTGAAGCTGCAGATGATATTTGCTATACCATTATTGACTTTGAAGATGGTATAAACTTAGGCTTAATTGAAGAAGAATTTGCCTTGGAATACTTAATAAAATTAGTGAAAAATACCATAAATATTAAAAAATACCATCAGTTAAAATTTAAAAAAGATCGTTTAAGTTATTTAAGAGCATTGGCTATTGGAACACTTATTAATGAAGCAACAACTGTTTTTTTAGAAAATGAAGACGCCATTTTAAAAGGTGAATTTCACTATTCATTGTTAGATAAATGTAAGTTTGAAGCCCAAATTAATGATATTATTAAAATAAGCGTTGATAAAATATATAAAAGTAGAACTGTTATAGAAAAAGAGGTTTCTGGATATAAAATTATTGGCACTTTATTAGATGTTTTCGTAACCGCACTCAATCATAAATATGAAGGAAATATGAGTAATTATGATCAATTAATTATTTCCTTATTGCCCGAAAGTTTACACGAACCAAAAGATAATCAGTACCTTAGACTTTTAACGGTTTGCGGTTACGTTGCTAGTTTAACAGATGGTTTTGCATTGCAATTATATAAAAAATTAACTGGTTAATTTTTGTTGTATACCACTTTCAAATAATTGATAATTGAACTCGTTAAAAATTGACTTTTCGTAAAACTCGAAGGGCATCTTTATATTTTAAATAGGCTGTTTGGTCCTCTAACTCTCTCAAAAAAAGTTTTGCTTCTTGTAATTTTTGCAATGTATTTGGAATATTGTTTAAAATACAAATCATGTAGTTTGTTGGTACTTCTTTAATTTCTATTAACTCATGAGCTTCCAAAGGAACCTTCTTTTTTAATTTATCAATCAAGGCGTTGCAATTATTTAAAATATGGTACAAATCCTTTTTGTTAAATTGTGGGGGCTGAAATAAAAGCTCATTTACAATGTCTAATTTACCATTATCTTTAAAATTTATGACGGTTTTTTCAAGTGGATAATAATCACTTAACTCATTTATTTTTATAAAAACATACTCTGTAATTATAAATGATCTGCTATTAAATTCTATTTTAACTTCATCTAAAACAGAATAAAACAACCTAACTTGTTCATTTATTAACTCAATATCTACTCTAGAATAAAAGGTTTTATCACCTGCTTTTTTTTTAATTCCTGCCCAACATAAAACAAATTGTTCATTAAAAACTTTATATTTTGGGTTAAACCCGTTCTGATGTCGATTAAAAAAATCAAAAACCGCATCTAAAGTAAGTTCAACATTATTACTGGCTTTTTTTTCAATTGCCTCAACAGTATCTTTATTAGTGCTTTTTAATTCAAATTTCCCCAAGGTAGACATTGAATTACTTCCTCTTCTGTAAAATGTTTTCCCTTTTACATATTTCCAAATGGCTCTTTTTAAAAATGTTACCTTTTGAATTGGGCTTATGGTAACCAAACCAATAACTTTATGCTTTGGTAATCTTGGAAATGGTATGTTTTCGTAAAGGATTTTAGGAGGATTTTCAAGGTAAGAATCTATCAAATTTTGAATCTTACTATCGTCATAAAAATCAACTCCTCCAATTTTATTTTCCTCGTCTTCAACTCCAATTACCAAGTAAGAATTATTTTCTGGATTTGAATTTGACAATGCGCAAATATGTTTTAAAAATTTTGCTTTTCCTTCTTTTGTGTCCAAGGAAATCTGCTGCTTTTTATCATAAAAGCTATTCTCATCTACGTGAGCTAATAACGTTTTAACCAAAAGCCTTTTATTAATCATTTTATTTATTCTCTTTTTAAAATGGTAGCAGAAGCCTGTGCTGTTGGATATACCACAAGATCTTCAATGGTAATATGATAAGGTCTTGTAACTACAAAATAAATAATATCTGCAATGTCTTTAGCTTCAAGTGCCTTAAATCCTTTATAAACATTTGACGCTTTTTCTTTATCACCTTTAAATCGTACTTCAGAGAATTCGGTTTCAACAGCACCTGGATGAATTGCTGAAACTCTAATGTTATGCTCATTTAAATCAATTCTCATGGCTTTATTAATAGCATTAACAGCATATTTCGAAGCGCAATAAACATTTCCATTAGCGTACACTTCTTTACCCGCAATGGATCCAATGTTAACAATAAAACCATCTTTTCTTTCAACCATTTGAGGTAAAATAGCCCTTGAAACGTATAATAAGCCCTTTACATTTCCATCAATCATTGCATCCCAATCATCTAAATTTCCTTTATCAATAGTTCCTAAACCATGTGCATTTCCAGCGTTGTTTATTAATATATCAATATTTTTAAAATTGGTTGGTAAAGAATTAACTGCGTTAAAAACGTCTACTTTATTTCTAATATCAAAACTCAAATAATGAACTTCTGTAAATTTGCTCAATTCCTTTTGTAACTCAATTAAACGTTCGATTCGCCTGCCACAAATAATAATTTTATACTTGTTTTTTGCAAATAATTGTGCTGTTGCTTTTCCTATTCCCGATGTAGCTCCCGTTATAAATACTGTTTTAAACATTTTTTAAATTTTAATAGCATAAATATACAAAAAAACCGCTCCAATGCGGAGCGGTTCTTTCTAATTAGCTATTATTTAATAGCCAATTAGAAATCAACTAACCAAACTTTATTTTTATGTTTTTACTATAGTTTCTCTACTTATTTTAGTTCGTTTTCTACCATCAATCCTTACATCTTCTGAGCTAATTCCATCTTTCATATATTGAATATAACTTCTTCCTCTGAACTCGTAGGTAGTTCCAGAACTTAAATGAAACAAACTAATTTTTTGATCATTTACAACTGTTAATTCAAATTCTTCCTTACCTAATGCTCCATAATTCAAGGTTAAATGTTTTAAATTATCATACCCTTGGTAATTTTCAACTGAATAACTTCCTTCATAATCCCATAAAATATTAGCAATAGCTATGCCAACCTTATCTTGAGATGAATAAAATGTTGTTAAATTTTCTGGGGTGAATTTTAGATAATTCTCATTATCAAATTCATTAACAATTCCCGCACTACTTGTGAAAGATTTTTCCCAAACTTTATACTCTTGTAAAAAATATTCTATGTTATCATAAAAAACTTTATCATAATCAAACAAGTGTTTTTGATAACCTTCCAAAAAGTAAGTTACACCATTATAATTATCTCTCAATTTTATGCGATCAATAGAAATTTGAATAATATCAAAATCGAAATAACCATCTATTGAATGATTAACTTCCAAAAAACCTTTATGAGTATTGTAATTTCCAACTTGAATACCATAACCATTACCTGTAGAGCCTAAACCAACTAAATTGTTATTTGCATATACTCGTCCATTTATAAATGAAATGGTAAACGCTTTTGACAAAAAAGGCACATCGCCATTTCCAACTGTTTTATTATAATCTATGTACCATAAATCATAACCTGTAACAACATCTTCTAAATTTACATAAAAAGTCTCGTCTACATCATCTATAATAACGCTACAAGAAGTAAATGCGAAACCTGCAAAAAGTGTAATAAAAAGTAATTTTAGCGTTTTCATAATCATCTAATTTTGAGTTATAACAGAATAAATTCAATTACTATGCCAAAAAAATAAATGATTAATAATACTTTTTAAAATCTTAATTTTAAGTAGTTTAATTCATTATAATATTTTTACATCTAATTGTTTTTTATACTCAATAAATAATTTAGTTTTGAAATTGGATAAGATATTTTTAAAATTGATTTGATAAGTGTTTTAAAACTAAAAAAAGCTTAACATAAATTGTTAAGCTCTTTTTTATATATATGTATGTTTTTTTAATTATTAAGAGCCTCGGCTCCACCAACAATTTCTAAAATTTCACCTGTAATTGACGCTTGACGCGCTTTATTATATGTTAATTTAAGATCTTCACGTAATTCAGTTGCATTATCGGTTGCCTTGTGCATTGCAGTCATTCGTGCACCATGTTCAGAGGCATAAGAATCTCTTATGGATTTATACAATTGCGTTTTTAACGATTTTGGAATTAATTCCAATACAATTTCTTGCATTGACGGCTCAAAAATATAATCTGAAGTAGTTTTGCTCGAACCCTTTGGTGGTAAAATTGGTAAAAACTGCTCAATCAATGTTATTTGAGTTGCAGCATTTTTAAAATGATTATATACTATCTCAATTTTGTCGTATTTGCCTTCAGCGAATAAATTCATTAATTGGGTTGCAATTAATGCAACATTATCAAAGGTTAAATCATCGAATATTTTGTTGTGATTGTCAACAACATTTAATTTTTTGGATAAAATATCATTCCCCTTTTTCCCAATAGTAATTATATCTACTTGTTTTCCTTTATAATTTTCTTCAATATTGGCCATTGACCCTTTAATTACAGAAGAGTTAAAAGCGCCACATAAACCTCTATTTGAAGTAATTACAACCAATAAAATTTTTGAAACCTCTCTTTGTTGAGAATAAACACCACCCACTTCGCCTTCTAAAGAAGCGCTCAAACTTTGTAATAATTCTGAGAGTTTATTAGAATACGGACGCATTTGAGTTATTGCATCTTGTGCCTTTTTTAATTTTGCAGCCGATACCATTTTCATAGCTCGTGTAATCTGCATTGTAGATCCAATAGATGCTATTCTGTTACGTATTTCTTTTAAGTTTGCCATTTTAAGCCTCTCCTAACCTCTCAAAAAAGAGGAATTAATTTAATTATTTATCTGAAACCCTAAATAAGTTTCCCTTTGGGAAATTTAGAGGACTTTTTATGCGTATTTTGCTGAAATTTCTTTTGCTGCATTTGTTAATACATCAATAACCTCATCTGTTAATTTACCTGCTTTTAACAAATTTAAAGTATCTCTATGTTTTGCATTCAAATATTGAATATAATCACTTTCAAATTCTTTTACTTTATTCACAGGAACTGCTCTAAGTAAATTTTTAGAGCCTGCATAAATAATTGCAACTTGATCCTCTACTGTAAACGGATCGCTTTGATTTTGTTTCAAAATCTCTACGTTACGTTTACCTTTTTCAATTACATTTAGAGTAGCGGCGTCAAGATCAGAACCAAATTTAGCAAATGCTTCTAATTCTCTATATTGTGCCTGGTCTAATTTTAAAGTACCAGCTACTTTTTTCATCGATTTAATTTGAGCGTTTCCACCAACACGAGATACTGAAATACCTACGTTAATTGCTGGACGAACCCCTGAATTAAATAAATCCCCATCTAAGAAAATTTGTCCGTCTGTAATTGAAATTACGTTTGTTGGAATATATGCAGCAACATCACCTGCTTGAGTTTCAATAATTGGCAACGCCGTTAGTGAACCACCTCCTTTTACTTTTCCTCTTAAACTAAGTGGAACATCGTTCATTTGAGAAGCAATAGTATCATCATTAATAATTTTTGCAGCACGCTCTAATAAACGTGAATGTAAATAGAAAACGTCACCTGGATAAGCCTCCCGTCCTGGAGGACGACGTAATAATAATGAAACCTCGCGGTAGGCAACGGCTTGCTTAGATAAATCATCATAAACAATTAATGCAGGTCTACCTGTATCTCTAAAATATTCACCTATTGAAGCTCCAGCCATGGGTGCATACACTTGCATAGGAGCGGGATCTGATGCATTAGAAGCCACAATAGTTGTATAAGCTAATGCTCCTTTTTCTTCAAATAATTTTGCAATACTTGCAACTGTTGATGCTTTTTGCCCGATTGCAACATATATACAATAAACTGGAACACCAGCATCGTAAAACTCTTTCTGATTGATAATTGTATCAATTGCAATAGTAGATTTACCAGTTTGACGGTCACCAATAATAAGCTCACGTTGGCCTCTTCCAATAGGAATCATGGCGTCGATTGCCTTTACACCTGTTTGTAATGGTTCCGTAACTGGTTGACGATAAATTACACCCGGCGCCTTACGTTCTAATGGCATTTCAAAAGTTTCTCCTTGAATTTGACCTTTACCGTCTATAGGATTTCCTAATGTATCTACAACTCTACCTATAATCCCTTCACCAACTTTTAGTGAAGCAATTCTTTTGGTACGTTTTACAATAGAACCTTCCTTTATATTTTTTGAATGACCAAGTAACACAACTCCAACATTGTCTTCTTCTAAATTTAATACAATTGCCTCTAATCCATCTTCAAATTCAACTAACTCACCGTATTGAACGTTTGCTAAACCATACACTCGAGCAATACCATCACCTACTTGTAATACTGTTCCAACTTCGTCTAATGAAGCACTTGCTTCAAATCCTGCTAATTGTTGTTTTAAAATTGCTGATACTTCAGCTGGTTTTATTGATGCCATTTTATATTTATTTAAAACTAAATTTATGTACTAATTTGAAATAGCTATATCGCTTTCAAATTGTCTTTTTAACTTTTGTAATTTATTCGTAATACTCGCATCGTATTGAACATCTCCAATACGCAATATAAATCCTCCAATAATTTCTGGATTTACTATGTTTTCGATAGTTGCTTCTTTTCCGGTAATTTCATTTACTTTTAGAAGCACCTGTTTACTTAACTCTTCAGTTAAAGGAATAGCTGTAGTAACTTTCGCCACTTCAATTCCCTTTAATTTATCAAATAAAATTTCATATTTTTTTGCTACTTCCTTTAATAAGGAAAGACGTTTATTAACTATTAATAAGTTAATTAACGCTATAGAAGTCTCTGAAATTTTACCAGAAAACAGTTCGTTTAGTGCAGCTTTTTTAATTTCTGACTTAAGAACAGGGCTATTGATAAATAGCTCCAATTCTTTATTTTCATTAATTGTATTAACTATCAGCAACATATCGTTATTCACATGAACTTCTGTTTTTTGTTCAAGTGCAAAACTTAAAATTGCCTTTGCATACCTCACTGCTGCTTTAGATCCATTCATTTTTATTAGCTAATTGTTACTTCTTTTAACATTTCTTCAACAAGTTTAATTTGCTTGTCTTTGTTTGTTAATTCTGCTCTTATTACTTTTTCTGCAATTCCCACAGAAAGTTCTGCTACTTGATTTTTTAAATCGGCAATAGCGGCATGCTTTTCAGCTTGAATAGTAGCTTGTGCTTGTTCAACAACTTTAGATGCTTGTGCTTTCGCTTCTTCCTTGGCATCTGTAATAATGCTTTCTTTCATCTCACGAGCTTCTTTTAACATTGCATCGCGTTCTGATCTTGCCTCTTTTAAAATTCGTTCATTATCTGCAGTCAGATTTTGAATTTCTTTTCTGGCATTTTCAGCTTCTTCTAAAGCATCTTTAATACCTTCTTCTCTTTCATTAACGGCGTTTAAAATTGGTCCCCACGCAAATTTTTTCAATAAAAGTACCAATCCAACAAATAAAATTAATTGCCAGACAAATAACCCTAATGAAAACTGTTCTATTAACTTTTCCATGTTATATGTTTAATATAATCTAAATTTAATTAAAATTAAAAACAACAACTATAACCAACCGTTATAGTTGTTGTTGTATTTATTAAGCCGCAAATAATGCAGCAAATCCAATACCTTCAATAAGCGCCGCTGCAATTAGCATTGCTGTTTGAATTTTTCCTGAAGCCTCTGGCTGACGTGCAATAGCGTCCATTGCTGAACCACCAATTCTACCGATACCTAATCCAGCACCGATTACGATTAAACCTGCTCCTACTATGTTTGGAATTGTCATAATGTATATATTTATTTAATTAAACATTCTTTTTTTTAATGATGCTCACTATGTTCGTGTTCTTCTACTGCCATACCAAAGTATAGTGCAGATAACATAGTGAAAATATAGGCCTGTAATGCCGCAACTAATAATTCTAAAAGCGCCAATGCGAAAGCTAAACCAAATGATAACGGACTACCAATCCAGTTTTTGAAAATAAACATTAAACCAATAATACTCATTAACACTATGTGACCTGCTGTAATGTTTGCATACAAACGAATCATTAATGAAAACGGTTTAATAAAAGTTCCTAGTAATTCTATTGGAGCCAAAATTATTTTCATTGGTAACGGTACTCCTGGCATCCAAAATATATGTTTCCAATAATTTTTGTTGGCAGTAAAAGTGGTAAATAAATACGTTATTAAAGCCAAAGCAAATGTTACTGCAATATTGTTAGTTACATTAACTCCTAATGGTGTTAAACCTAATAAGTTAATAATCCACACAAAAAAGAATACCGTTAATAAATAACTCATATATTTTTTATAATGCTTTTCACCAATATTAGGGATTGCAATATCATTTCTTACATATAAAATTATTGGCTCTAAAAAACGTCCAATTCCAGAAGGAATGGTGCTCTTTTTATAAGATTTAGCCATACTGTTAAACATCCACAACATAAACAACCCAACTAAAATTATAAAAGCAACATTTTTAGTAAGTGAAAAATCTAATGGTTTACTATTGGTTGGGTGCTGATGATTGTCAAATGTTATAGTGCCTTCAGCATCTGTTTTGTATATTTTATTGTGATATAAAGAAAAATACTCACCATTCAATTCTGCAACCGATTCTCCATGGTGTAATTTTGATGAAGAAAATATTTTAATCCCATTATCCCATAAAATTACAGGTAATGGAAATCCAATATATTTATGATCTCCTTCAACAGTTGTATAAGAAAACAAGGTGAAATCGTGTGAATCTAATAAGTGGTGACTAATATATTCTTTAATTTCAGTTTTTAAATCTTTAACTGTGTGGCTGTTTTCTGCATGATTATCGTTTTGAGATTCATCTTGTGCGTGTACCGAAAATGTTACAGTTAATAGTAGTAACGAAAGTAATTTTACTATGTTAATTCTATGCATATCACTTTATTAATAGTGTTTTCTAAAAATATTTTGCAAATGTACGTTTTTAAAATAGAAACCAAAAAATAATTTTTTATCGATTTTTTGAGTAAAATAAGGTGCTACAAATCGGATTTTAACCTTCTTTGTTCAACATTTTTATAACATAAGTAGTTTCAAAAAATAAACACATTAAATAGGGAATCATAAATGTAGTTGCCTCAATATTACTGACGTTTCCGTTTTCTTTATATAGAGGATTGAAAAAAATAAAGTAGGCTCCAAATTTTAAAAAGCTCCCAGCCATAAAAACAAATCCTAGCAAATGATTTTGCTTTTCCTTAAGTTTTACTAATGAAATAAAAATAAATAATGCCAATACTATATTAGTGAAGTACGACGGGATAATAAAATGATCTAATACAGGCTTCTCTAAATAGTCAAGTACTCCAATATGTATGCTAAATCCAACCGCAATAAAAAGAACCAGTTTTAATGTAAAAAAAGTAACTTCTTTAATCATACTTATTATTTATTCGTTTTAATTGTAATAAAACGCTCCAAATAGCAATAAGTAGCGAAATTAATGTAAGAATAATAGTGAAAATTCTATTGGTGGTTTCATAATAACCGTCAAGCCATTTCCCAAAAAAGGTTCCTAAATAAATAGTTATACCCATCTGAAAAGCAACACTTGTTAATTCTAAATACTTATGAAACTGATTTTTCTTGTTGGGATTGTCCATGGTTCATTTCCTTAATAACTCCTTTCATTGTACACGTAGCATTAAATTCCGCACCTGGTTCAACAGATAATTTTCCAATGTATACATTTCCAGTAATAACAGCTTTTGATTTTAACGAAAGTAAACTCAAAGCCTTTAGTTCTCCTGTAAATTTACCTTCAATATCTGCTGTATCGCATTCTATTTCTCCTTTAACACAACCATATTCTCCAATCACCACTTTTCCTGCTGTTTTAATATTCCCTTCTACACTACCATCAATTCTAAAATCTCCTTCAGAATTAACGTTTCCAACAATGGACGTGTTTTTACCTACCACGTTACGCTCTGATACTATGGGTAATTTTTCTCTTTTTTCTGAAAACATAATTTCTATTTTTCGGGGTTTGGTTTATAATTTAGTATTTATTGTTGCAATAACTTCCAAGGCTTTTTTACTTTCCTCTGTGTTGGGGTAATTCATAGCAATAAAATCTAATGCTTTTTTAAACGCTTCTAAACCTTCTCTTTTTCCAATAGCATATGCTCTTAATAATTCGAATTTGGGTACAATTGGCAATCCTTCATAGGTGTTAATTGCTTTTGTTGCTTTTTCTATAACAACATCATACAGTTCTTCTTTATAATCATAAAAAACAAGTGCATACTCTTTTTCAGAAGCCTTTTGATCTGAGTTTACAATAAGTACATTTGGATTTAAAATATACTGTGTGTAAACCGATTTAGGATAAATTGCAACGAACTCGCTTTTCAACACTTCTGATTTTTCCTTGTCTGTTTGACTATAAATTTTATATATATGATATTTTGAAGTGATAATTAGTTGCTCTTCTGGTTTAAAAGTTAATAATTTTTCAAATTTTTCAAGAGCAATTTCATTTTCGTTAAATTGATCTTTATAAATAAGTCCCAGTTTAAAATAGGCGTTATTTCTTTGGGAAGAAATACTATCAATTAGATACTTATCATTTGGAATTTTACTTAAATATTGTTCAACAGTAGGCTCATTTCCATTTATTGGTATAGTTTGATTTTGAGTTATTTTGTTGATTGAACTTGCGCTCTGTAGTTTGCTTTTATCACTCAATCTCCAATTGTCTTCAAGTGGTCTGTTCCCCCAAATGCGTGAAAATTCTTGTTGACCAAAACCTTCTGCTTGTAAGTTGTAAAAATACCATTTTCCTGCATTATTGGAAGTTTCGTCATTACTCTTAAAATTTAAAAACCCGCTTCCAGTGTTTATTTTCTTTTGTTGTTTTTCTTTAGCTTGCTTTACTTTTTGAATATGATCTGTAAAATAATTAATTCTTTCCTCTTCATTCATAGCAACCAGCTCTAAAATACTATCGCTATTTTTTGCAATAGCCTCGTAGTTAATTACTTCATTTAAATTATTTCTTTTTCGAGTTAAACTTAATACTCGTTTAGAATTGTCGCTGCTTGTAATATTTAAAATGCTATCATAATATTTACTTGCGGTAACAAATGCTGCTTTTTCAAAATAAAGATCTCCTAATTCTTGATAAGTTAATTCCTTCTGAACATTAAAATTTGGGTTTGCATTTAATGAGTTTTGAAAAAATGAAATCGCTTGAGTTTCATTGGTGGCTTTTTCTAATAAACCTAACTGATGATAAATTTCGCTAAAAAAAGGTTTGTTTGTTCTATCATTACTCAGCTTAACCAAAGTTTCTTTTGAATTTAAAATATCTAATTTATTGGTTGCTATTTTGGCCTTTTCTAATTCCGCTCTTATTTTATACTTTTTAGGTGCTTTTTTTAAATCTAACAATTTAGTAAAAGTTAAATTAGCTGAATCTTTTAGTTTTTTAGAACCGTACATTTGCCCAAGAACAAATAAATTACGAGCAGTTTGTTCTTTATTAACATCTGTTTTTACAGCTTTTTTTAAATGAAGTAATGCTAAATCTGAGTTATTAATAGAGCTATATGCCATTGCCATTGCGGTATGTGCTCTTTCTTTAACATCATCGCTCAAATCGGTTCCTTTTAATACTTTCTTTAAATTTTCAATGGCTTGTTCTTCATTTTGTAAACGTATTAACGTTTTTGCGTGCCAAACTTTAGTTTCGTTAATTAAATTAGCCTTTGGATAATTTTCAATAACAAAATTAAAGGCTTCTAATGCTGGCACAAAACGCTTGGAATAGTAGCGCGATTTTCCTAAAAGAAGGTATGCATCGTCAATTTGCTTATTTCGTTCTTGACGGGCAATTAACATGGAATGTTTTTGAATGGCTTTTACCGCTTTTTCTTCAGCTTTTTCAAATTCAATAGGAGAACCATCTTTATCTGCTTCCATACCTGGTAATGCCAATATCTCAACTTTTAGAGGTTCTATTGGAAGGATTTCCAAATAATTATCCTCATAATTGGCATTCAATTGATCTAAACCTTGTTCTAAAGCTTCCTTCCCATTAAACAAAACATTATATTTGGTGGTTGTGGAATGAAAACTTCGGTTTAAAAATGCATCTTTTTTGGTTGAACAACCAGCTACAATTAAAAATAAAAATCCGAAACCTATTTTAAAAGTATTCTTCAAATTGTTTTGTTTTACGTAACCCCTACAACTGTTAAATGGCTCTAATTATTGTAGAAGGATTGTAAAAATACAAAATAATGTGCATTTAACTCATTTACACCGAAAAATATGCCTCTAACTCTTGTAGGGTTTCATCTGAAGTTTGAATATCTTTAACAATATTTCCTTTTTCTAACACTACTATTCGTTCACATACTTCGGTAACATGACCTAAATCGTGACTAGAAATTAAAACGGTAGAATTACTGTTTAAGGTTAAATCTCTCAATAATTTTTTAAGCCTTATTTGTGTAGTTGGGTCTAAGTTTGCAAATGGCTCATCTAAAATAATAACTTCAGGACTTCCAATTAACGCTGCAACAATTCCTGCTTTTTTCTGATTTCCTTTTGATAAATCTCTTAAATATTTTTTCTTGCCTAAAATTTCATCGTTAAAAATATCTTTAAATTGCTCTAAAAAAGTATCAATATCAACTTTATTCATTCCTCTTAATTCACCAATAAAATAGAAATATTCTTCTGCTGTTAAATATCCAATTAAAAAACTTTCGTCAATAAAAGCTGCAGTAAAAGGTTTCCATTTTTCACTTTTATTTACTTGTATTTCGTTATTAATTATGTGTCCAGTTGTTGGCTTTATAAGGTCTAACAATAAATTAAAATAGGTAGTTTTTCCAGCACCATTATTCCCAACCAACCCAAAGGATTGTCCTTTTGGAATTTCTAAAGATGGTATGTTTAAAACGGTAATTCCACTATATTTTTTTGAAAGTTCGGTTGTTTGTATCATTGAATATTATATTATCTTAATTATTTTTTTCATTAAATGCAGCTATTGTTTTGTATTTCCCATTTTGATAAATTTTTTCAATTTTAGTTAAGAAAAAATCTTTAAACACTATTCCCAAAACACCACTTAATCCTAAAACCAAAAGGCCAGCTTCATAATTTAAAAATTTATAAGGAATGTAAAATAGTAGCATTGGCAATACCATTTTAGGTATAGCTATTAACATTTGTGTTGGATTAAAACCGTTGGTATTGCTAAATGCTTTTGCTTTTACATTCAACTCAATTGGCACTCTATTTAAAGCTCCTCCAAAAAGAGTGGTAAATGAATTTAATCCAATATTAAACAATGCTCCAGCGACAATCATTCCGTAAATTTTCCAACCAAAGTATAAATACGGCGTGCTTAATATAAATGACAACGTAACTCCAAAAACCATTAAATACCACTTAGATTCTAAATACTTTTTATATGGAATATTTTGGCTCATTAACAATTTATAATATTCACTATCCCAAGAAGGTACCAATTGACCAAATGTTAATAAGAACCCACCTGTAACAAATATGGACGCAAAAGCCAACCAAGCAGGTGAATTACTGTACGTTTTACTTGTAAAAAAGATTAAGCCATAAAATAAAAATAAGAACGACATCATCATCACTTGTTTTGGTCTTGCATTTCTCCAAATTAATTTTACATCGTTTTTTAGGAATATTGCAACGCTTCCAAACCGATTCATCCAAGATAAATCAGCTGCATTTACTTCTTTTATTTTTTTTGAAACAGCATCATCTAAATAAAATCCTTTTTTAATAAAATTGAAATTTATGTAGTACAATCCTATCATTAATAGTAAAGGAATTATACCTAAAATCGGGTTATTATAAAGTGCATTAAAAGCAATACCTATAGGTTTGGATATTTTAAAAATATCGAAAAATTCTAACCCAACTAACAAAGCTAAAACTGAAATAAGAACATAAAAAACCGTATTACTTTTATTGATAAGAAAATTTAAAAAGTTATTTGAAAACCCTAAAAACAAGATTGTAAAAAACCAACAAATCACATTCAAAACTGGATAACCTTTCGTTAATAAAACAATACTAAAAGGCAAAAAGATAAATATGGGTATAAAATTAAAAAATGAAATTGCTGTTTTCCCTAACAAATAATTTATGACTGTATTTCGTTTTACAGGTATTATCATTAAGGGTTTTACATTCATAACAGGTAATTGCTGCATAAAAAATCGAATTGCCAAATCAAACAAAAGCCAATAAATTAAAAAATTATTTACTAATACAATCGGATCTTGTGTTGGTAATGATTCTTTAAGGATAAAGTATAACGCAATTCCCAAAAACAAAGCTATTCCTCCAAAATATAAAACTCCTAAAAAGAGTAAAATTTTAATTCCAATTCCTTTTTGGAAGTACGATGAGCGAAAAAATTGTTTCCATTCAAAATTTATAAAATGTTTGATCATTCATGAGCCGTTTTAGTAATAAGTCAATATTTATTTTCTTAAGTTGCGGTAAATGTACTTTTTTTTTAAAATAAAAATAGATAAAGATTGCCTACTTTTGTCATCATAATTTTCTACCATGTCAACATTTCATTCACTTACTATAAAAGAACTAAAAAAGGAAAGCAAAAATGCAATTTCTATTGTATTTCACATTCCTTCTGAACTTAAAAAAAAATTTCAATTTATTGCTGGTCAATACATTACTATTAAAAAACAACTTGCAGGTAAAGAATTACGCAGGGCATATTCTATTTGTTCTGCTCCAAATAGTGGTGAGTTTCGAATTGCTGTTAAGGCAGTTGATAACGGTTATTTTTCTGTTTTTGCAACTACTATTTTAAAACAAGGTGATATGTTGGAAGTTTCAACACCTGAAGGAAAATTTAGATTAGAAACTGCAGAAACAAATAAAAAAAACTATTTAGGAATTGCTGCTGGAAGTGGAATTACCCCAATTATGGCAATGATAAAAGGAGTTTTAACCGAAGAACCAAATAGTACATTTACACTTATTTATGGCAATAAAACGATTGATGACACCATTTTTAAAAATGAAATTGATGCCTTAATTCAAAAGTACCTAGATCGATTCATTGTTCAATATGTTTTTAGTAGGGTGCAAATTGAAGGTGCTCTTTTTGGACGAATAGACCAAGGAAATATCAATTTTGTAAAAAAACATAAAATTTTTGATAAAGCATTTTTATGTGGCCCCGCAGATCTTATAAATATTGCTAAAAAAACATTGGTTTCATCTGGTATGGAGGCTTCCTCCATTTATTTCGAATTATTTTCAACACCAGTTTTAGAAATAAAAGAAAATATTGAGGTTTTTGATGAGGAATCTGAAATAACCATAATTCTAGATGGAGAAAAAACCACAATTTTTTCAGAAATAAAATCAACTGTTTTGGCAGCTGCATTGAAAGAAGGAATCGACGTTCCTTATTCTTGTCAAGGTGGTATTTGCAGTAGTTGTTTGGCAAAAATAACAGAAGGTGAAGTGCGTATGATTAAAAATATAATCTTGTCAGAAGAAGAAGTAAAAAATGGATTGATTTTAACATGTCAAGCACATCCAACAACTCAAAAAATTACTATTGATTATGACGATATTTAATAATTTATAGTATTTTCACTCTTCAAACAAAATTTATGACTTTTTACGAAATTAAAGACGCCGCCCTAGTAGGGATATTTTTATCCTTTATGATTGGTCCTGTGTTTTTTACTTTAATTCAAA
The DNA here is from genome assembly GCF_030692605.1 of Lutibacter sp. Lineage (GTDB taxonomy): Bacteria > Bacteroidota > Bacteroidia > Flavobacteriales > Flavobacteriaceae > Lutibacter. The sequence continues at coordinate 43,865 of NZ_JAUYUD010000081.1, forward strand.
CTAGTATTGTTAAAGGTGTTCGTGCTGCATTAGCTTTTGATTTTGGTGTGGTTTTGAGTGATATTGTTTTTGTTCTAATCGCTTATTTTGGAAGTAAAAGTGTTCTCGAAACAATAAAAGACGACCCTCGTTCATTTTTTATTGGAGGTGCTATTTTATTTATTTATGGTGTCATTTCCTTTTTAGATAAAAAACAACAAATTGAAGTTCAGGATGATTCTTTGGTTCTTACTGAAAAATCAAATTACTTAAAACTAATTTTAAAAGGATTTTTTCTGAATTTTATTAATGTTGGCGTATTGGGTTTTTGGTTAGGAATGATTTTAATTGTTGGATCTAATGTTGCAATGAGTCCTCATAAAATTCTTAATTATTTTACTGCCATTATTGTGAGTTATTTTATAACTGATGTTGTTAAAATACTATTAGCCAAACAATTAAAAAGCAATTTAACACCTAGAATTGCCTATAAAATAAAACGAATTATGGGTATAATGCTTATGTTTTTTGGTGTTTTATTAATCTTAAAAGGTTTTATTCCAAAAGATAAACTATATAAAATTCCAACAATCCATCTTTTAGAATAAGTAATACATGATCAAAAATAATTCAAAAACTAAACAAGCCAAAATTTTAAGAATATTTAGAAAAGTTCATCGATCTATGGGTGCTATGCTCTTTGTGTTTTTCTTTTTTATTGCAATCTCAGGTATGCTATTAGGTTGGAAAAATCATAGTTCTGGTTTAATAATTCCTACAACAGAAATAGGAAGTTCATCTAATTTAAAACACTGGTTAACTATAGATAGTTTGCACAAAAACGCAGTTCAAATACTGCAAGATTCCGTTTCTTCAAACATATCTTTAGTACTTGATAGAATAGATATTAGAAAAGAAAAGGGTATTGTTAAATTTATTTTTGAAAAACATTTATGGGAAGTTCAACTAGATGGTGTTTCAGGTGATTTATTGCATCTTGGAAAAAGGCAGTCAGACCTAATTGAATCAATTCACGACGGTTCTATTCTTGATGCCTATTTTGGCACAACCAATACTCAAATAAAAGTAATATACACTTCTATAATGGGTTTTTCTTTATTGCTTTTTACAATTACTGGTTTTTGGCTATGGTACGGTCCCAAAAAAATGAAACGGTTAAAAAACAAAACTGTTTCAAAAATTTAAAATGTCTAAAAACTAACTAGTTGTGCATTTCATACTTGAATGTTTTGTAAATTTGAGTGAATATCTCCTTTATTAGAGATTATTCTAACTTAAAATAATAATTCTAACTTAAAATAATAATCATGGAAACAACGCTGCTTATTTCAAAAATTATTGGATTGGTATATTTATCCTTTGGTATTGGCCTTATATTTAATAAAAAATATTACTTAGAAACTTTTACAAAATTAATGAAAAGCTCTTCCTTTATGATATTAGCAGGGTTTTTAGCCATTACATTTGGGCTTTTAATTCTAGAATTTCATCCCTATTGGGATAATTCACTCGCTATAGTTATATCAATTATTGGTTATATTGCTTTAATTAAAGGAATTATAATTTTGGCATTCCCAACCTCTTTTTCATTTTTTAAAGTAATGCTTAAATCTGAAAAAATGTATCTATTTTTAGGCCCATTAGTGCTTTTATTTGGCGTTTTATTTAGTTATTTGGGATTTTTCTCTTAATGCTCAAATCAATATTAAATTGAACAACAACGGAACAACAAGAAAAGCAATTCAAATTGGATGTGAAGTGGCTATTGTACAAAAAAACCATCAACGGTCTGGTGAATTAACTGAAGGAATTGTAAAACGTATTCTTACTAATACTGCATCACATCCACATGGCATTAAAGTAATGTTAGAAACAGGAGAAGTGGGGCGAGTTAAATCGATTTTAAATTAACTTATGAAATTGAATATTTATTAAATGGATTGCTTTAGCATGGTAAGTTATTTTAAAAAACTATCCTTTTCATTGGCTTAAGAGAAATGGGTAGCAACGAAAAAAGCAAAAGGATTTATAGCTCAAACTGGTGGTTGAGACTTAACAAATTATCTAAAAATCGTAATGAGTTTCTATATTTTTACAAGATTTATTTTTGTAGTGAAATGAAAAACTTGATGAAGCTAAAAAAGATATTTCAATGGGAATAATTAATTTTTTAAATTAATGAATAGTATAGATTGGATTGGATTTATTGGCGTTTTTTTAATTTTAATTGCCTTTTTTTTGAATGAAAGAGAGTTGATTTCGACAAAGAATTTATGGTTTATTCTATTAAATTTAGTTGGTGCTACCTTAGCCTGTTTAGCTTCTGTACTATTAAATTATTGGCCTTTCATTATTTTGGAAGGCGTTTGGGCTTTAATATCAGTAAATGCATTAGTTCGTTATTCAAAAACTCCCTAAACTAGGTAATTTAGTGTTTGTAACACCAAATATTCATAATTCATTCTTCATAAATTTGTTATTTTCCCTATCAATATCAGCCATTAATTGAGACGGATCAATTTCAACAGATTTAATTTTTTTTGAAGTTGAAAAATTGTAAGTAGGTTGTGCCCAAGGCCAATCTTCCAAAATTGTAGCATTCGTTGGTTTATTTCCTCGCATCATTCTTAAAGGAATATTAAATTCCTCTGTTGTTCCATCAACATATGTTACCATTACATCTATTGGCATAGGCATTTTTCCAACTCTAGCTAGTGATACAGTATTTTCTTCAACTTTTGAAATAGCATAATCTATGGTGTGCAAGGTTTGAGTCCATTCATTTAAATACCATCCCAAATGAATTCCTGATACTTTTTCTGCTGTTCTAATAAAATCATTTGGCGTTGGATGTTTAAATTTAAAATCGTTGTAATATTTTAAAAATGTTTCCTTTAAATTTTCTTTTCCTATAATATAATTTAACTGAGAAATAAAAATAGATCCTTTTGTATAGCTCCCAATACTAAAAGCAGCATTGGTGTTAAATCGGTCTGCATGCGTTGTTAATGGCTCTTCAATATCATTTTTCACTGCATAAAAATAACCAAAATACCTATTAGCATTTGGCTCGTCAGAACTGTTTCTCAATATTTTGTTTGAAGCTAAAGAAGAAGCGTACGAGGTAAAGCCTTCATCCATCCAAGAATGATAACTTTCATTGGTTGCCAATAAATGTTGAAACCAAGAATGAGCAAACTCGTGCAACGTTGTGCCAGCAATATCACTTAATTTTTCGCCTCCAGCAATTAAAGTACACATGGCGTATTCCATACCTCCATCTCCACCTTGAATTACAGAATATTGTTTCCAGGGATATTCTCCATAATTTTGATTATAATATTCTAAAGCTTTTGCAGTAATTGGCTGAATTTCTTTCCAAGCTTTAGCGTACTTTGGCTCATTTTTATATAGAAAATGAAGTTCTGTTCCGTTTTCACTAATTATTTTGTCGTGCTTATAATTTGGGTCTGCTACCCATGTAAAATCATGCACATTTGGTGCTTTAAAATGCCAATTCAATTTTTCTCCTTTCGGAATATTTAATTTTTTAGATTTGTCTTCGTAACCATGTCCGATTTCTTGTGGATTTTGCAAATATCCAGTGCCTCCTAAAGTATATTTTTTATCAATATGAATAGTTACATCAAAATTACCCCAAACACCATGAAATTCTCTGGCAATATATTCATGTGCATGCCACCCTTGAAAATCGTACTCCGCCATTTTCGGATACCATTGAACCATTGATAGTGCAACTCCATCTTCGCTTTGCCTGCCAGCTCTTCTAATATGCACTGGAACTTGACCTTCAAAAGTCATTTCAAAAATTGCTTTTTCACCAGATTTTAAGGTTTCATTTAAGGTAACTTCTAAAATGGTTCCAACTGTTTTGTGATTTACATTTTTATCGTTTTGTTTTAATGATATTACCTTTAAATATCCTATTTCATTTGGTTTTAATTTTGCAATTCTGCTTTCATATTTAGGGTTTTCAGGCGTACCTAAATTGTTTACCATTCTACTATCTGGATCTACAATTGACTGCAACCTAGCATCCATTTCACTGCCTGGCTGAAAGGCATTAAAATAAAGATGAAAATAAACTTTATTTAGTTCATCTGGCGAATTATTGGTGTATTCTAATTTTTGGGTTCCGGTGTATTGATAGTTATTCACGTCTACATCAACTTCCATACTATAATCAACATGTTGTTGCCAATATGTTGTGTTACTTTGAGCAGAAACTGCAAATGACACATTTAAAAAAAATAAAAAAATAAATTTTCTCATAGAATTAACTTAATTAGCTCGCTAATATATAAATAACTGTTTTAAAGAAAAAAAGCACGCTTTTTACAGTGTGCTTTTTAACAGAACATTATAATTTTTGTTTATTTTTTAAAATACTTTTCAATTAAAACTTCTATTTCTTCCTTTATGATTGGTTTTTTAAGGTATTCATTACATCCCGATTCTAAAGCTCTTTCCTTATCTCCTGCCAATGCAAATGCCGTTTGAGCAAAAACAATAACATCTTTATTAAATTTTCTAATCTCTCTAACAGCTTCATAACCATCCATTATAGGCATTTTGATATCCATGAGCACTAAATTTATGTCGGGATTATTTACACAGCTCTCAACTGCTGCTTTTCCATCTATAACATGAATAATATCAACAGCGTACTTCTCAAGTATTACAGTAAGATATAAATCAGAAGTTTCATCATCTTCAGCCATTAATATTTTAAGGTTTTTAATTTCTTCGTTCTCTTCAAAAGAATTAGTTTTAATATTCTTTATTTCAATTTTTTCTGTATTGTATGGAAGTGTAAAATAAAATATAGAACCTTTTCCTTCTTCGGTATTTACCCAGATTTGACCACCTAACATTTCAACATATGCCTTCGTAATTGCTAATCCTAACCCAGCTCCTTCCAATGCTTTCTTATCAAGAATATCAGCTTGAATAAAACGTTCAAAAATAGCCTCTTTTCTATCAATAGGAATACCCATTCCTGTGTCTTTTACATAAAATTCTATGTATTTACCTTTCCGTTCGCAACCAAATTCTATAAATCCTTCATTGCTATATTTAATAGCGTTTTTAACTAAGTTTGTAAGAATTGCATATACTTTTTCTCGATCTGTATTTATGATAGCTTCTTCTGAAGTTAAGCTGTTTTTAACCAAAAACTGTATTTTCTTACGTATAATTTCAGGTTCAAAAAATTTATATATGAAATCAATTTGTTCATTTAAATTGGTTTCAGCAATTACTACTTTCATTAACCCGGAATCTATTTTTGAAATATCAACAATATTGTTAATAATATTTAACATTCTAGCGCCACTTTTTTCTATAATGTGAATGTATTTTTGCTGCTTATCACCTGATAAGTTAGGTATTTTTAAAAGCTCTGCAAAGCCAAGAATACCATTCATAGGTGTTCGTATTTCATGACTCATATTAGCAAGAAACGCCGATTTTAAAAGATCTGATTCCTCTGCCTTTGCTTTGGCTTTTATTAATTCTTTTTCAATTTTTTTAAGCTCTGTAATATCAAAAAAAGTAACAAGTATTTCATTATTAATAATTGTTCCAGAAATTATAACGGTTAATTTTTTTCCAGCTTTATTTTGCACTTCATATTCTCTTGCTGCAATGTTAACTCCTTTTTCCTTCGCAATTTCAACCTCATTTGTCCAAATATTAATTACTTCTTTTCTATATTCAGGATTTGGATATGCCAATTTAAACCACTCTTCAGTAGTAAGTATTTCATCAGGTGTATAACCTAAAATATTCTCAAAACTTCTATTACAATCAATAATTTGCCCTTCAATATTATTCAAAGCTAAAGGCACATCTGCTAGATTAAAAAGTTTTTCAAAACGTTCTCTACTTACAGCTAATTTTAATTCTCTATCAGACAACGTCAGTTTGTCTTAAAACCCCGGTTATTTTATCAAATATAGCAAAAAAGCGGAGGTAAATGAAGCGATTTGCCGAATGTTGAAAAAAACTTTAACCACAAGATTATTAAAAATCGAACGTGTTAAAAAGGGTTTAA
>NZ_JAUYUD010000083.1 GCF_030692605.1 Lutibacter sp.
CTGCTTTGAAACTAATAAACATGAATAATGTTTCTCTAATACTAATTTTACACATTCAAGTTTAAATGTGTAATCATATTTCACTTTTCTTTCCATAAAAATACCCCCAAATAGTGTCTAACTTTTTGGGGGCAGTCTAAATTTGCTCGCTTTTTTTATGCTTTTAAAATAATTATTTGAATCTTTTTCTTAAAGTAATTTCTTTTTCTTCCCCAGTACTATTTGTAAATACCGCTTTATCATCACAACTTCCATCTCCAAAATTTAAAGTTCCAATACTTCCATTTTTATTAATTTCAATAATTCCACTTACAATAAATCTACATGCCATTTCTCTTCTAAGTGGTTCTAAAACTTTAACACTAAATACATTTCCATTTTTGTGGGTTGAAGACCAATTTCCAGTTATTAAGAAAATATCATCTCCTAAACCTCTTGTGCCAAAACCAGCAATCCATACTCTTATTTTAGTTCCTTTTCTGGTTGCAAAATCACCATTTGGCCATGTAACTTTAACATCATAATTAACCGTAGATTGAGGTTTTCCGTTCTCATTTTGTCTAACTTTTACAATTGTATTTTCTCCTTCAACACGCAAATCATTAAAATAGAAATTGTCATAGGTAGATGTAATTGTTATAGTAGGAGTTGTAGTGTCGATTGCAAAACTCATAATAATTTTTCCACTTAAAACATTTCCATTTGGTAATGTACAGCCTGTACCAAAATCTAAGGTAACTGTTTTTGAAGTGCTTGTTAAAACAATAGTTTTAGTAACGCAGTCTAAACCACCTGCATCAGAATTTTCAGTTTTACCAGCAAGTCCCTCGGTTGCAAAATAGTCATCTACAACACTACTAACATCATCTGCAATATCATCAATTTCAACTAATGCTATAGTTTCTTCAGATGAAATTGGTTCTGCGTCATCATTATCATTACTACAATTAACAGCAAAAAAGCTAATGGAAACTAATAGCAATAAAATTTTTAATTTAATAATTTGGTTTTTCATAATTAATGTGGGTTTACAGTTAAACAAATTTATATTTTTTATACACCTAAGACTGTTAAAAATTAAAAAGGTTTAATCTATTAAAATTTATTTTAGTTTTTTAGTAAGGAATTGTTATTCAAAATAATAATAGTATATTTGCCGTCTGTTAACTGGGAGATAGTTAGCAATACATAAAAATTATTAATAAAATTAATGTTAGCATGTACTTAACAAAAGAAAAAAAAGCGGAAATTTTCGCTAAGCATGGTGAATCTGCTGTAAATACTGGTTCATCAGAAGGACAAATTGCCTTATTTACTTACCGTATCAATCACTTAACTGAACATTTGAAAAGAAATCGTAAAGATTTTAATACAGAGCGTGCTCTTGTGATGTTAGTAGGAAAAAGAAGAAATTTACTAGATTATTTAATTAAAACAGATATTGTAAAATATCGTGAGTTAATTATAGAACTAGGAATTAGAAAATAATTCGATAAGAAAGAGGCAGATTTGCCTCTTTTTTGTTTAAATTTAGCAAACTATTAAAGAAAGCAATATTAAACTTTTGATTGGTAAAACGCAACACAACAACGAACACCAAATTGTTTAATTAATTAACAAAAACTATTTTATGATACCTAAGGTACATACACAAATTATTGATTTAGGAGATGGTAGAACCATTTCTTTAGAAACAGGAAAATTAGCAAAACAAGCACATGGTTCTGTTGTAGTACAAATGGGAAATGCAATGCTACTATGTACGGTAGTTTCAAATTACAGTGCAAGCCCTGGAATTGACTTTTTACCACTCACAGTAGACTACAGAGAAAAATTTGCAGCTGCAGGTAAATATCCTGGAGGTTTCTTTAAAAGAGAAGCAAGACCAAGTGATGGCGAAGTGTTAACAATGCGTTTAGTTGATCGGGTTTTAAGACCTTTATTTCCTAAAGATTACCATGCAGAAACACAAGTGATGATACAATTAATGTCTCATGACGAAAATGTAATGCCTGATGCATTAGCTGGTTTAGCTGCATCAGCAGCAATTCAATTAAGTGATCTTCCTTTTGAAACACCAATTTCGGAAGTGCGTGTTGCTAGAATAAATGGTGAATTTGTAATCAATCCAAGTAGAACACAATTATTAGAAGCTGATATTGACATGATGGTTGGTGCTTCTGCTGATTCTGTTATGATGGTTGAAGGAGAAATGGATGAATGTAGCGAAGAAGAAATGGCAGATGCTATTAAATTTGCACATGAAGCAATTAAAATTCAATGTGCTGCTCAAATTGCATTGGCTGAATCTTTTGGTAAAAAAGAAACTCGTGAATACGAATTAGCAATAAAAGATGAAGATATTGAGAAAAAAGCACACGATTTCTCTTATCAAAAAGTATATGATGTTGCAAAAGCAGGAAGTTCTAAACACGAACGCAGTGCTGCATTTGCTGCAATTAAAGAAGAATTTAAGGCTACTTTTACAGATGAAGAATTAGCTGAAAAAGGCTCTTTAATTTCACAATATTATTCAAAGGCAGAAAAAAGTGCTATTAGAAACTTAACTCTTGAAGAAGGTTTACGTTTAGATGGTAGAAAAACTACTGATATACGTCCAATTTGGTGTGAAATAGATTATTTACCATCAACACATGGTTCTGCAATTTTCACTAGAGGTGAAACACAAGCATTGGCAACAGTTACTTTGGGAACTTCAAGAGAGTCTAACCAAATTGATATGCCAACATTTTCAGGTGAAGAATCTTTTTACTTACATTATAACTTCCCTCCATTTTCAACAGGTGAAGCTCGCCCATTAAGAGGAACTTCACGTAGAGAAGTTGGTCACGGAAATTTAGCACAACGCGCATTAAAAGGAATGATTCCTTCAGATTGTCCTTATACAGTTAGAGTTGTTTCAGAAGTTTTAGAATCTAATGGTTCATCTTCAATGGCAACAGTTTGTGCTGGTACAATGGCTTTAATGGATGCGGGTGTTAAATTGAAAAAACCAGTTTCAGGTATTGCTATGGGATTAATTTCTGATGGTAATCGTTATGCTGTTTTAAGTGATATTTTAGGTGATGAAGATCATTTAGGAGATATGGATTTTAAAGTAACAGGAACTGCAGATGGAATTACTGCTTGTCAAATGGATATTAAGATTAAAGGATTATCCTATGAAATTTTAGTGAATGCCTTAAAACAAGCAAGAGATGGTAGATTACATATTTTAGAAAAATTAACTGAAGCAATTGCTGCACCTAATGCAGATGTTAAAGCTCATGCACCTAAAATGGTTACAAGAAACATTCCAAATGAATTTATTGGGGCCTTAATTGGACCGGGTGGAAAAGTTATTCAAGAGATGCAAAAATCTACTGGCTGTACCATTGTTATAAATGAAGACCCAATTACAACAGAAGGAATTGTTGAGATTTTAGGGACTAATCAAGCAGGAATTGATGCTGTATTAGCCAAAATAGATTCCTTATTATTCAAGCCACAAGTTGGAAGTATTTACGAAGTTAAAGTAATTAAAATTTTAGACTTTGGCCCTGTTGTAGAATATACGGCAGCTCCTGGAAATGAGGTATTATTACACATTTCTGAATTAGCATGGGAACGTACAGATAATGTTACAGATGTTGTTAATTTAGGTGATATTTTTGATGTAAAATACTTTGGAAAAGATCCAAAAACAAGAAAAGAGAAAGTATCTCGAAAAGCCATTTTACCAAAACCAGAAGGTTTTAAAGAAAGACCACCTCGCGATAATACAAGAGATAGTCGTTCTAATGACCATCGTGGTGGAGATAGAGATAGAAAACCTAGACCACCGAGAAACGACTAAATTGAATTGTCAGATTCTGAATAAAAAAGAGCTTCACAATTATGTGAAGCTCTTTTTTAGTGAAAAATTGTAATTAAATTTTATTAACTTCGTCCATTATACAGAAAATAAATTCAAATAATTTTTTAAACTTTAAATTATGAAAAATACCATAGTATTAATTGCAATTATTTTTTCTTTTTCAATTGTTTTAACTTCTTGTAAAGACACTAAAAAAGTTGAGGCAGAGGTTGAAAATCATGATGGTCATGACCACAATAGTGATGAAATGGCAGCAAATGAAGTATACCAATGCCCAATGGATTGTGAAAAAGGGAAAACGTATGAAGAAGCAGGTTCTTGTCCTGTTTGTAAAATGGATTTAAAAGCTAATGCTTCTGAAGAAGGAGAAATACAACACACAGAAAATTGTAAATGTAAAGCTGCTGGAGAGTGCACTTGTGCTGATGGAAAATGTGAATGTCAAGCAGAAATTGCTTCTATGACTAAAAATAGTAAAAATTGTGAGTCTGGAAAATGCGAATGTAAAGCATAATTTTTTTGAGAACTTATAAAAAAAAAGTGCTTAATAGGAATTAAGCGACACTATCCTATAATTTGTGTAAGTTAAAAATAACTTGGGTTGGAATTTACTTAAATTCTGACCCTTTTTTCATAGATGATTAAGAACTGATTGAGGATAATTCCCCAATTTTGGATTGGCATAGACCATTTTTTGGTCGCCTCTCTTACTGACAAATATACGGATTTCATTACCGCCTCATCCGTTGGAAACGATAATTTATTTTTCGTGTATTTTCTAATTTTCCCATTGAGATTTTCAATCAAGTTAGTGGTATAGATTATTTTGCGTATTTCAACAGGGAATTCAAAGAAGACTGTAAGCTCTTCCCAATTCTCTTTCCAGCTTTTAACAGCATACAAATACTTAGTACTCCATTTGTTTGAAAAGTCTTCTAAAGCTGCTTCTGCAGCACTTTTAGTTGGCGCATTGTAGATGTTTTTCATATCCCTAGTAAATTCTTTTTTTTCTTTCCATACCACATATCTAGCAGCATTGCGAATTTGATGTACCACACATATTTGTGTTTTAGATTCAGGAAATACGGTCTTTATAGTATCGGTAAACCCATTGAGATTATCGGTAGCTGTAATGAGCATATCTTCCACACCACGTGCTTTTAAATCAGTGAGTACGCTCATCCAAAAAGCAGCTGATTCATTCTTTCCCAGCCAAAGTCCCAGCACTTCCTTTTGACCATCTCTAAGCAATCCTACAGCAATGTATACGGTTTTATTAATTACCTTAGAGTTCTCTCGTACCTTAAACACAATGCCATCCATCCAAACAATTAAATAAACGGGCTCTAATGGTCTGTTTTGCCACGCCACAATATCATTGGTTATTTTATCAGTTATCCTGGAGATGGTGGAAGTCGATACCTCAAAATTATAAACCTCTCTAATCTGTTCTTCGATATCACTATTGCTCATTCCTTTAGCATAAAGCGATACGATGACGTTTTCAATATTAACCCGACGGCATTATATCTATAATTATCAAGCTGCATATTGAATATCTTTATGATTGAAATATTTTTGAACTCTATCTGGATTTTGAACTAACATTTGCATATGGTTTTCTAAATTTTCTTTAAGTTTTTCATGG
>NZ_JAUYUD010000091.1 GCF_030692605.1 Lutibacter sp.
TGCTTTGAAACTAATAAACATGAATAATGTTTCTCTAATACTAATTTTACACATTCAAGTTTAAATGTGTAATCATATTTCACTTTTCTTTCCATAAAAATACCCCCAAATAGTGTCTAACTTTTTGGGGGCAGTCTAAAAGTGAGCTTTTTATATAATTTTTTTAATTACTCTAAGTTTATGAGTATGTTTTAATGTATCAATATTAAAAATTCCAGAATGGTCAATTCTGTCAATTCTTACTTTTCCATAAGAATGAATAATGTAATTATCTTTCATAATAATCCCAACGTGAGTTATAACACCTTCTTCATTGTCAAAAAAGGCTAAATCGCCAGGTTCGCTTTCTTCAATAAAACTTAAAGCTTCTCCTTGACTGGCTTGTTGGTTTGCATCTCTTAATAAAGAATAACCACAAAGCTTGTAAACCATTTGAGTAAAACCAGAACAATCAATACCAAAAGGAGTTTTTCCTCCAGATAAAAATGGACTATTTAAGTATTTATACGCAACCTCGATTAGAAATACCTTTTCTAATTTTTGTGGCATAATTTTACCTTCATAAAAAAAGGAAGTTGTATTGATTCTTAAACTTTTAGTATTGTAGAATGGTAAATTAGAACCTATTGGTACAGAATAAAAATTTTCATTTTCATCTGTTATAAAATCAATTAATTCACCAGTTAATTCGTAATCTGAATTAGAAAGTAATAAATAATCCTCCTCACTAATTTCTTCGTATTGTTTAAAATCTATCCAACCTTCGTAATGATCAAAAGAAACCCTGATTTTAATCCATTGTTTCCTTTTTTCCAATACCTTAAAATGTTCACCAAATAATAATTGTGATGTCATTTCACTTTTATTGGATGGTTCAATTCTAATAGCAACAATACTTAAATTACAAATTCCGAAGAGCATAACATATATTTACAACCGTTCAATAACAATAGCACTTGCACCACCACCACCGTTACAAATACCGGCTGCCCCAATTTTAGCATTGTTTTGTTCTAAAATAGATGTTAAGGCAATTACAATTCTTGCTCCAGACATACCTAGTGGGTGGCCTAAAGAAACTGCTCCTCCATTTACATTTACTTTTGACGCATCTAAATTTAATAATTTAATATTTGCTAATCCTACCACAGAAAATGCTTCATTAAGTTCAAAATAATCTACTTTATTAATTGATATTCCTGCTTTCTCAAGAGCTTTTGGAAGTGCTTTGGCTGGTGCTGTTGTAAACCATTTTGGCTCGTGAGCCGCATCTGCAAATCCTAAAATTTTAGCTAATGGTTTTATATTTAATTCTTTTGCTTTATCTAAACTCATTAAAATCAAAGCAGCAGCACCATCATTTAATGTTGAGGCATTTGCTGCAGTTACTGTTCCGTCTTTACTAAAAACAGGTCTTAATGTTGGAATTTTTTCAAGAGTTACATTTTTGTATTCTTCATCTTCTACAAATAAAATTGGATCACCTTTTCTTTGAGGAATTTCAACTGGTACTATTTCATTTTTAAATTTTCCTTCAGCCCAAGCTTTTGCAGATCGCTTATAAGATTCAATAGCAAAATTATCTTGATCTTCCCTAGAAAAACCATATTCTGTTGCGCATAAATCACCGCAAGTTCCCATATGTTGTTGATCATATACATCGGTTAAACCATCAACTAACAACCCATCAGCAACATTAATAGTTCCTAATTTAGTGCCATTTCTTCCGTTCATATAATGTGGAATACTACTCATATTTTCCATTCCACCAGCAACAATAATGTCTGCATCACCATTTTTAATGGCTTGTGCAGCCAACATAATCGATTTCATCCCGGAAGCACACACTTTATTAATTGTAGTGCAAGGCACTGTATTTGGTATTCCAGCAAAAATGGCTGCTTGTTTTGCAGGTGCTTGTCCTAAGCCAGCAGAAACAACATTTCCCATATAAACTTCATCAACTAAGGCTGGATTTAGATTAATTTTGTCCAAGGCACCTTTAATTGCAATAGCACCTAATTTTGTAGCTGAAATACTTGATAAACTTCCTAAAAAACTTCCTATTGGAGTTCTTGCGACCGAAACTATTACTACTTCTTTCATTTTTATATTTTTTATAAAAAATTCAATTGCGAATTTAAGCAAATTTAAGGAATCTTATTGTTTTTGAACAAAGAGTTTCCTTAATGTTATAATAATTGTTTTTTATACCAATAGGTTTTTAATTTATAGAATTAATCTAAAAAACACTAACAATTAATCTTTTTAATTCTTAAAAAAAGCAACATATTGTTGTAAAATAATTATAGTTATTTTGTTATGATTGGAAGAAATTGAAAAAAAAAAGGTAAATAATTTATTATCATTCATTTATTAGTATTTTTGAAATTCTAAATTACACGTTTTGAATCATTATTTAAACAAGCTTTTTATAAATCATTCGTTGCTTTTTAAAATTGCATTATATATTGTTACTATAACTTTTGTGGTATACTTATTTCCAAAAGGAGGGCAGTTTAAGTTTGAGTTTCAAAAAGGGAAAAGTTGGCAATATGAAACATACTATGCTCCTTTTGATTTCGCAATACAAAAGACTGCTGACGAAATTGATGACGAAATTGAGCACATTAAAAGTACTTCAAATAAATATTATGTTAATAGTGAAGAAGTTGTTTTTCAAGTAACTAAATCTTCTTTTGAACAGCTTCAAGAACTTATTTCTGAAAATGATTTTACAAAATCTGAAGAAAATAAACTAAAACGTATTACACATGAGATTATCGATAAAACCTACGAAGTTGGGTTTATTGACTTAATTTTAGAAGATCAATCTTCGATGTTTTTTAGCATAAGAAAGGGAAATGAAGTTCAAGACATTCAGCGATATAAATTAATAGATGTTCAAGGTTTAAATAAATTAATTGATGAAATTGTAAAAAGGGAACATTTAAAACCAAATTTAGTAACAGCTTTCACAACCATACAAACTAATTTAAAACCTAATGTTTTTTACGATGAAGAATTTTCTAAGAAAGTGATTCAAGAAAACATTGGACGAATTTCATTTACTACTGGATTTACCGCAAAAAACGAATTGATTATAGCTAAAAATGATATAGTGGAGGGTGAAAAGTGGTCCAAATTAAACTCGATTCGAAATGAATTTGAATCGCAGCTCTGGAGTAGTTCTAACTATAATTTTATAATTTTTGGATATACCTTACTTATTGCGTTATCATTTTTAATGTTACTACTTTTTTTGAGGAAATACCGGTATGATATTTTTGAAAACAATACCAAAGTAACTTTTATATTTTTTAACGTAACGCTGGTACTTCTTGTTATTACTCTTATTGTAAAATACGATGCGAAATTTATTTATGTGGTTCCAATTGTTATGTTACCTCTTATTTTAAAGGCATTTTTCGATTCAAGATTGGGTTTGTTTACACATGTTTTAACAGTGTTGTTGCTTGGTTTTATAGTTCCAAATAGTTTTGAGTTTGTTTTTCTGCAAATTATAGCTGGAATGGTCACTATTTTAACTATTTCAGAATTATATAAACGAGCAAATTTATTTATTTCCGTATTACAAATTACGTTCGTTTATTTTATTTCATATTTATCATTTTCTATAATTCAAGAAGGAAATTTGCAAAATTTGAATTATGAAAAATTTGTATTTTTCGGGTTAAATGGTGCGGCAACATTATTTGTATTGCCTCTTATATACGTGTATGAGAAATTATTCGGATTGGTGTCTGATGAATCTTTAAAAGAACTTTCAAATACCAATTCTAAATTATTAAGAGAGCTTGCAGAAAAGGCACCAGGAACGTTTCAACATTCTTTGCAAGTTGCAAATTTGGTTGAAGCTTGTGCAATTGAAATTAATGCAAATGTTATGCTAGCTAGAACAGGAGCATTATATCATGATATTGGGAAAATGCTTAATCCAATGTATTTTACTGAAAATCAAAGTACCAATGTAAATCCGCATAATCAAATTAGTCCAGTAGATAGTGCTGCCATTATTATTGCCCATATTATCAATGGTGTTAAATTAGCAAAGAAACATCATTTACCCGATAGAATAATTGATTTTATTAGAACCCACCATGGAACAACATTGGTTTACTATTTTTATAAAAAGGAAGAAGAATTACAAGGGGAAAATGTTGAGGTTAGTTCTTTTTTATATCCAGGCCCTATTCCATTTTCAAAAGAAACAGCTATTTTAATGATGTGCGATTCGGTTGAAGCAGCATCAAAAAGTTTAAAAATTCCTACTGCTCAGCAGATAGATACTTTAGTTGAAAAAATAATTACAAAGCAAATGGAAGATGGCCAATTTATGAATGCAGATATAACGTTTAAAGAATTACAACTCGTTATTAAGGTGTTAAAGAAGAAGTTAAAGAATATTTACCATCTTCGAATAGAATACCCTGAATAATATTAATGATATTTTGAATAAAAAAGATTAAAATTGTTGTTTAAATGTAATTCTAGTGCTACATTTGCACTCGCAAAAATAAGTTCATTGCAAAAATATTGGAGAGGTGCCGGAGTGGTAACGGAGCAGATTGCTAATCTGTCGACGGGTGACTGTCGCCAGGGTTCGAGTCCCTGTCTCTCCGCTTTTTTTACTTTCGGGGTGTAGCGTAGCCCGGTTATCGCGCCTGCTTTGGGAGCAGGAGGTCGCAGGTTCGAATCCTGCCACCCCGACGAAGTAAAATAATTTTGAACTTAATGGTCGCGTAGCTCAGCTGGATAGAGCATCTGCCTTCTAAGCAGACGGTCACAGGTTCGAATCCTGTCGCGATCACAAAAAAACCTACTGAATTTCAGTAGGTTTTTTTGTTTTTAAAGTCCACTATTTTAAAAGAATAGCAAATGATGCAAAATAATTTTTGACTAGAATGGTTTGTCATAAAATAAACCAGCTCCAGGGCCTAAATCCCATCCAAAATAAATCCATAACATAAGTAGGGCGGTCCAAAGAATTGTAAACACAATGGTATAAGGCAGCATTACAGCAATAATAGTTCCAATACCTGCATTTTTATCGTATTTTTGGATAAAGGCAATTATTAAAGCGAAGAAACTCATCATAGGAGAAATAATATTTGTTACACTATCGCCAATTCTAAAAACAACCTGAGATAATTCTGGTGAATAACCCATTAACATAAAAATAGGAATAAAAATAGGAGCCATAATGGCCCATTTAGCCGACGCACTTCCCATTACCATATTAACAGCTCCTGCAAAAAAGATAAAAAGAATCATCATTACATAAATATTTAAATCGGCTGCTTTTAGCGCCTGTGCGCCCGTTACGGCAACGTAAATACCTAAGTTACTTTCCTTAAAATATGCGACAAACTGAGCGGCGAAAAACACTAATACAAGGTATGTTGCCAATGTTTTCATGCTGTCGGCCATACCAGCCATAACATCGCTATCATTTTTGAATTTTTTTATGGCAATACCATAGGCAATACCAGCGGTACCTGCTACCAAAAACAATAATGTTACAATACCTTCCAATAAAGGGGATTTTAATAAAGAACCACCTTCACCCCTAAAAAATCCATTTGTTGGAATAGTTCCTGCTAAAATAATTAATAGGTAAATTACAAATATAATAGTTGCCCATAGTAAACCTTTTTTCTCATCTTTTGATAACTGTTCAATTTTTTCAGGAATAATTTCATCGGAATGATACGTTCCTAAACGAGGAATTACAATTTTTTCAGTTACAAAAGTACCTGCTATTGCAATTATAAAAGTTGACACAAACATAAAATAGTAATTTGCTGTTGCATTAACTTGGTATGAAGAATCCAAAATTTGTGCAGCTTCTTGAGATAATCCTGCCAATAAGGGATCAATAGTTCCTAACAATAAATTTGCACTAAACCCACCAGAAACACCAGCAAAAGCAGCAGCCATACCTGCAATTGGATGGCGATCTACCGCCATAAATATAATACCCGCTAGCGGAATTAATAACACATAACCAACATCGCTAGCAGTATTAGATAGTACCCCAGCAAATACAATTACAAATGTTAATAATTTTTTAGGAGAAGAGAGTACTAAAAGTCTGATTATAACCCCAATTAAACCGCTCTTTTCTGCAATTCCAATTCCTAACATTGCAACTAGTACAATTCCAAGTGGTGCAAAACTTGTAAAATTAACTACAGTTTTTTGAAATATAAAATGCAGTCCATCAACCGATAATAGATTTTTGACAGGTATAATTTCATTATTGGCAGGGTGTATAACTTGCCAATTCAAGTAACCTCCTATTCCAGAAACGATGAGTGTTAGTATTGCAAAAATTAAAAAAAGTGTGGCTGGATGCGGAAGTGCATTACCAGATCGCTCTACAATGTTTAAAAAGCGTTGAAATAAAGAAACTTTACCCGTTTTCATATATTTTGACTAAAATTAAGTGTCAAATATACTAAAAACTATAGCCCTTTTTATATTTAAATAATATAGTTTTAACTACTATTTTTGTATGAAAATGGTAGTTAATATTTGTGATATTTTATAAAGAAATAAAGTTAGATATTTTATAGGTAGCACTGCTTATTTTACAGTTTATATAGAAGTTATGGGTTCTATAAATTTATTCAATTTTTTTAATGGGTTGGTCTAATTTATCATCCATTTCCTTTTTTAAATCTACTGCCATTATATAAACTGCAAGATTGCTTCTTAAATAATACAATATCACTAAAACAATTACTGTAACTGGAACGGAGTAGATAAACTCAATTTCATCAAGATTTCCGTTACCATCATTTATTACAGCTAAAAATTGGAAAAGATAAACTGAAATAGGAATAATTAAAGCATGAACCCACCAATTTTTATTAGTTATAAACCAAATTAAAAGTAAAAGTAAAGGAACAATTTTGGATGAAAGCCAATAAATATAATTTCGAGCAATTCCAAAATGACCCCCTTGGATAGTTCCAAATACGGTTTCTATGGTAGGAGTTTCGGGTAGTGAGCTGTGAAAAAACAGCAAGTAGGGAGTACAAACAATCAATAAAACGATAAAACTTCCAATAAATAAAGATATTTTTCTTTGGTTTTTCATGTTGCAAGCCTTAGGGGTTCTACATGCAAATGTAAATTAAATTCTTTTGAAAAACAACATGAGAACAAAAAACCACAATAAAAAATTATTGTGGTTTAAATTGTTACAATTTAGATTAAACTTGAATCTATCCTTGTCTAGGAATAGGTGCGTTTCTCTCAATTGCTTGTTTTTCAACTGAAGTAAATGTCAATACAGTAACAGCTATAAATGCAGAAAGCATAAATAATCCGAAAATTAATTTAAAATTTTTCATTTTTAGTAAGAATTAAATGATTAGTAAGAACATCAAATGTAATCAAATCTTACAAAAAAGCAAAAAAATTCTAACTCAATTTTTTAAAAATTTAAAAAAAAGAGTAGTAAAAAGTCATTTTTCTCTTATTTAACAGGGGTTTCAAGCCCTTAAAATAAAATTAAAATGCTTTAAATTTTAGCATATAAAACTTCTATTTTGGAGATTTTAAAAGCAAATATTGAAATTAGATTCATAAAAACGGGAATTTTTATGCTTAAAATCAATCAACTACAAACCCTCTCCGTAAAAATTTGTAGCATAGGGACGCTCTTATAACGGCAAATGTATATAATTATTTTCAATAATACGTTAATTATTAAAAAAAAAGTGCAAATTATTTATTTAATCAAGTAGTTTATGTTAATTATGAATAAATTGTTGCTTTTGAGCCTCTGGAAAAACCTATTAAGCAAATTCCAAATTCCTTTGCAAAATCTACTGCTAATGTTGAACATGCAGAAACAGCAACAACGATCGGAATTTTAGCGATAAATGCTTTTGAAATAATTTCATAAGAAACTCTTCCACTAACTAACATACAACTCAAGTTGTTTGAGTTATTGGTAATTAATAAGTTACCAATTGCTTTATCAACAGCATTATGTCTGCCAATATCTTCTTTAACCACAAGAAGATTGCTATTTTTATCAAAAATTGCAGCTGCGTGTGAACCTCCAGATAAATCAAAAGTTTCTTGTTTTGCTTTCATTTCTGAAAACATTTGTTTTAGGTTTTTAATGTTAAATGAAGTATTGGAATTTAATTTTTTACCTGTAACGGCAATATCTTCTAGTTTTTGTTTCCCGCATATTCCACAAGATGAAACTGAAAGGAGTGTGCGTTTATTTAAATAACCTTTTCCAAGGTGTTTTTTTGGAATTTGTATATTTATTATTGAAAAGCCATTATCTCTTTTCTCAATTACTTCATAAGAGAAATTTACAATCTTTTTATAGATGTCTTCAGCAAATAATAAACCACGAATCAATTCAATATCGTCGCCAGGAGTTCTCATAACAACCGTATATGGTTCTGAATTAATATTTATTTGTAAAGCAGCTTCAATAACTAATGCATCAATTACTTTTTTAGAATCGCCATTATTGCGTTGTAAACCTTCATAGTTTAATGTTTGCATTTTTAAGTTTTAAGTTTTAAGTTTTAAGTTAAAAGTTCACAAAGTTGCAAATGTTCAAAATTCAAGAATTGAAATCTAATATTTAACACTGTAAATCCAATATCGTAAATTGTATATCAAAAATTCCTTTTGCCTATTGCCTTTTACCTAATTTTTAATTTTTTCAAAATCAACAGCAACTACTTTATATTCTGGAGTCATTGTTTCTTTATCTCCCACACTTCCTGTTATAATATTAATAAATACTTCAGGTTGATGAAAAGTAGTTCTTAAAACACCTTTTTTAACGTTTTTTGAGAACTTTATTGGAATGTGAACACTTCCTCTGTCTGAAAAAATACGAACAATTTCGTTATCCTCAATTCCTTTTGCTTTCGCATCTCTTGGGTGCACTTCTAAAATATCTTTTCCTAAGAGGGTTTGATTGTCGGTTCGTCTGGTCATAGTTCCAGAATTGTAATGTTCCAATTCACGCCCAGTTGTTAGTATAAATGGATATTTTTTTCCGTGTGAGACAATTTCTGGCGATTCTTCAAAATCGAAATAATGAAAAGTACCAATTCCTTTTTTGAAATTTCCGTCAATATGAAGCATTTTAGTATCCGTACCATCTTCTTTAATTGGCCATTGCAACCCATTTTCGCCCAAACGTTCCCAAGATAACCCTTTCATAAATGGAATTACATCTGCAATTTCTTCTATTACTTTTGCCGCATCATAGCTTAATCCAGTAGGTTGATTGTAGCCTAACTTACTCATAATATCTATAATAATTTGCCCGTCTGGTTTGGTATTTCCAATTGGTTCAATTACTTTATTTACACGTTGAACTCGGCGTTCCCCATTGGTAAAAGTTCCATTTTTTTCAAAATACGATGAAGCGGGTAAAACAACATCAGCCATTTCTGAAGTTGCAGTCATAAATAATTCTTGTACTACAATTAATTCTAAATTTTGAAAAGCTTTTATGCTATGATTGGTATTTGGGTCAGTCATTATAGTATCTTCCCCCATAATGTACAATGCTTTAATTTTTCCTTCAATGGCGGCATCTAACATTTCAGGAATTTTTAATCCATTTGTTATAGGCATTTTTTCAATGCCATATTTTTTAGCATAATAATGTTGAATTTCAGGTTTACTAACGTCCATATATCCAGCACCTTGATGTGGTTGTACTCCCATATCCGCAGATCCTTGTACGTTATTTTGTCCGCGTAGTGGATTTAATCCTACGCCCTTTCTACCAATATTTCCAGTCATCATTGCTAGGTTAGAGAGTAACATTACTGTTTTACTTCCTTGGAAATGTTCAGTGACTCCTAATCCGTGAAACTCCATAGCTCTTTCAGCTTTTGCATACGCAATGGCAGCTTTTTTTACTAAATCTTTAGAAACGCCTGTAAGGGTCTCTAATTCATCCATATCAAGGTTTTCAACGTGGTTTTTAAAATCTAAATATTTTTCTGTGTAAGAATCAATAAAATATTGATTTACTAAATTTTCTTTTACAATATAATGTGCCATCATATTTAAAATTGCCACATTAGTTCCAGGTCTAATTTGTAAAAAATGAGTTGCCAAATCTGATAAAGTTGTACGTATAGGGTCTACAACTATTGAGGTAATTCCTTTCATAAATGCTTGCTTAATTTTAGCACCAGTTACAGGATGACCTTTTAACGGATTTGCACCAAATAAGAAAATAGCATCAGTTTGTTTTAAATCTTCTATTGAATTTGTAGCTGCGCCTGTACCAAAGGATTTTTGCATTCCAAAAGCAGTAGGAGCGTGGCAAACACGTGCACAGCCATCTATATTATTTGTACCAACAGCAACGCGAATCATTTTTTGCATTAAATAATTCTCTTCGTTGGTGGCTCTTGAAGAAGAAATTCCACCAATGGAATCAGCACCATATTTATTTTTTATTTCTAGTAATTTTTTAGTAATAAAATCATAAGCTTCATCCCAAGTTACTTCTTCAAACTTTCCATTTTTTTTAATCATTGGTTCGCGTAACCTATCTGGATGATCATAAAATTGAAAAGCAAAACGTCCTTTTAAGCACGTGTGACCTTGATTTACTTCTGCTGTTTCAGGTGCTTGAATTCCTCTAATTTTTCCATCAATTACAGAAACATCTAACTGGCAACCAACACCACAATAGGTACATGTAGTTCGAACAGTTTTATCTGCAATTAAGGTTTTAGTTTCAAATTTATCTGTTAGGGCTTCGGTTGGACAAGTTTGTACACACGCACCACATGAAACACAAGCAGATTCATCAAAAGACGTATCGAAACCTTTTATAATATTGGTTGCAAAACCACGACCTGACATTCCTAAAATCATTTCACCTTGAATTTCTTCACAAGCTCTTACACAACGAAAACAATTAATGCATTGTGATAAGTCTGATTTTATGTACGGATGCGCTCTATCTGTTTCAATATCTAAATGATTTTTCCCTTCAGGATAGCGCACATTTGGAATTCCAATTTGTGCAATTGTTTCCTGAAAAGGTGTGGCTTTTTTTCCTTCTGAAGGAAATATTTTATCGGCAGGATAATCGGTTAATATTAATTCAACAATATTTTTGCGAAGACGTTTCATTCTTTCGGTATTGTGATAAATGTACAAACCTTCAGAAATAGGCGTATGGCAAGAAGCCATTGTTTTTGTAATTCCATCTTTTTCACGAGCTACTTCAACTGAACAAACTCGACAAGAACCAAAAT
Source organism: Lutibacter sp. (assembly GCF_030692605.1). Classification (GTDB taxonomy): domain Bacteria; phylum Bacteroidota; class Bacteroidia; order Flavobacteriales; family Flavobacteriaceae; genus Lutibacter. The sequence continues at coordinate 11,304 of NZ_JAUYUD010000091.1, forward strand.
TTTCTAAACGATCATCTTGACACATGGTTGGAATGGCGTTTTTATTTTTTTCAATTCTTCGAACGAATTCCAACATAGTTTCACCTTCATTAAACTCGTATGCTATATTTTCAATATATGCTTTCATGTCTTTTTTAGTTTGAAGTAAAATAGTGTTGAAGTTCCTCATTAAAATACTGCAACGCATTTTTTATAGGAAGCGGAATCCCGCCACCTAATGCACATAGAGAACCAATTTCTAAAGTTTCTATTAAATCATCAAATAACTGACGATCAATCTTATAATTTGATTTTTGAGCTTTTTGAAGCATTTCCATACCTCTAAATGAACCAATTCTACAAGGATAACATTTTCCACAAGATTCATCAGCAGTAAATTCCATTAAATGTTCTAAAAATTTTATCATTGGAAAATCTGATGGAATTGAAACAAAACTGGCATGACCTAATAAAAATCCGTTAGAATTTAAGCTTTCAAAATCCAATGTTAAATCAGCTATTTTATGTATTGGTACAATTCCGCCAAGTGGACCACCAATTTGAAATGCTTTTATGTCAGATTTAAAACCATTTCCAAATTCATAAAATATAGTGTGTAAATCCGTTCCCATTTCAATTTCGTACATCCCCGGTTTATTAAAAAAACTGTCTAACGAAACTAATTTTGTACCTGTAGATTGTATTGTTCCAAGTTTTGCATAAGCGGCACCACCGTTTTCTAATATCCAATGAATATTTGCAAAAGTTTCTACGTTACTTAACACAGTTGGCTTACCAAATAAACCATATTGAGCAGGATACGGCGGACGAACACGAACTTCTGGTCGCAGACCTTCAATAGAATTTAATAATGCGGTTTCTTCACCACAAACATAGGAACCTTGTCCGCGAATGATTTTAAATCTAAAATCACCAATCAAGTTTTTTTCTTTTAACTCGTGAATTGCTTCACCAATAATTTTAATAGAATCTGGATATTCACCTCTAATGTATAAAACTCCTGTATTTGCACCAACAGTTAAACCTGCCATATACATTCCAAACAATACTTTATGTGGCTGATGTTCCATTAAATACATATCAGAATATGCTCCAGGATCGCCTTCGTCGGCATTACAAACAATGTATTTTTGTGTATTTACTTCTTTTAAAACTGCATCTAACTTAAACCAAAATGGAAATCCGGCTCCACCACGACCACGTAAATTCGAAGTTTTCATTTCTTGAATTACATGCTGAGGTTTGTTGCTAAATTTTTCAGCTAAAGCATAAAAAGGAGTAAGCTCTTCAATTTTTGAGGTTAAAATTGGTGTTGTATTGCATCCTATCTTGTAATTATTTTCTTGATATTTTTTGGTATTAATAATTTCAATTAACTCATTTTTATTAGAAGCACTGTAGGTTTTATCATCAAACATAAAAGCGTTGTTTGTATGACATCTGCCTACACAAGCAGCGTGTCCAATTTCTTCTTCAGCGAAATGATATTCTAAGTTTTTGTGAAGATTATCTTGCGTTTTAGCAACCATACAAGCAGTTCCACAGCAAACGTGAATTTTTTTATTTCGATTTTCTTCACGTGTAAAATCGTAAAAAGAAGCTGTTCCAAACACCACAGAATCATCAATTAAAAAGCGTTTTGCTAATTCTTGAAATGCTGATTTAGAAGCATTTTTATGCGATAAATCCGCTATATTTTCGAATAAATTATCTTCTAATTCTTTTCTTGAAGATAACGCACGTATATTTTTAGTTGCCATTTTATAACTAATAAGTTCGGTTAAAAATACTAAAAATATTTATTATGAATGTTTATAAATAAACCTTATTACAAATTAGAACAATATGTTTGTTATTGATGTCAGTGGTAAAAAACAGATACTGATTTCCACCATCTTTAAAATTGATTTTCTTCCGAATTTCAGAAACCGTTTCAGGGAAATTCCGAGTGGTTATATTTGCTTTTTTAGAAGGAATTAGTTTTGTTAATTCTTTTTTGTTATATGAAATTGTATGCATAATTTCGAAGCTTCTTCCAGGGAATTCCACTATTTCTTCAGAAGTATATAAATGTGAATGTTGGTGTAATTTATCAATTTTTAATTGAGTGGAAACTTGTTGAAAAGCACCCGCTTTTAAAATTGCAGCATTTGGTTCAAATAAATATTTTTTTGGTTCAGAAAACGTTGAGGAAATAGCTTCATTTAGTTGAAAATTAAATTTTTGTGTTTCTTTTTTATTAAAGTTAATTGTTTTAATGTCAATATGTTGCTCATAATTTTTTTCAAGAATAAACAATAGTTCTTTCACTTCATTTTCAATGGCAACAATGTGAATTTCTTTTACAAATTTTAATTCATTAATTGCACTTTTAATATCTAAAATGGGTGAAACTTTAATCAGAATATTGTTGCTTTTTTCAACTAATAAATTCAAGTTTTTAGGAATATTTGGCAAACAATCTTCCAACAAAAAAACTTTTCCTTTTGCGTCATTTCTTCGAGATGGATCTGTATAAATCCAATCGAATTTTGAAGTCGATTTTTCTAAATATTGTAATCCGTCACCAATATAAGTTTCTATGTTTTTGATGTTAAATTGGTCAAAATTATGGGATACAATTTCAGATAATTCGTTGTTAATTTCACAATGTGTTACATTTTTAACTTTTTGTGAAAAATAATAGACATCAACTCCAAATCCGCCAGTAATATCAATTAATGAATTTCCAGAAACCAAATTAGCCTTATACTTTGCTGTAATTTCAGAAGAGGTTTGTTCAATATGTAACTTGTTTGGATAATAAATATTTTTAATAGAAAACCACGTTGGTAATTTTTTTTCACATTTATTTTTAGCCTCAATTTGTTCAGCAATTTCTTGAATTGTAACTCCTTCAAACGAGCTTCCTTTTAAAATCAGTTTTGTAATATCTGATTTTAAATTTGAATGTATAAAATCCTGAACTTCTTTATTTAAAATACTGTGATTCAATTTATTGAGAGCTTAATTCTATAAGTTTTGAAATGGTTCTCCAATTTCTAGATGTTGCAACGGTTTGCAATTTTTTCTCAATTATATTTATTGTTAATTTTGAATTTCCAGCATCACCTGGATAATGAATATAGGCACAATTACCAATTATTTTAAGTTCCTCATTATTTGTTAAATAGGGTTCTAGAAATTCAGTTCCTTCCTCAAAATAATTTTCTTTTAAGAGTATTGCATACAATGTTTTGGTATCAATTGCTTCAATTTGCAAAAAAGGATTTGAGACAAAAACCTTTGTGAGATTTTCTTTTGATAAAACCAACACATTAATTGAATAGCCGTAAAAACTTAAAACTGCTTCAATAATTTGTTGCTCAATTTTAGGGATGTCAGTTTGTTTAGATTGGAAAATTACATTGCCACTTTGTATGTATGTTACAACTTCAAAAAAATCCAAATCAATAAAAAGTTGTTTTAACTCGGTCATTTTAATTTTGTTATGACCAGAAACGTTTATTCCTCTTAAAAGCGCAATATAAGTAGTCATATTATAAATCTTTAGTCAATGATTTTACAATTTTATTATCTGCTAAAAATGTTTTTAGAATTACTTTTATAGCAGTATAAGTTGGAACGGCAACAATCATTCCTGTAATACCAAATAACACTCCTCCAATCATTATTATTAAAAAAATTTCTAATGGGTGAGATTTTACACTTTTTGAAAATATCAACGGTTGACTTAAAAAATTATCTATTAATTGCGCAAAAATATAACCAAGCATAACATAAATGGTTGTTGGAAGAATTTCCGTTTTAAAATCTAATTCGATATTACTACTCATGGTTAAAAATAACATTAAAAATCCACCAATTAAAGGACCAACATAAGGAATTAAGTTTAACAAAGCACATAAAAAAGCAATTACAACGGCATTTTCAATTCCAAAAATAAGGAGTGTAATTGTATAGATTATGAATAAGATTGTTATTTGAAAAACCAAGCCAATAAAATATCTTGATAATAAATTATTGATGGTAGCCAACGATTTTTTTAATTTATTTTCACTTTTATCACTCACCAAAACGTAAATGGAATTTTCCATAATATGGGTGTCTTTCATAAAAAAGAAGGTAATAAAAATAACCGAAAATAGTCCAATACTTATATCTCCAACAGTTCCGATTATAGAATTAAACAGGTTAGGAATTGCAGTTATATTTTTGAATAAATCGGCGTGTTTTAACTCATTCAAAATATCGATATTATGAGTTAAAAAATAGTCGTTAATCTGATTTAATAGACTTTGAATAGTTGATTGAAGTTTATTTATATCTAATAAAGATAAATTTTCACCTTGCTTTACAATTAGTGGAATAAACATACTTATTAATCCGGTTAGAATTCCTAGAAATAATAACATTGTTGTAATCACTGCTAATGTATTGGGAAATTTTAATTTATTTTTAAAAAAACTAATAATTGGACTCCCAATTAAGGATATTACTGCAGCAATTGCAATATAAACGATAATTGATTGAACGCTATATAAAAAATAAAACAGCACTAAAACTCCAACAATAATGGCTATCGCTTTTAAAATTCCGTTTGTAATAATATTTGAATTCATTTTTTTTATGTTTAATCAATTGTTTGTTGTGTCAAGTAACAAAAAATTCCCCCATTGTGAGTTAGTGGGCTTAAAAACCCGCAGCAGTGTCATCACCTCTATAATCTGCACCACCTTCTAATTTTCCATTTGGTAATCGCAAAATAGCATCAACTTTACCAATTATTGTTGTATTTTCTTGTTTAATTATGTACCCTTTTTGTTGTAAATTTTTAATTAATGTTGAGTCAAACCCGATAGGTTCCATTGTAATAACATCAGGTAACCATTGGTGATGAAATCTAGGTGCATTTACAGCTTCTTGCATTCCTAGATCAAATTCGTACACGTTTAAAATTGTTTGTAAAACCGATGTTATTATAGTAGAACCACCAGGGGAGCCAACAGACATATAGAATTTATTGTTTTTTTCAACAATTGTAGGAGTCATAGAGCTTAACATTCGTTTTCCGGGTTCAATGGAATTTGCTTCCGCACCAATGAGACCAAACATATTTGGCGTTCCAGGTTTTGAACTAAAATCATCCATTTCATTATTCAAAAAGAAGCCACCTTCGCTAACAAAAACTTTTGAACCATACGCACCGTTTAAAGTTGTTGTAGCTGAAATGGCATTACCAAATTTATCAACAATAGAATAATGGGTAGTTTCATTACTCTCAAAACCAGCTATTTTCCCATGTGTAATTGTAGAAGATAGGGTTGCATTATCCCACGAAAATGATTCCATCCGTTTTTTAACATACGATTTTGAAATTAAAGTTTCAATTGGAATTTTAATAAAATCAGGATCTCCTAAATAATGTGATCGATCTGCGTATGCTCTTCGTTCTGCTTCTGTTAACAATTGAATTGTTTTTTCGGAATTATGACCAAGTTCACTTAAATTAAAAGGTTCAATAGCATTAAAAATTTGAGCCATACAAATACCACCACTTGAAGGAGGAGACATTGAAATTATTTTCAAATCTTTATAGGTAAACTCAACAGGTTTCCTCCATTTAGCCTGATATTTTTCTAAATCTTCAAGGGTAATAATACCGCCTAATTTTTGAACAGTATTAACTAACATTTCGGCAGTTTCTCCTTTGTAGAATCCATCTCGTCCATGCTCATTAATTCGTTGCAAGGTTTTGGCTAATTGTACATATTTAATGGTGTCACCTTCTTTCCAAACAGAATCTAAAAGAATTTTTGTGCCATTAACCTTGTAAAAATATTCTTTATAAATAGCAATTCTTTCTGCTTGTTTTTTGGTTACAACAACGCCTTTATTTGCTAAATCTATTGCTGGTTGAATTAATGATGAAAAAGGTAAAGTTCCAAATTTTTCGTGCACTTTAAAAAGTCCGTCTATTGTACCAGGCACACCGACCGCCATACCTCCTAATGTGCTTTTACCATTTATAATATCACCAATTTCATCTAAAAACATATTTTTTGATGCAGCCAATGGTGCTTTTTCGCGATAATCTAAGGCTCCTGTTGTTCCATCTGCTAATCGGTACACCATAAAACCACCACCGCCAATGTTACCAGCAAATGGGTATGCTACTGCCAAGGCTAATTCTGTTGCAATCATGGCATCAAATGCATTTCCACCTTTTAGTAATATTTGAGAACCTATTTCAGAGGCTTCAACACGTGCAGAAACAACCATTGCGTTTTCGGTTATTAATCCTTGAGCCTTATGTACTACACTTTTGGGAGGTTGAATATTTTTGCACTGAATTGCTAAGAGTCCAATTAAAAATAGGCTACATATTTTTTTCATTGTTGAAGTAAAAAAGTTGTTTTTTCTTGTGTAAATTTTTCTAAATCTATAAAAAATGATTGAAAATCTTGTTCAAATTCTTGATAATTTAATTTTAGGTCATTTATGGCTAAATCCATTTTAGAAATTCCTTTTGTTCTTCTGTTCATTCCTTTTAAAACTTCTTCAATTCCTTCAACTAAGGCATAACTTACAAGCCAATTATACTCAATCATAAAAGGAAGAAATTGTTGAACTTTTGCAGGTAATTTTTCTGAGTTTTTTTGAAGGAAAAGATAGGTTTCTTCGGCATATATTTCTAAAGGAATTTGAGAATACAACTGCCAATTTTTTGCTAAAAAATGATCGTAAAAAATATCAATAATTATACCTTTATAATGCCGATATTGTGGATTTAACCTTCTTTTACTTATTTTAACAAATGGGTGATTGTCTGTAAATGTATCTATTTCTCTATGAAGTAGAATTCCTAGTTGAACTTCCTTGGTATAATTTAAGTATTTGTTTCCTTTTACGGCATCTGCAATAAAATTACCAATTAAAATATTTTTATTGTTTTTAGATAAATAGAGGTGGGCCAAAAAGTTCATTGATAAATTTTGAAACAAGATACAAAAAAAATCTCCCTGAAGTAAATTTTAAAATTGATTTAGGTATAGTTATTTGTTAAATATTGGTTATATTCTTTTATTTAATAGATGAGTATTTCAATATATTTGTCTCTACAATTGTTTTTTAAAAAGTTTAATGCTTTATTGAATCAAACAAATCATGTGGTTTAATATTAAATAAATCATTAAACAGAAATCCAATAAGAAATACCGAGCCTACCATAATCAGCACAATTATTATTTGAATTATTGAAACCTTTTGAATTTCATGTTTATCTTTTACTTCACAAATTTCACCAGGGCAATGTTGGGCATTTTCCTTGTAAACCATATTGTATAACAGACAACCTAGGCAAATACCAAAAACAGATTCAAAAAACAGGAAGATTAGGCATAATAAACAAATAAGTCCAGTAATTATACTGTAAGAGTTCATAAGCACCATCAACACAAACATTGCGGTTGAGAGAACAACACCAATAATCCATGAAAATTTCTTTTGGGCTGCACCAACATATTCAGGGTTTTGTTGGCCTACAATTAACTTGCTAATAATAAGAGTTGGTGCATATTTTGGCGAGATAAATACTCGAATAATAAAATCTATCATAAAAACAGTAATCACATATTTAATCATCAAAAAATCGCCTTTAAATAGGATGTACATGAGCGACAGAAAGGTGAAAAAAAACAGGATTCCAGCGGCAGCTCTAATTTCACGTTCATTCAACACAGGAATATTATAACCTTCAACGGTCTCACCAAATTGATTTACTTTTTTCATAATTTATTTGATTTACAAAATAATCTATTTTTTTAATAGTTGGAAATAGCTAAACTACAGTTTTTTCTTTTCAAATTATAGTAGTAGCTTATAAAATGAATTTTCAGTTTGAATATTATTTGTGCCACTGAAAAATTGGAAATTTTTCGGTTGTAACAAATAGTTTGTTGAATGTTTGTCAGTTTGTATTTAGTTTAAATGTAAGTATAAATTTTATATAACTTTTAGGTAGTGTTTTTTATTTTGTGTTTAATAAAATTTTACTAATCAATACGATTTGACCTAAATGATAGTAGCTATGTTCA
>NZ_JAUYUD010000103.1 GCF_030692605.1 Lutibacter sp.
TGAAATCAAACAATATATAGACTATTATAATAACGAAAGAATTAAATCAAATCTAAACAAAATGAGCCCGATAAAATATCGAGCTCATTATTGTCAAAATTAATTATAAATTTGTCTAACTTTTTGGGTTCAGTCTAAATTAGCGGCTTTTTTTGTTTAATAAACAAAGGTTTAAATTTCAAACCCAAACGATTCATTTAATTATTTATTCTAATTTTTTGGACTGTTTAAACCTTTGCCGCTTGTGGTTAACATTGATAAAATATACTCTTTTCCATCTATTTTAATGTTTGTTTTTTGGGAGATTTCCAAAATTTGGACTTCTTTTCCGTCATTAGTGGTATTGATTACCTCATATTTTTGATCTTCTGCTTTAAAAATAACAGGTTCAATTGGTGTATTTAAATGAAGTGCTTTACAGATCTCTTTTAATACATTATCATCCAAAGTAAATTCCTTGTTTTTTTGTGTTTTATTTTTAAATTCAGACATTGTTTTTTCGGAAATAGTGCTTTTTACTCCTATGGAAGTGACTTTTATGGTATTGCCGTTTACTAATTCTACATTGGCGTTGGTTAGTAACTGGTCCTTTTCTAAAGGTAAATCGCCTAAATTTTGATTGTTGTGCAAAGCGCCAATTTCTACACCTATACAAAAGAAATATCCTGGACTTCCACAGTCAGTAAATCCAACCTTCGTTGTTATCGTTACTTTTATATGTATTGATTGAATATTGTCACCACTTTTCCCAGGTTCAATATTTTCCATAATATTCCCTTTTATGGAACCATCCCAACCTTTTTTGTCTGTTGGGTTTCCGTCTTGGTCAAAAACTTGAGTCTTCATATCGGGCCTCTTTCTAAGTCTTGTAACTCTTGCTGTTGCAGAAGGTGTTGTAGTGACTGTTTTGTTGATGCAAACCAGTGGGCCAGCAGTTCCATCACAACCAACGGATCCGTTTGCATTGGCATACCAGTTACCAGTACACGTTCTAGTACAACCATTACTAAATTTATAAACTTGTTGTTCTGGTTCACCCGTATCGTCATTTGGGTTTTCAATTATCGCTTTTGAGCCGTTAACTGTCGAGTTTTCAACCTCATTCTTTTTTAAACCATTTTCTTTAATTCCTTTTTCGGCTATATTCTTCCCTTTAATAGTTCCGTCCCAACCTTTTCGCAAGTTGACTAATGTTTCGGAAATTGCTTTTACATCTGCTTCATTCGCTACATTTTCAACTTTATTTCCTTTTACAGTTCCATCCCAACCTTTTCGAATGTTGACTAATGTTTCTGCAATGGTTTTTACATCAGCTTCCTTAGTTGCATTTTCAATTTTATTTCCTTTTATGGAACCATCCCAACCTTTTCGAGCCAAATTGACTAATGTTTCTGCAATAGCTTTTACATCAGCTTCATTAGCAGCATTTACAATATTATTTCCTTTTACAGAACCATCCCAGCCTTTTCGAAAGTTGACCAATGTTTCGGCAATTTGTTTAAGTTCTGCTTCATTTACGACATTTCCAATTTCATTCTTTTTTAAACCACCTTCTCTAATTCCTTTGCGTTGCGTTGCATCATTGGTGGTTTCAACATCATTCTTTTTTAGACCATTTTCTTTAATCCCTTTGCGGCTAGCATTAGTTTCAGTATTATCTTTGGTATTACCTATAATTTTTATAGCCCCATATTCCACTCCATTTATCGACGCTGTGTGAAGCGAATCACTTGCTGGTCCCAACAAAAAATCACCATTTTTATCAGTGTAGCCCGCAACGTAGTCTCCGTTTTCTTTTTGTGTCATTTCGATTAAAATTCCGGCATTACTTACCCCTTTAACCATCTTGATATTGCCTGATAGCGTATTTCCTACAACTATGGGTGTGCCTTCGGCTGTTGTTTCACCCATTCCTTTTATCATCATTGTAGTCACGTTACTATTTATATTGTTAGACGATTTTGGAACTAACATATCTTTTATATTAGAAGATGAAACTACCAATTGTTCAACATCACTCTTTTTTACACCTTGTTCTTTAATTGCTATTTTTTGGGGTCCATCTGAAACTGTTTCCACTTCATTCTTTTTTAAACCATTTTCATTAATTCCTTTTTCGGCTATATTTTTTCCTTTTACAGATCCGTCCCAACCTTTTCTTCCTGTTGGGTTTCCTCCAGTTGCTTTTGTGCCATCTCCATCAACTTGTGACGTTTCAATTTCATTCTTTTTTAAACCACCTTCTTTAATTCCTTTGCCTTGCGTTGCATCATTGGTGGTTTCAACTGCTTTATTCCCTTTTATAGAACCGTCCCAGCCTTTTTTTTCTGAATCGTTCTTTTCTAGGCTCTCCCGCTGTTCAATCTTTTTTAAATCATTTTCTTGAATTCCTTTTCGTTGCGCTTCATTTGAAGTAATATCCGATTTATCATCACAATCACCTCCGCCTTTGTTAAAACGATAGGTAATTCCAAAACCAAAACTCATATAATTTTCTGGTCCTTTGGTGTTTGTTAGTACTTTTGGTGCTGTAGCAATGTTTTTTTGAAATTGGTCGGGAGAAATAGGCGGTGCCAAGTTCACGTTAGTCAAATCTCTGTATTCAGTGGCAAATTCTTTTTGCCCGGTTTGCATCAAATAGTGTGCATTGGCTGTAAGCGCAAAATTTTCGCTAATCCAATAGTCAAAACCGATACTTGGTTTCAAACTAAAGGCATTTTTTTTATAGTCTTGAGGTGCTGTATAACTGGCAATATTTTTTGGCGGCGTGCTTTTATCCGTCACAGAAAATTCTGGCGCTTTGTTTATGGTTAATCCTCCTTTTAATGCGAGTGTAAACGTTAGTTTGTTATGAAAAGGAGTATGTCTCCCCGACTCTTTATTTTGAGAAGGACTCAAAGTTATCGTATATTGTGGTCCAAGCATAAAATAAGTGCTGGTCCAGTCACTTTTAGTAGTTGTGATGGTCAAAAAATCTAGATTTTGCAATGGAGCGGCATAAGCATTAAAATCAAAATTTGGTTTGGTGTTAAACGTTCCTGCGTCAAAACCTATTCCGAAGTGATTCCATTGTAATTCTATACCCAAACTCGGATTAAAACTAAAACTATTTGAAACTCCAGTTGAAGCCGATGTTCCGCCATTGGCATTCAAAGAAACATTCAAACTTGAGCAATTACTTTTTTTAGTATTCCCAACTGTTGGAAATGATGATATTGAGTTATCGCCACCCATAATCTTTCCTTTTAATTTTCCTTCTGTTCTTTCTTGTTGGTTTCCAGGATTTATGGGAACGCATTCCCCGTTTTGCATCGTAAATCCGTCTGGGCAACTTATTTCTGATTTTTGCATTACGGCATCATCCCAACTCAATTTGCCCGAAAGTGTAGCACCACCTTTTGGCACTGTAATTATAATACTATTTTGTTTATCAATTGTAAACCTGTCTCCTTGTGAAGGTTTTATATTAACTCTTATTGCTGAATTGTCTAAAACCATTTCTACTCCAGAACCATCATATTGATAGTTGCTTTTTGGATAATTTGCTTTTACAATTCCATTGATACTCGTTTGCAATTGGTCTTGCGGAAAAGAAAGTTCGTATTCTCCTTCTTCAAGTTGGGTAGAGAAACCACCGCCATTTCCTGTTGGAACAGTAATATATCCACCTCCAGGATTTTTTTTAACCACGATACCAATTCCTATAATTGGTTTAGTATGCGCAAAACTATTCTGCGCAATAAATAGGAAAACGATAAGAATGTTGAAGATTGATTTTGTCTGTTTCATTTGTTTTTACTTAAAGGTTAAGGTTGTATATCAACAGGCATTGATTTATATTGCCTTTACATTTCGGTTTTATTGAAATACCTTACAAATATCAAAATTTACTAAAAACAAAAAATCCCTTAATGTAGGGATAAGTGATTTAAGAATGTAGATTGACGATTTTAGATTTTTTCACTTCAACTGGCAGCATAACAAAATTTTATTTCAGATTTTTGTAATAATAGGCGATGGCTTGTCCTAAAGAAGAAATGTGCAGTTTTTCATAAATGCGTTTGGTGTGGGTGTTAACTGTTGCATAGCTTACTCCCAATTTATCAGCAACCATTTTATAACTTAATCCATCTGCTAAACAGGCTAAAACTTCGTTTTCTTTTGGGCTTAAAGGATTTTTAGCTTTATTTGGTTTAAAATAGTCTAATACTTTTTGCGCAATTGCGGGATTCATAGCGGCGCCACCTTGATTTACTTCTTCTATGGCTTGAAGGATTCGTTGTGGTTTGTCGTTTTTTAGAATATAACCACTTGCTCCGTTTTTGATACAGGTAAAAATTTTATCACTGTCGTCAAAAGCAGTTTGCATAAGCACTTTCACTTCTGGATGATTGGTTTTTATGAGTTTCAACCCTTCAATGCCATCAACTTCAGGCATATTGATATCCATTAAAACTACGTCGGGATAAAAGTTTTCGATTTCGGCAAGTACGTTTTTGCAATTTATGGCTTCTCCAACAAACTTTAGCTCATCGTTGAGCATCAGTAATGCCTTTAAGCTATCTCTGCGTTCGTTGCTGTCATCGTAAATAAAAATTCTAATCGCCATAAAACAAATGTACTAAACAATTTAAGAGCCGTTTGTAACTAAATTAAGGGACAAAAGGAATATTTGCAAAAATAGATGTTCCTAGTTTTGGTATAGAAGTAATTTTAAAATTGCCCTTTAATTCTTCCACTCTTTTTCTCATATTGGCAATGCCGTTACCTGAAGTTTCATTAATTTCAAAACCTATTCCGTTGTCAATAATTTCTATGGAAATGATATTGTTAACCCATCCTAATTTTATATTTAATTGGGATGCTTTGCTATATTTTGCAACATTATTTACCCCTTCTTTTATGATTAAAATAATATTTTTTCTAAGGGTAATGTCTTTAATCAAATTGTCTAAAATCGGATCGGTTTGAATTACATATTTTATGTCAGTGGATCCCAAAATATCATTGACAAAATTCCGAATGCGTGTGCTTATTGTCATAAATTCATCTTTACCGGGTTTCATACTCCAAATAATATCACCTATTTTGTCGGCAAGATTTTGCGATTGTGTTTCTATTTTTTGTAAAACTTTTTTTGCTTCACTCGGATTTTTATTTAAAAGTTGGTTTGCAACGGCACTATTAATTTGCAAACTGCTTAAAGTGGCGCCAATATCATCGTGTAAATCGGCTGTGATTTTATTTCTTTGTTGTTCTAATGCCAATTGCTGCTGAAATGCTATTTTTTGTTGATTGAACTTACGGTGATTAAACCACCAAAACAAAAGTGCCATCATAAATGATATTAATAAAATCCAAAACCATAACTTTTTAAAAAATGGGATGGCTATAAAAAACTTTAGTTCAATTGTTTTAGCACTAATATTATTATTGACATCTATTGCTCTGATAAATAAATTGTTGTCTCCACCTTTTAAAGAAAGATTTATGGTATTTCCATCTAAATCAACCCAATTATTTTTATCATTTAAAGAGTATTGCAAATTTTTAAAATGGCCAGTCAATTCAACTCCAGATAATTGAACGCTGATATTTTTTTCATCGTTTTTTAGATTGTAGCTTTTGGCAATGGAAACTTTCTCGCTATTCACGGTTATTGAAATAATATTTGGGAAAATTTCAAATTTAGAAAATTGAATTTTAGAAGGAATTATAGAAATTCCATTATCGGTAGCGGCATAAATAGTGTCGTTATAAAATGCCAATTCATTTACTACATTGGACGTTAAACCATCTGATTTTGACAGTTTATTAATTGTATAATCTAATTTTTTATTTTCTTCTTTAAAGGCAATAATATAAACTCCGGATTTACTGGCAATCCAAATTTTATTTTGAACGGCAATCATATTCGTTATGTTTTCAGGCAAACCTTCTTCACCCTTAATTTTATAGAGTACTTTATCATTTTTTAAAATTAAAATTTCCCCTTTAATAGTGGCAACCCATAAAAAATTATTTTTACTGTAGGCCAAAACCGAAGGCTTATTGCCTTTTATTTCCTCGTTTAATAAAATTTGCGTGTAAATGTCCTTTTTGTAATTGTATTTATACAATCCTTCAGCACTTACAAAATATACAAAGTCATTATTTTGCTTTACAATATTTAAAACCCTTTTATCGGGACTATTTAATTGCTTGTATTTTTCATTTTGAATATTAAGTTTATACAATCCTCGTGTTGATCCAACTATTGCAATGCTGTCATTAAACAAAATGGCTGTTTTTAAAGAACAATTAGAATTATTTTCAAAAGACAATGTAATGGGTTTGTTATCACTGAAATTAACGCTGTAACCAGCATCATTTATTGATAATGAATTATTATTCGAATAAATTATTTTTCGTATCCAAATACTTTGATTGCCTAAGTTAATTGAAAATTTATCTTGATTTATTCCCTTCAACTTAACAATTTCACCGTGGTAGTTTCCTGCCAAAATCTCACTTTTTGGCGTAACTGCCACACTCAAAAAATTGCTGTTTACAAAATCTTTTGAGGTTAAAACCCTCTTGATTTTTGACAAATTGTAGTATAATAATCCATTATCTAAAGTGCCCAGCCACAAATTATTGTGGCTATCAATAAATGCACAGTTGGTTTGTGTAGTGTTTTCTATTTTAGTTTGCAATTTCAAAGTTTGCAAATCATAAATGTATATTGTGCCGCTATTGGCTATAATACTCAAATTTTTTGCAGAAAACTTATACCATTTATTCGATTCTGGAATTGTTATTGAATCAAGTGTAAATGAAAACGGATTCCGTTTAAAGTTGGAAAACCTATGAATACTATTTCCTGTAAAAAAACTATAATAATTATTGGAATGAAAAATGCGGCTAATTATTTTTGAATTGGATTTTTCAGAAAAGCTATCAATAACTTTCCCTTCATAACTAAAATAGTTCTTATATTCTGTTGATTTCGTTTTCGAGTTAATTTGTTTAGAATGAAAAGAAACCTCTTTAAAATCAATAAATAAATATCCTAATGAGTTAAAGAAATTTATTTTTTGAATTTTTTTATCAATAAAATCAAAGGAACCAATCGCATTATAAAATCTAATTCCTCCATTGGGCAGCACCAAATAATTGAGCAAGGCGCTGCTAATTTTATTTACGTTTTCATTATGCTTCACGGTTACAAATTGATTGTTTATTTCGTCAAAATAAGAAGGTGTTTCATTGTAACAATTAGCCCAAACAGTTCCATTTTTTTCTTTAATTACTTGCAAAACATCGTTGGAAGGTAAACCGTTTTTTACGGTATAATTATAGAAATACTTTCCGTCGAATCGAGAAATTCCGTTATCAGTTGAAATCCATAAAAAACCATTGTCATCCTCAACAATATCATAAATATGATTGCTTGGCAAACCCTCGTTTGTGGAAAAAGCACTTATTTTGTTGTAGGATTGCGCAAAAATATTCGTCCCAATATTTTCGAAAAAAAACTGGAATAACACTAAACAAAAAAATATAGAAGTTATTTTTTTCGAAATTTTAGTCATTTATTAATTTAGATTGCACAGAATTATGAAAGATAATTTAATAAAACTACAAAATTTTATCAAAGGGGGTAAAAATTATTTTTACTAGCTAAAAAAGCGATGCAAAACAATGAAATTTCACTTTTTGTAGTCGCTCAATTTTTATAGGAAAAGCATTTTAAAAATCACTTTTCCAATCTAAAAAAATATTAATTTATCGAATGTTTCCAACAGAATTTTTTGCCGTATCGTGTTTTGTTTTCAATATTCCATTTTCTACCGAAAATCCAATGCGAACTTGTGTCTTTAGAGTATCCTTTAATCCTGAAGTAGCTTTTTCTTCAATTACAAATGTTAATTCAAATTCGCCGTCAGGCAATTCTACAATTGCATCATTTTCATTATCTGGTATTTTTACATCCAATTTTCCTGTTTTTGCGTAAGAAGCTGCAGCCGCACCACCTCCAGCACCACCTGCTAAATTGCCTACACTAGAAACAGCTGCCGAAATAATTGCGCCACCTGGCAACGCGCCACCCAATAAGGAAGCACCTTGTGCTAATGCTCCTCCTGCGGCGTGTAAACCTGCATTCATTTTTTCGCCAAAAGCAACACACTCATTTTTCGACAATTCGATAATGCTTTTGTCTGCAACATTCACTCTGTAGCCTTCATTTGAAGGGAATAAAACAACACAGCCACCTTCAACTAAAGTAACATTTATTGTTACGGAATTTACTTTTTCGCCAAATGTTGCGCCTTGAGTTTGTTTTGGAACTGTAACATTCATCGAAATTCTATTTGGCATTCCACCATTTATGTTGTTGACACTTTTATTTTCAGAATTGACTTTAGCCGTTTTTCCTTTTTCCATTTTGTTAACTTGTGCCTCTACATTTGTTAAACAACATAATGCCAGTGTTGCTACAAAAATTGTTTTTTTAAGATTTTTCATGTCGATTAAATTTAAAGGTTTTTAATTATTTATTAACACGTTTTTTGCTCCATAGTTTTAAGAAACTACTTTTTAGATTGAAATACTTTGTTTTTTTTGTTAAAAATACAAATATTTTCATTTGAATTATTTTTTTAATCAATCATTAAAAAAATAAAACTGGAAAAACCCAATTATAAAAAGATAATATTCCCTTTATGTTGTTGAATAAATTATACAGGCTTATTTTTTATTGATCAAAAATACCCAATTTAATTAGATTTAGATTGTTATTTTTAATTATAGGAAATAGTATTGTTGAGCAAAATTCAGATGAAAATTGTGATAATTATGTTGCAAAACTTACATAAGGCGAATGGGAAATATGGAGTCAAGGTTTGTTTAAATGCATAAAGTGTGTACTTAAATTAACCTTAAGATTTAATATTGGGTAAGGGTTAATTTAGAAAACTTGATTTTAATGGTATTATGTACAAAATAACTGGCCCAATGATGTAAAAAATATAATAATAAATTCAAAAAAATAAAAATAATTTAATAAAATACGTATAATTTGGTCAAATTTGTAATGCATTTTAACCGTTTATTGCGAAAAACATACAATTTATTAATTTGTAATATTTATTGCTTCTTAAGTTGTTTAAAACTAGACAGTTTGCCTATATTTGCAAAAATTTATTTTTTAAATTTAAAATATTAACCTCAAATAATGTTTTTGAACCCCCAAAACACCTCTAAAATAAGTTTCTACAGTTGCGTCATATGGTCAAATATGAACGATCTCGATTTAGTGATTTCTTTTGCCTTTTCTCCTCCTTTTTTAAGCATACAACATGTTGGTGATATTAATTGCATTAATTCGAATTTAATTAATGTAAAAAATAATGCAATAAATTTTGAGAGAGTGGCTTATAGAAGAGGAATAAATACTTGCGGCAATTTTAATTAAAATTTGATAAAAAGAATTGAAATAAACCCGTTGTGCATTTAGACAATGTTAATTTTTAAGTTGTTAATATTTCTCTCAAAAATAAACTTGTTAATGTATTGAATAATTGTCAACGAGGTTAATTTAGAAAGTATTCTTGTTTTAAATCCATCAAATGTTT
>NZ_JAUYUD010000110.1 GCF_030692605.1 Lutibacter sp.
GAAAGCAATTTTAAGCGAGGCATTGGGTGCCGCGAATTCCGATTCGCGCAATGAATAATAAATGCCAGCGGCATCACATATTTATAGAAACTATATCGACAACATGACATTCGACCCCTATATTTGTGCCATATGACCTTATATTGATTGAAGATATCTTTTTTGTGTTTGTCAGAGAGTGTGTGGTGAAGGGAGGGCGTAGCCCGACCGGAACCACACACTCTCTGAGTACTTAGCTTTTAACCAAAGTTTTCTACCATGATAAATAATTCTTCTCTTGCCAAATGGGATAGACTGAACAGCAAACAACTTGATAGTCAATTCCAGAATGATATTATTCGAGGGCTTAACTGCTCGCCTTTTGAAGCCCGTGCCATACTCGATTCTGTACATAAAGTTTATGGTGACTTCTTTAATTTGACTCCGTCGCTCAAACCAGGACAAGTTCAGTTTGTAATTACTGGCGTTGAGAATGGACCTTCAAAAAGTTTGAAAAATGCTGATATGGTTACTGTTACTTTAACCCTTGATGCTGGAACAGAGGACCTTGAAGTCAAAAATGCAAGTGGGGTTGTTGGTTTACGATTACACCGGTTGCAACGCATTTGCCAGGAAGCACTTATCCAAGGTGGTGTTTTAACCATCGAAGATATTGCAAATCGCATTTTTAACTGTGGCGAACGAACCTTGGTCAGAGATATAAAAGCATTAAAACAGCAAGGTATTGTTTTGCCCCTAAGGTCAACCATAAAGGATATGGGGAGAACGTTAAGCCATCGTGTAATAATTGTAGAAAAATGGCTTCAAGGCATGGAATATACTCATATCGCTAAAAGTACAAACCACAGCCCGTCGGCAGTTTCAAACTATGTAAGGCGGTTTAAGCAAGTGGTTACATTGGCGACAGAAAACTACGATGTTCATTCCATTGCTTTTATGGCACATATTTCAATCCCATTGGCAGAAGAATATATAAAACTTTGGCATCATGCTGAGATTATCCAGATCCGCAGAAACGAACTTCTGGGAACATTAAAAAAATAAACACGTTGCTAAACAATTAAATCCATTTGACATGTTACGACAACCAGATGCACATCACAGATACCATTCAGCTCATGACCGTTTTATAAAACCAATCATTGAAGATTTCTTCAACAAAGAGTTTCCAAATACGTTTGGCCCCAATATGAGAAGTAATATTGCTGATGAACTTCTTGTTATTTTCAACTCTAACAATAAAGATACACAGACCATAAAACCAGGTCAAATACTCTGGAATGCAGTACATAAAGACACGAGGGCTGATTCCCGCAATAGAAAATTAGTTCCTGTCGTACTCACAATCGTTGCTGATGAAGATATATCAATGCTTGAAAAAAAGAAAGCCATTTCTGAAAACAGGCAGAACGTAATTGCCCGTATTACACAAGAAGCATATGATCAGGGAGCATTACTTTCAATGAGAGATATAGGCCTTTTATTGGCTTCATGCGTTGGACTAATATCTGCTGATAGAAAAAGGTATGAACAAAAACATTCGTGCAGCCTGCCTCATACAGGAACTTTACATGACATGGGTTCTTGCATAACTCATAAGTATCAGATAGTTTTTAAATATGTAATTGAGAAAAAAGATCCAGTGATAATCGCTAAGGAAACGCATCATTCTTTAAAAGCGGTGGATCACTATCTTAAAGATTACAATAGAGTAAAACTACTCTATCTAGATAATAAATCCACTGAATACATTAAGGCTGCAACAGCAATGCCGATTTACGTTATCAATCAGTACATAAATATCATCAATCAATATGTCAAAGAACAAAATGCTTCTTAAAACTAAAAACATGCTTAAGAACAACTCAAAATACTTGCAATGCCATTTGGCTTTATCTTCGGAGTTCAATGCATTGCCTCATATTCAAAACTTAACCTTTCAGAATGATTGCGCCCCAGGCCTCTCCTCATTTTGGGGAGAGGTAGGAGAGGGGCTTTTACAATTCGATGGTCACACTTTTCCCGGCATAAACAGTTTGTGGCAAATCTATTGCTATTTCGCTGATTTCCTTTTCTTTGTTCCATACTGATGTGAAATTGGTTCCTTTTTTCTCGAAGTTTCAGCT
>NZ_JAUYUD010000112.1 GCF_030692605.1 Lutibacter sp.
ATTTTATATAACTTTTAGGTAGTGTTTTTTATTTTGTGTTTAATAAAATTTTACTAATCAATACGATTTGACCTAAATGATAGTAGCTATGTTCAATCATTCCATCTATGTTTCGTTGATATGTTCCATATTTTTCGTCCACGAATACTTGTTTTAATTTTTTGTTAGGTATTTGTTCAATTAGGGAAGCCAATTCTTCTGCGTCATTCCAAAATTTATTCAAAAAAGTTTCCCATTCAATCTGAGATTGAATAGGAGTAAAATCAAAACTATATTTATCTCTAATATCGAGAGTTCCACCTTCGAAAACATTTTTTATTCCGTTCAAGTAATAGTGAATATGTTGTGCTAAAACTGCAATTGTGTTAAAAGAGTCAAATTTAGTAGTTGCAATTTTCCAATTTAAATTAGACAATTGGGCTTTATAATTTGTATTTGCAACCCAAGTTCCATTCAAAATAATCTCTCTAAAACGCTTAGCAATTAAATATGTGCTTTTCATATATTAAAAAAGGTTTAGGTTCAGTTAATATTGCTTACGAGTTTTTATAAGATTTGTGCGACTTAAAAATCGGAGATTTTTCCGGTGTAGCAAATCGTTTGTTGAATGTTTATCGGTTATACTAGTTCAAATTTAAGCATAAATTTTATGAGGTGTTAGCCAAAGTACTTATTCTTTAAGAGTTAGAATTTTAATTAATTTCTCATTAATATAATAATTTCCTGTTCCTAATTTTTCTTTTTTAAGCACTTTGTCTTTAGCTAATTGATTTAGATATTTTGAAGCCGTAATTCTCGAAACCCCTAAATCGTTCTCAATAAATTCGATTTTTGTATATGGATGTTTGAATAAATTGTTTAATAAGTCTTGACTATAAAATTTGTAATTGTTTCTCAACAAGTTTTTGTATTCGTATATTAAATCTCTAATTTTTCCAATGAGTACAATTGTTTCTTTTGCAATTTGCTCAACGCCATCTAACATATAGAGTACCCAATTTTCCCAATTGTCAGTTTCTCTAACTTCTTGTAAAAGTTTATAATAATCTGCTTTGTGCTCAATAATGTAACGACTTAAATACAGAATAGGTAAATTTAGTAAATCGTTCATTACTAAATATAAAACATTAATAATTCGCCCAGTTCTTCCGTTTCCGTCATAAAAAGGATGAATACTCTCAAATTGGTAATGAATTATGGCCATTTTGACTAATGTGTCAAACTCAGACATACTTTCATCGTTGATGTATTGTTCTAGATTAGTCATTAAATCTAGAATTGTATCATAATCTTGTGGTGGTGTGTATACAATTTCTCCAGTTGTTGAATTTTTCAGAGCTGTCCCAGAAACTTTTCTAAATCCGGCATTATTCTTCTCTAACTCAGATTGTATTGAAATTATATCATTATTAGTTAAAATTTTATTTTTTGTAATTAAGCCAAATCCTTTTTTTAGTGCGGAGATATAATTTTGAACTTCTTTGGCATTTAATGATTTGAAACCGTCAAGATTCAATTCGGCTTTAAATATGTCATCGTGAGTTGTTATAATATTTTCAATTGCTGAGCTGTCTTTAGCCTCTTGAAGGCCTAAAGTATTAATCAAAATATTTTCATCCGGAATGCTTGAAACAATTCCTTTTAACTCGGCTAATGCTCTATGAGCTGAAGCTAATTTCTTAAGAACTTTTTTAGTCTCAATATCTTGTTTAAGAGGTAACTTTTTTAAGTTTTCAGATTCCATTATGTATAGAAATATTAATTTTCTTTACAAAGATAATTCATTATGATAAGATAATCGCATTTTCTTATCATAACTTTGTTAAATGATAAAATATTATGATTTGTTTATCATGCATTTTTTCAGCGGTCGTATTTTGGCTAACTCGATACGTATAATAAATATAATTCTATCCCTAGTCATTGTATGGATAAAAGGTCTTTTTAATTCTTTAACTAATATAAAACAAAAAACCACAACTGAAAGTTGTGGTCTTCATATTTGTTATTTTAAAAAATATTAATGATTTAACATCACAGGCATCACAAGCATTGTAATGTATTCGCCTTCTTCAACACCATCAATTGGAGTTAATATTCCAGCTCTGTTTGGTAAGCTCATTTCAATTAAAATTTCATTTGAATTTAAGTTGCTCAACATTTCAGTTAAAAAACGAGAATTAAATCCAATTTGCATATCGTCTCCTTGATAATCACAAATTAAACGTTCTTCTGCTTTATTTGAATAATCAATGTCTTCAGCTGAAATATTTAGTTCAGTTCCAGCCATTTTTAAACGAATTTGATGCGTTGTTTTACTTGAAAATATAGAAACACGTTTTACAGAATTTAAAAAAGTTCCTCTATCAACCGTTAATTTATTAGGGTTTTCTTTTGGAATTACCGCTTCATAATTTGGATATTTACCATCAATTAATCTGCAAACTAACACTACATTATCAAATGTAAATTTTGCATTAGAATCATTATATTCAATAATAACATCGCTGTTTGAACCTCCTAAAATACCCTTCAATAAATTTAATGGTTTTTTTGGCATGATAAATTCCGCCGTTTCATTTGCCGAAACATCTGTTCTCACATATTTTACCAATTTATGAGCATCGGTAGCAACAAAGGTTAAACTTTCTGTAGTAAATTGAAAAAACACCCCACTCATTACAGGTCTTAAATCATCATTTCCTGCAGCGAAAATTGTTTTCGAAATAGCAGTTGCCAATACATCTCCGGATAAAACAGTACTGCTAGGCGATTCAATTGTAATAGCTTTAGGGAATTCATTTCCATCAAAATAAGCCATATCATATTTTCCTTGGTTTGAACTTATTTCAATGGTATTGTTTTCTTCAGTTTTAAAAGTTAAAGGCTGATTTGGGAATGTTTTTAAAGTGTCTAATAACAACCGTGCAGAAACCGCTACTGAACCCACAGAATTAGATTCAACTTCAATAGTAGTACTCATTGTAGTTTCTAAATCACTAGCCAATATTTTTAATTCATTTTCATTTAATTCAAATAAAAAATTATCTAAAATTGGTAAGGTATTGCTATTGTTAATAACACCGCCCAAAACTTGCAGCTGTTTTAATAATTGACTACTTGATACAATAAATTTCATGTGAATGTTTTTTATTTTTAAAGGTCACATGTTCTTCGGTTCTAATCTTTTCCGTTTGAAAGAAAGAAATTAACATGCTCGTTTTATTTATGATTATTTTATATTGAATAATTTACAAATATATTCTAAATATGTTGTTTTAAAAAAGATTTTTTTAAAAGTATAAAAGTAATTAATAACAAAAAAGTAAATTGTTCAAAATAGGAATGCCTTTGTTTTAAAAAGTTATAATTATGTTAATTAATGGTCATAAAATTCTTAAAAAAAATATAAATTTTATATTTGTTTCACTTCATATAAAATACTACTGAATGAAAAGACGAATAGCATTTACGTTATTATTTACATTTTTTTTAAATTTTAATTTTGCCCAAGCTCCTAAAAAACCGACTGCAGGAGAAATATATGATGCTATTGAAAAATTAAATTTTTTAGGGAGTGTATTATATATTGCAGCACACCCAGATGATGAAAATACCAGGCTTATTTCTTATTTTGCTAATGATGTAAAGGCAAGAACAGCGTATTTAAGTATCACCAGAGGTGATGGTGGGCAAAATTTAATTGGTCCTGAAATTAGCGAATTTTTGGGTGTAATTAGAACGCAAGAATTACTTGCTGCAAGAAAAAAAGATGGTGGTGAGCAGTTTTTTACAAGAGCAAATGACTTCGGTTATTCAAAACATCCAGATGAAACGTTGAAAATTTGGAGTAAAAATGAGGTTCTTAGCGATGTTGTTACGGTAATTAGAAAATTTAAACCCGATGTAATTGTAAATAGATTTAACCATAGTACAGCAGGTTCAACACACGGCCATCATACCGCTTCCGCTATGCTAAGTTTGGAAGCATTTGATTTGGCGGGTGATAAAAATTATAAGACACTTTTAAAAAATGAATCTATTTGGAAACCAAAAAGATTATTTTTTAACACATCGTGGTGGTTTTATGGGAGTCAAGAAAATTTTGATAAAGCAGATAAAACTAATTTATTGGAATTAGAAATAGGAACTTTTTATAAACAAAAAGGGCTTTCGAATGGAGAAATTGCATCTTTAAGTAGAAGCCAACACCAATCACAAGGTTTTGGAAGTACTGGTTCTCGTGGTTCAGAAACAGAATATTTAGAATTTTTAAAAGGAGAGTTTCCTATAAATAAAAATCCTTTTTATGGAATTGACACAACCTGGAATAGAGTAGATGGTGGAAATGCAATTGGGGTATTGCTTCAACAAGTTCAAAAAGAATTTAATTTTTTAAATCCGTCAGCGAGCATTCCAAAATTGGTTAAAGCATATTCTTTAATAGAAAATTTAAAAGATGAACATTGGAAGAAAATTAAATTGGAAGAAATAAAAAATATAATTGCTGCCTGCACTGGACTTTATTTGGAAGTTGTGGCTGATAATTCTTCAACAACTATTAATTCAACTAATTTATTAAAAATAGAAGCTATAAATAGGAGTGATGTGCCTATTAATTTGAAAGGATTTTCTGTTTATCCATTTATTTTAGAAGATAGAAATGATGTTTTATTAAAAAATAATGAATCATATAAAACTTCTATTGAAACTACTATTCCGAACAACGCAAAAAAAACGGCTCCTTATTGGTTAATTGAAAAGGGGACAATTGGAATGTATAATGTTCGTGACTCAGAACTTATTGGATTGGCCGAAACACCAAAACAAATGAGTGTAAATTTTATTATTGAAATCTTGGCAACCCAAATTCCATTTACGAAAGAAGTAATTTATAAATATAACGACCCCGTAAAAGGAGAAATCTATAAACCATTTGAGGTATTGCCACAAATTTCGGCATCCTTTAATGAAGAAGTTTATATTTTTGCCGATAATTCTGCTCAAATTGTAAAAGTTAAATTGAAAGCATTAAAAGACAATATTCAAGGACTAATTTCTTTAAAAATTCCTACAAATTGGAAAATTAGTCCTACATCAATATCTTTTGAACTTACAAAAAAAGGAGAGGAGAAATGGGTTGATTTTTTAATGACACCAACAACTATGAAATCGGAAGGAATTATAAAACCTGAAGTGTCTATTGGTTTGGAAAAATTTTCAAATAAATTGGTTGAAATTAATTACGAACATATCCCTTTCCAATCAGTCGTTATGCCTTCAGAAGCTAAAATAGTTCGTTTAAATATTCGAAGGAAAGGTCAGTTAATTGGATATATACAGGGTGCCGGAGATGCGGTACCAACGAGTCTAAGACAAATAGGTTATACTGTAGTAGAATTAAATGAAGATGAAATTACCCCTGAAAAAATAGCAAATTTTGATGCAATAATTGTTGGTATTAGAACGTATAATACTAGCGACAAGGCAACATTTTACCAAAAGCATTTACATAATTTTGTTGCCAATGGAGGAAATTTAATTGTGCAGTATCATACCAATTCTAGGTTAAAAGTAGATGCTTTGGCACCATATTCTTTAAAATTGTCTCGAGATAGAGTAACCGAAGAGGATTCTGAAGTTATTTTAAATAATCCATCTCATGAGATTTTAAACGTACCAAATAAAATTTCAATAACCGATTTTGAAGGTTGGGTTCAAGAAAGAGGTCTTTATTTTCCAGATGAATGGGATGCTAATTTTGAGTCAGTTTTAACATTAAATGATCAAGGTGAGTCTGAGAAAAGGGGTAGTTTATTGGTTGCTAAATATGGTAAAGGATATTATATTTATACTGGATTAAGTTTTTTTAGAGAATTACCTGCGGGTGTGTCTGGAGCATATAGATTATTTGCAAATATGATTTCTATAGGTAAAAATAACAATGAAAAACTACTTAAAAATTAAGAATGAATAAACAAAAATATACTTGGAAAAAGGAATATACTTGGGTTTTAGTTTTGAATGCATTTTATATTGTAATATTTTATTTATTAACGCTAAGTTTTACATAAATAATGGCACTATTAGACTGGATTGTACTTAGTGGAACTTTATTATTTATTGTTTTTTATGGTGTTTATAAAACACGTGGAAGTAAAAATGTAAATGAGTATTTAAAAGGTGGATCAGAATCTAAATGGTGGACCATTGGTTTATCAGTAATGGCAACTCAGGCTAGCGCAATCACCTTTTTATCTACACCAGGTCAAGCTTATCACAGTGGAATGGGATTTGTGCAATTTTATTTTGGATTGCCAATTGCAATGGTAATTATTTGCATTGTGTTTATTCCAATTTATTTTAAGTTAAAAGTATATACGGCCTACGAATTTTTAGAATCACGTTTCGACCTAAAAACAAGGAGTTTGGCAGCCATTTTATTTTTGGTTCAACGTGGTTTGGCAGCAGGGATTACCATTTTCGCGCCAGCAATTATTTTATCGTCAGTATTAGGGTGGGATTTAAATACATTGAATGTAATAATTGGTGTGTTGGTAATTATTTACACGGTTTCTGGTGGCACAAAGGCTGTAAGTGTTACTCATAAGCATCAAATGGCTGTTATTTTTACTGGAATGTTTATCGCATTCTTTATTATTTTAAGTTATTTACCTGATGGAATAAATTTTTCAAATGCGTTGGAAATTGCTGGTGCAAGTGGGAAAATGGAAATTTTAGATTTTTCTTTTGATTTAGATAATCGATATACATTTTGGAGTGGGATTATTGGAGGTACTTTTTTGGCACTTTCTTATTTTGGAACTGATCAAAGTCAAGTGCAACGTTATTTATCTGGCAAATCAGTAAAAGAAATGCAACTTGGCCTTATTTTTAATGGTTTGTTAAAAGTTCCAATGCAGTTTTTTATTTTGTTGGTAGGTGTTATGGTTTTTGTTTTTTATCAATTCAATGCTTCACCGTTAAATTTTAATCCACTAGCAAATGAAAGTGTTAAAAATTCTGAATATAACGATGAATATAACCTTTTAGAAAATAAACATATTGAAATTGAAAACCAGAAAAAACAAGTTATTTATAGTTATAGTTTAGAATCTGGTTCCAAAAAAGAACAATTGAAACAAGAGATTGCTGCATTAAATCTGCTGGAAATTAATAATAGGGAAGAGGCTAAAACAATTATTAAAAAAGCAAATGTTGATGTAGAGACCAATGATAAGGATTATGTTTTTATACATTTTATTTTACACAATTTGCCAAAAGGCTTAATTGGGTTGTTATTGGCAGTTATTTTATCCGCTGCAATGTCAAGCACTTCTTCAGAGTTAAATGCGTTAGCAAGTACAACAGCAATTGATTTATACAAACGTAATATGAAAGATGAAAAAACTGAAGCTCATTATGTAAAAGCTTCAAAATGGTTTACGTTAGGTTGGGGAATTATAGCAATTTCGGTAGCAAGTGTTGCAAGTTTATTCGATAACTTAATTCAACTTGTAAATATAATTGGATCTATTTTTTATGGAAATATTCTAGGAATTTTCTTATTGGCATTTTTTATAAAATATGTAAAAAGTAATGCAACTTTTATGGCTGCACTAATTACGCAAATAATTGTTATTATTGGTTATAAATTTGATTGGATGCCGTATTTATGGCTTAATTTATTTGGTTGCGCCTTAGTTATGGGTATTGCTATTATCATTCAAACAATTAATTCAAAACATATCTAATAATAAGAAATGCGAAGCTAAAAGATACTTCGAAAATTTGTGGAATTTCACTTCCGAATGATGTAAGTATTGTGTTACATAAAAAATTAGGAGTTTAAAAATAGTGTCATTCCGACCAAAGGAGGAATCACATTACGTTTATCAACTGTGTGATGCCTCGACGACTCGGCATGACAAAAGAACCATTGAAAAATAAACTCTTGACCTTGTCATCATTGCGAATTTTACTTTTTTAAGTAAAATGTGGTAATTTGATTATCCATAAACAGATTGCCACAGTCGTTCCTCCTTCGAAATAGCATAAATAAAGGATATTCAGATAGTATTTATTCTTACTTATATCGAACTCACGTTAAATTTAATAATTGGGTTGATGTTGGGTATTGGTAATTGCAGATTTAAAAAGGAAAAAAAAGCGAAGCCGCCTCAAAATTTAATATTGAGACGGCTTCTTTTTAATTTATTTATTTTGTATTAATTTATTGGTAACAGTATACTGGCTTTATCCCAAGCAAGTTTAATTCCATTTTCCTTTACTTTAAATACAAGTTCTTCTTGAACTTCCGCTTTAAAAGTAGGAGATACTTTTATGCGCACCACATCATTTGCTTCTGAATATCCACTTGAACCCCAAGCGTCGTTTTTACTACTTAAAATAAGGGTCCATTCTTCTTTTTCTGAAGCAATAACAAAAAAGCCATACTTGCCTGCGGCAACTGTTACATCATCAATTTTTAC
This sequence comes from Lutibacter sp., assembly GCF_030692605.1. Taxonomy (GTDB): domain Bacteria; phylum Bacteroidota; class Bacteroidia; order Flavobacteriales; family Flavobacteriaceae; genus Lutibacter. The sequence goes on from NZ_JAUYUD010000112.1 coordinate 8,493, forward strand.
TGGGGCATCGAATGAAATTGTTGTATTTTCATTGGCTCCAGCTCTCCAAACAGCATTGTACTTCACCAAATTTCCCCAAATAAATCTTCCTTTTACACTAGGTGATCCATAATCGACAGATACGGTAACCTCACCAATTTTGCCTTCAACTTGTTTTCTTGGACTAACCTGTGCAAATGTTAATGTTGCAACAAATAATAACAAAAACGCTAAATTATATTTTTTCATACTTATTTTTTTGACCATTGTTCTATCGAATCTTTATTCATTTTAACATAATCGGCATTCTTCGCTTTTTCAGCTCCAGCCATAGATTTTTTGGCCGTTGCAATTGCTCCAACTTTATCTCCCATATCTGCCTGAATTAAACTCATTCTTCGTAAATACCAAAATGCTGGATCTTCACCTTCAGTTGCTTTTTTAATCCATTCCAATGCTTTTTTAAGATCCTTTCCCTCAGTATGATAATACGTTGCTGATTGGAAATAATCGTTTTTTGAAGGTCCTGCCATTGCTACTTCAATACTTTTACTAGCAATTTGATCGGTAGGAACGTTAAATTTTACACCTACGTATGCATTTTCCCAAAGAATACCTAAAACTCCAGATCCAGTTTCTAAATCATCGAATGTCATAGTGAAAGTTTCAATTTTCATCGGCAATACCATTACTTCAACAGTTGCTTTTGCAGCTACTTTACTTTCATCCCAAGATTGTGGATTTCCCCAATTACTTGCATCACTATAAAAAATTATTTCCCAAGTTTTTTCTCCAGGAATAGTGTAAACTGCATAAGTTCCTTTTTTTAATTCTGTACCTCCAACGGTCACATTGTCTCCAAAAGTAATTTTGGTATTTGCATTTGCTCCAGTTCTCCAAACACTTCCGTAAGATACGAGGTCTCCAAAAACAGTTCTGCCTCTCATACTTGGTCTAGAATATTCAAGGGTAACTTCGGTTAAACCAACCATCTGAACAATTTTTGAAGATGGTGAAGGTTGTGGAGTTTTAATTTGTGCATAACTCGTTGAAATTAGTCCAACTAGCACTACTAAAAGTGATATTTTTTTAATCATGGTTGAATGTGTTTTGATTTAGGTTAAGTAACAAATATAGTATTTAAACCTAGCTTTAAGGGTCTAAAGCGATAATTTTAACAATTCTTTAAGATGAAGAAAATCAAATTTTTATTGATATTTTTTCTTTTTAATGAACGTAAAAAGGACTCCAAAAACGACTAAAATTAATAATGGTACCAGTATATTAATTGCTTGCCATTTAAATGCTTGTTGATACGTTTTTTCCTTGTCTAAAAAATTGATTTTAACTGTTTTAGATCTAATATTTATTAATCCATTATCATCTAATAAATAATTGACACTGTTTAATAAAAAATCTTTATTTCCATACTGTTGATTTGTCCATTTATCTATTCCTAAAGGTAACGGTACACCTTTAGATATGGCATTTGCAATAATATCTCCATCTGCAATTACAATAAGTTGTGTAGAAATGCTCTTATCTTTATTTTGTTCAATTTTAAAAGGTTTAATTCTTCCTTCATAGGCAGATTTAAAGTTACCTTCTAATAAAACTCCTACGTTTTGATTACCGTTGGCAAAAGAGGCAGGATCTTGTTCTTCTGTTATAGATTTTAAAGATACGATACTGGGTGTTCCCACTGGCTTTGAAAGCGGTGAACTTTTTAATAAAATGGTTTTTGAAATTTCATTGGTTAACGTATCAATAGTACTTGTAAATTTTAATGAAACCGCTTCTATATTATTGTTAATTGGATGATTATTTTTTGAAACTATTAATGGAAAATAACTCCATAAAAACGTGTTGAACTGAGTCTGATTTCCAACATTTCCAGTTGCTAATGGGATGGAAGTAGCATATAAATCACGTACTAAATTTGAATTTATTCTTATTCCATAATTAAAAAATAAATCTGTTAAATTTAATTCTCTTGGATATGCTAATGTTTCTCCTGTATCCATTAAACTATCCAACTCTGCCTGAATATTATCAATTAACCATAAAGATTTACCACCTCTCATCGTATATTGATCTAAGGTATATTTTTCTTCCTCACTAAATTTTTGAGTAGGTTTTGCACATATTACTAAATCGAAATTAGAAAGTTCATTTAATGTTTTTTGAGGGTTAGTTGCTACAGAATCTAATGTGAAAGGAGCTAAGTAATAATATTCACCTAGTTTTCGTAAAAAATCTGCAACATAAATATCACTCAATTGCCCGTTTCCTCTTAAAACCGCAATTTTTTTTGATTTTAGTGAAGTTATTTTATGAATGGCGTTTGAAAAAGAATATTCTAGACTTTGAATAGAACTTGTTAATTGTTCTTCTTGAGTTTTTGAAAATACATCTTTTAAAAGCGGAATAAATTCTGTTTTATCTTTATAAATTACTTCAGCCCAAGGAAAAATAACCAATTCAGAAATTTTACCATCTTCTTGAATTTGTAAATTACTTGGTTCAATACCTTTTTCAATAAGACTTTCCTCTATATCGGTTGGATTAATAAATTGATATCGAATTTGTTTATTTTTTGATTTTAATTCTTCTAAATGAAGTTTTGTTTCTATTTGAAGTCGTTTAAATTCTGCAGGAAAATCTCCTTCCAAATATACCTTTATAAGAATGGGCTCTTTTACTTCATTAATAATTTTTAATGACGATTCTGATAAGGTGTATCTTTTGTCATTTGTAAGATCAAATCGTTTATAAAAATGAGTTCCAACATAATTTAAGAGCAATAACCCTACAATTAAATATCCAATTTTTGAAGTATTATTTTTCATTTTGAATAGAATAATTTGTTAAGGCTAAAAAGAAAAACGTTACCGAAGCAAAATAAATTAGGTCGCGTGTGTCTACAACTCCCTTACTAATGCTGTTATAATGTTCGCTCATTCCCAAATTTTGAATAAAAAAAGTAGTAGCTCCTGATGAAAATAAGGTAGCAATAGACTCAAAACCAAAATAAAAGAAAAAGGTAATACAAACAGCTATTATAAAAGAAACAATTTGATTTTTTGAAGTGGAGGAACAAAATATGCCAATTGCAGTATAACTACTCGCTAAAAATACCAATCCAAGAAAAGATCCAATGGTTGTTCCAAATTCAATATTTCCAATTGGATTGCCTAATTGATAAATAGAATAAACGTATATGAGAGTTGGGATTAACGCCAAAATCACCAGAATTAAGGAGCCATAAAATTTTCCTAAAACTAGCTGCCAAGAAGTTAATGGTTTGGTTTTTAAAATTTCAATGGTTCCAGTGCTAAGTTCATCTGAAAAACTTCGCATTGTTATTGCTGGAATTAAAAAAATAAAAATCCATGGGGCTAAAAAAAAGTAACTATTCAGATCTGAGAAACCAGCATGAAGTATATTAAAATCACCTTTAAAAAACCATAAAAACAAACCATTAATTATAAGATAAACTCCAACTACCAAATAACCAATTGGCGATGAGAAAAATGAATTCAATTCCTTTTTTAATATGGCTATCATTTTTTTAGTTTACTTGTTAAATTGTTCAATTAACACTGTTTAATATTCAATCTTTACTCTTTTGTCTTTACTCTTTAAATTTTATATTAGTCTAATCTTTCAATAGTATCAACACTCCAAGCTTCTGCTTTTGATGTAAACATTTCTTTTGTAATTGACCAAACTTTTTTAAAAAGCTCAGAGTTTCTGTATGTTTCTAAATGATTTTCAGATTCCCAATAACTGTAAGTAAAAAATATGGATGTATTATCCTTGTCTCTATACAATTCTAATAAATGGCATCCGTCAAAATTTCTAATTTCATTTTTATGTTGATTAAAATTCGCTATAAATAGTTCTGTTTTTGAGCTATCAAAGGTCATTTTTACAATTCTTATAAACATATTTTTTAACAGAGTATTATATAAATTTCACAATTATATTGTCTCGATAATTTAAACCTAAAAGTGAAGAAGCACCACCTACAGTTTCTAAATTGCTTTTATAAATAGAAATTTCTAAAAAATTTGCAGAATTAAAAATGGCTAATTTTGTTCCATCTTTTTGTCGTTGATCTTTTGGTAATGAAAAGTCTATAATATCACTATATTTTGTATTTATTTTACTGAATTTATGAGATTTAGCAATTATTTCAAAAGATCGTCCTTTTCCAATTTCTGTGAATAATTTTTTATGAATATTACTTATAGAATTACCATAATTATCTACATATATTATAGAACCAAAAATAGAATTGCCATCGGAAGGAATTGTTGGTTGAACTTCAGTTAAATTTTTGAGGCTTGTTAATGGCTTTCCAATAACGTCTAAGCTTCCACCACGAGCTATATGGCAAGCAACTTTTACAAATACGTCTAACACAGGGAAACTAGATTCAATTCTATTATGAATATTTATTTCAACAATTTTTTCAGGTTTTATATCGGTGGTAAGTAATGAAATAACTCCATTATTGGGGCAAATAAAAAAGTGATTGTCTAATTTAATAGCCAAGTGGTTGTTTTCCTCTGTTAATTCTGCGTCAACACCAATAATATGTATACTTCCTTCGGGAAAACTTTTGTAAGAATTTTTTAAAATATATGCGGTTTCGGTGATGTTAAAGGGTGAAATTAAATGAGAAATATCAACAATTCTGGCATCGGGTAGCTCAGAATAAATAGCGCCTTTAACAGCTCCAACAAAGTGGTCTTTTATTCCAAAATCAGTAGTCAAGGTGATAATTGCCATAAAAAAGGAAGCGATTTTTTTCTTAATTAACTCATGTACTTTTTAATAAAATGTTTAAAACTTGTTATAAAAGAACTAATTATTTTACTAGGTAATTTAGTACATTTGTTATGCAAAGCTACTAATTAATTCTTTAGAATTGAAACCAAAAATTTAATTAAACTAACAACTTTCTCATTTGAACGAACGAAACATTGAACTCATAGAAATAAATCCAAACGATTTGTTTGGTATGCAAAATTCAAATGTGGAACTTTTACGTAAGTTTTATCCAAAACTCAAAATTGTAGCTCGAGGTATAAATTTGAAAGCATTTGGTGAACCAGAAATTTTAGATGAATTTGAAAAACGAATTGAAATGCTTATTACTCATTTTAATAAATATAACAAATTAGATGAAAACACCATTGAGCAAATTTTAATGTCGAATGGGAATGAACAAAGAAGTTCAAAAATAGCAGATGGCGTTATAGTGCATGGTGTAAATGGTAGACTTATTAAAGCTCAAAATGTGAACCAAAGAAAAATGGTTGACAAAATGGAGAAGAACGATATGCTTTTTGCCATAGGGCCTGCGGGAACGGGTAAAACATATACCGCTGTAGCATTGGCTGTTAGAGCATTAAAAGAAAAAGAAGTAAAACGTATTATTTTAACCCGACCAGCGGTTGAAGCAGGTGAAAATTTAGGATTTTTACCTGGAGATTTGAAAGAAAAATTAGATCCATATATGCAACCATTGTATGATGCCTTGCGCGATATGATTCCTTCTGAACGGTTAGAATCTCATATAGAAAAAGGAATTATTCAAATTGCACCTTTGGCTTTTATGAGGGGCAGAACCTTAGATAATGCTTTTGTTATTTTAGATGAAGCCCAAAATACTACCCATAATCAAATGAAAATGTTTTTAACCCGAATGGGAAAAAATGCAAAATTTATAATTAATGGAGATCCTGGTCAAATTGATTTGCCAAGAAGGCAAATTTCGGGTTTAAAAGAAGCAATGCTTACTTTAAAAGATATTGATGGAATTTCTTTTGTTTATTTTGATGAAAACGATGTGGTAAGGCACCGATTGGTTAAAGAAATTATCAAAGCCTATACTACTTTTGAAGTAGGAAATGAATAATTATAATTTATTTTTTGTAGGCCAATTTTAAACAAAAACTAACAACAAATAACTAAAGACCAACTATTAAAAATGAACAATACTATAAACAATACATCATTCAATTTTCCAAATCAAAAATCGGTCTACAAGGGGAAAGTTCGAGAAGTTTACAATATAAATGATACTATTTTGGTGATGATTGCTTCGGACAGACTTTCGGCATTTGATGTAATTATGCCAAAACAAATTCCTTTTAAGGGGCAAATTTTAAATCAGATAGCTTCAAAAATGATGGAAGCTACTAAAGATATTGTTCCTAATTGGATTATAGCTATTCCTGATTCAAATGTTGCTATTGGACATATGTGCACCCCTTTTAAAGTTGAAATGGTCATAAGAGGCTATTTATCGGGACATGCTGCACGAGAATATAAACTGGGTAAAAGAGTACTTTGTGGTGTTACTATGCCAGAAGGAATGAAAGAAAATGATAAGTTTCCTGAGCCAATTATAACACCTTCGACCAAGGCAGATGGCGGAGCACATGATGAAGATATTTCAAAAGAAAATATTTTATTAAAAGGAATTGTATCAAAAGAAGATTATAATGTTTTGGAGCAATATACAAAAGCTTTATTTAAAAAAGGAACTGAAATTTCTGCTGAACGTGGTTTAATTTTAGTTGACACAAAGTATGAATTTGGTAAAACAAAAGATGGTAAAATTGTATTAATTGATGAAATTCATACGCCAGATTCTTCTCGTTATTTTTATGCTGATGGTTATTTGGAAAGACAACTTAAAGGAGAAGATCAAAAACAATTATCGAAAGAATTTGTGCGCCAGTGGCTAATTGCTAATGGTTTTCAAGGTTTGAAAGGTCAAACTATTCCAGAAATGAGTGAAGAAAAAATTATAGAAATTTCAGAAAGGTATATTGAATTGTATGAAAAAATTACTGGTGAAAAATTTGTAAAATCGGATGTGAGCAATATTCTGGATAGAATTGAAAAAAATGTACTTTCTTTTTTAAATAAAGAAAATTAAATTTTAGTTTACAGCTATCCAAAATCTATCAAATAAAAAACCTTCATAAATAATTTTATGGAGGTTTTTTTTATTAGATGAATTAATAATAAAATGAAATAGAAGTGTAGCGTTTAAGCTTGTTTATGCGTATTGATTGTAAAAGTAAAAAACCGTTGGCGACTATTACGATTGAAAATTATTTTAAATAAAATATTTATGAAAAAGTATCTTATATTCTTGAGTATTTTGTTATCTATCAACATATCTTGTTCTGACGATAATGATAAAAATGATTGTATCGAGAATAAATTAGCATATGTGACCTCTGTTGATTCACCTTCCAATGGAGTTATAAATGAAATTATTAATATAGAAGTGAATTTTCAAGTAAACAATGGATGTGGAGAATTTGGAGAATTTATTGAAACACGAAACGGAAACGTGAAAATTATTGTGGTAAAAGCACGATATGAGGGATGCATGTGTACTGACAATTTGCCGATAAGAAAAGTGAATTATGAATTTATAACTCAAATCCCCGGAAATTATGAATTAAAATTTAAATCAAATGAGACCGATTTCATAATTGTAAATTTATTGATTGAATAAAACTGTAGCCAACACCTCATAAAATTTATGCTTAAAATCGAACTAGTGCAACCGACAAACATTCAACAATCGATTTGCTATAACCGAAAAATCTAAGATATTTAAGTCACAAAAAATATAATGCAAAGACAATAATCACTTTACGGAAAAAAAAATGAATCTTTTAAATAATTTTGTTATGAAAACAAAAATAACGATTTTAATTATCACAATGATTATTGGATTAACAAGTTGTAATAAAAATGATGATGAATTGAACTTAGTTAAATTCACACTTATTGGACAAAATAATCTTTACGGAAATGGAGCAGAAAACATTACTAAGCAAAAATTAGTAATTTCAGAATTAAACTCTTGGAATGAATTGATTGATAAAATGAATACTGTGAATGATGTAAGTGATGAATTTACAGAAACCGATATTGATTTTGCGAATTTTATTGTAATTGCGGTTTTTGATAAAGTATATGGAAATGGAGGGCATTCAATTGATATTATAAAAATTACCAAAAACGAGAACAAAGTAATTGTAACAATTGAAAATATTTTAGGCGGCGGCGCTACTGCTATAATGACTCAACCTTTTCACATTGTAAAAATTCCAAAAACTGACAAATTGATAATTTTTGAATAAATAAGAAACGTGCTAAACACCTTATAAAATTTATAAATATTAAAAAAAATAGAAATATGAAAAAACTGATTTGCCTTTTTATTTTAACAATGGAAATTATTTCCTGTAGTTCTGACGATAATACCAAAATTGACAATTCTGATTTGGTTGGAAAATGGAATTGGACAAATACTGATGGTGGAATTGCATTTCATATTCATGAAACACCAGAATTAACTGGAAAAATAATTCATCTGAGTTTAATGGAAAATTATACGTATTCAATAACTGAAAATGGGAATGAAATCTCAAATGGATTTTATGAGCTAATTATAAAAAAGTCAATTTACTCGGGAGAATTGGAAAGATTTATACAATTTCCTGAAAACCATCAGTACACAGGAATTGTAATGAAAGGAATAATAAAGACTTTTGAAAATATTAGATTGGATATTTCCGACAATAATCACGACGGAATTGGAAGTGGATTTGTAAGGATTGAATAAAAACTAGACGTAATACCTTATAAAATGGATACTTACATTAAAACTAAATAGGAAAATTATGAAACTAAAAATTTTAATTTTAATTGGATTTTTAATAACTACTCTTGCTTGTATTAGCAATGATGATGAAACAAGTCAAAATTTAAACGGAAACTACACTGGAATATTTACTGTAGAATACCCAGATGGAACAACTTTTACGAATGCTGTAACCGTTACATTTAGCGGTAAAAACATTTATAAAAGTACTGGGAATGGGAATAATAATGATTTTTATCCTTCAGGTGGAAACGGAACTTATGAAAAAGGAACCTCTAAAATTGTATTTAATGATATAAATATATGGTTAGCACATTTTGATTGGAATTTAATCTTAAGTGGAGAATATGATTATTCAACGAATGGAAATGAATTAATTATTTCAGGGAATAAAAACAATGTAGGGTTTTATAAATATAAATTGACCAAGGAATAACTACCGCCAACATGTATATAATTTATGTTCAAATCAAATTTAGTACAAACCGACAAACCTTCAATAAAAATATATGATTATATGAAAACTAAATTTATTCTTTTTGTTTTAATAATAGGATTAACTTCCTGTGACATTAGTAGTGATTGTGGCGATTGTTTTACTCCACCAAGAGAGTTTAATTTTGTATTTGTAGATGAAGATTCTTCTCAAGATTTATTTGAAAATGGAACATTTAATGTTAATGATTTAGCTGTTACCAATCTAAAAAATGAAACTACAAATTTTAAAATAATTAAATATCAGAATCAAACTGTTTTGTCTCTCAATTCAATTGGATGGGTTTTAGAGCCTAGTGTATATACAATTAAATTAAGTCCAGATGTTTCTGTGATTATTAATGTTGATATGGATAAAATATCGGGTGATTGTTGCACTTATTTTGAAGTTAAAGAGTTTAAAATTTTGAATTATGAATATTCAGAATCTACTTCAACAGGAATAATTAAAATTGAAATATAATTCACTATGAAAAAAATCGGTAGTATTCTTTTACAAATTTTTAGTATAGCTTTAGTTGTTATTTCTTGTAGTAAAAGTGATAATGTAAATACTTTAAATGCTTCTTTTTCAGATGTTTCGAGTACTGTTTTGAGAATAAATAAAGAAACATTTGACAAGATTAATAGCAGTCGTAAAAAAAACATAAGTGAAGGTGACGCATTTAGAATAAACAAAGGTGAAAGAAAAGGAGATATTTTACAATTAAACGTGTCATATAGTGGCGGATGTAAGCAACATTCTTTTGAAATTATTTGGGATGGATTGGTTTATACAAATAACCCTTGTTATATGAATCTACTCATAATTCATAGAGGGAATAATGATACTTGCAAAGCTTTAATTACTGAAACAATTATTGTGAACTTAAAAGAATTGGTGGGTGATATAACTTATAAAGATAAATGTGCTTATACTATTTTCAGTACCTTTAACTCAAGTGAAACCCCTGATATAGGAATTAAGGGGATAAACTAAAAATTTACACTAAGCATCGGCTAATTTAGTTAATTTGGAAGAAGGAATAAGTATTGATACCTATATTGAAAAACTCTTAACTGAGTGTAAAAAGGGCAATGAAATGTACCAAGAAAAGCTGTACAAGCATTTTTATGGGTATGCATTAAGTATTTGCAGATTATATACCTATTCAGACCATGATGCTGTTAGTATTTTAAATGATAGTTTTCTAAAGGCCTTTTCTTCAATACAAAAAAAAGAGTATAACAATTCGATACCTTTTAAAAATTGGTTAAGAAGAATTTTAATAAATACCGCTATTGATAATTATAGAAAAAACTCCAAACATAGCAATCATTTAGAAATTGAAAAGGCAGAATATTTAGAAACCGATACAGATACTATAAATGATTTAACTGTTGAAGATATTATAAAATTATTAGACTTTCTGCCTGAAACTCATCGATTGGTGTTTAATTTATATGAAATCCAGGGTTATAATCACCTTGAAATATCAAGTAAAATTGGTATTAGTGAAAGTGCATCAAGAGTTTTTTTAACAAGAGCTAAAAAAAAGTTAAGAGTTTTAATTTGCGAAAATTTTAAAGAAATTTATGGAAGATAATTTTGATAAAATATTAAGTAACAAGATTAAGGAAGTGTTTGAAAAAAGCGTTGTTCCGTACAATCCTGAGCATTGGAAGATGCTTGTTGCAAAAAAGAAAAAGCAACATAGAAAAGTTATTTTTTTCTGGAGATTTGCAGGAATATTGTTGCTGTTTTTAGTTGCAGGAAGTTTAGGTAAGTTTTTATTTGATAGTTCAGATTCAAAAAATCCAAGTAATCCGAAAGTAATTATTGATGATAAAAATAACTTATTGAGAACTGATACTTTAATTGATAATAATACATACATCACTAAAAATAAGACAGATAGTTTAAATACCGATGATTCAAGAGATACAGTAACTATTTTTAAAAGGTATATATCAAAATCAAACGCACAGCCTAAAATATATATTACGTCAATTGAAAATCATATTCCTGAAAATAGACAAAATAGTAAAAACAACGATGTGATTATTTTATCAGATTCATTAAAAATTAAAAATGCAATTGCTTCGAATGAATTATTGCAAACAAAAGAAAAATTAAATAATAATAATGTTGATTCTGAAAATGTGATATTAAATAACGATGATATAGTTATAAATTCTAACAAAATAAATGAGAAGAATCAAAAACAAATTAAAAAGGAGTTAGTAGCTTCATTGGAAGAGGAAAGCACAAGCGAAGAGGCTGAGAAAAAATCTATAAAATTGGGTGTTAATTTGTCACCGATTTTGAATTATAATCAAGAAAATGAAAATTCAACTATTGGATTTGCAGGTGGTGTTTCGGTTGAATTTCCAATTTCCAAAAATTTTGATATTTCTACAGGTGTTTTATATACCAACCAAAAGCTTAATTTAAATACGTATCCTAGTTATTATGGAGATGCGTTAAGTAATGTTAACCTAACAAATAATTTTAATAACCAATTAGAATCAAAAGACGCAATTATTAAGGGAATTGAAATTCCTATTGCACTAAAATATAATTTTTCGATAGTTAAAAAGGATGTGTTTATTTCAGCAGGATTTTCATCTACATCCTATTTTAAAGAAAATATTGAGGCAAACTATATTGTTACTAATAGAACAGAAAACATTTCGCAAGATTCCTTTGGAAACAACATAATTCAATATAATTTAGTTAAAAGCGATAAAAAAGTAATAACACCAACGGCATCAAATAATTTTAATTTCGCGAGTATTTTAAATGTTTCGTTTGGCGTTGAATTTCCTATTAAAAAACAATATCAATCAATTATTATTGAACCTTATTTTAAATATTCGTTGATTCCTGTTACCCAAGAAAAGGTTGATTTTTCAAGTGCAGGAATTTTTATACGTTACAATTTTAGCATGAAAAGAAACTAATTTTTTGTGCAACTGTAGCTATTTACTTGTTTTATACGTATTGATTATAGGTTAATAAATTTAATTACTACAATTGTAAAATCTCAATGCTTACCACATAAAAAATAGATGGTAGGCAGAGGTTTTACAAATCTAACAAGTAAAATTTTAATTTCTTAAAAATTGCAAAACTTCTAAATTATTACCAATGAAAAAAATTGTATTTATTCTTTTATGCAGTATTTTACTCCTAAGCTGTTCAAATAATGATGAAACGGAGTCTGAAGAATATTCTCAAATATGGCAATTAACAAAAATGACAGGTAGTGTTCCAAACTCTGAAACTACAGGAGGTAATATGGAGTGGCAAGAGTTTTATGTATTGAATTTAGATGGAACTTTTTTAAAATCACGCGAGCGAAATAATGTATTAATTAACATATCAGGGACTTATACTTATGAAAATATATCAGAAGAAAAATTTATTATGTCTAACTATCAATCGGAAAGTGCTATTATTGAAAATTGCACATCAGAATTAGAAGAATATTTAATTATTAGAAATAATAAATTTATTGGAACTTCGTCGGCTTGTGATGGTACAGGATTAGAATATGAGCGGTTAAAAATTTGTGGAACAAAATAAAAGTTTATTGCTGTTTTTGTTCCATTTAGCTTTTAATAAGTATAAAAAAAGGAAGCCGTCTCAATATTAAATTTTGAGACGGTTTTTTTATTTCTATTCAATTTCGGATATTTTTTATTTTTATGAATAAGGCAAAAATTGTCCTTAAGAAGCAATTTTCTTTCTTAAATTGTGTCCTAATGCCATTAAACCAAACTCTAATTCAACTTTTTCTAATCCTTTTAAAGAAAATCGTCTAAAATGGTTATTGTGTTTGAGTTGAGCAAATACAGGTTCTACATCGGCAGAGCGTTGTTTTCTTTTTTGTATTCCTGTTTCACTTAGCAATAATTCTCTTGTTCTTTGTTTGTGCCTTTCAAGGTTGTGATTTCTCTCTATGCATCTATTTCCTTTGGCTTTAAAACATTGCCCTCGCAGTGGACAACCCTCGCAGTTTTTGGCTTGGTAGTTTGATACCATTTGCTTATATCCTGCTTCTGTAGTTTTTTGGCTTTGATGTGTTTTGTGCATTTTTTGTCCCATTGGGCACACATAATAATCTTCTTGTTGATTATAATAAAGATTTTCTTTGCTAAATGCCTTGTGCTTTTTTTGGTAATTTTTGTCTTGCTCTTTATCAAAAGTATTGTATTTCACGTAAGCTGTAAGATCTTTCTGTTCTAGATAATCGTAGTTCTCTTCACTGCCATAACCAGCATCGGCTGTTATTTCTTCTAATTCTTGAAGCGCCTCTTCTCCAAAGGTTTGTTCAAAATTTTCTAAATGAGGTTTTAAAGTTTTGGTGTCGGTTGGATTTTGGTGGATGGTATAATGAACTATGATTTGATTCTCGGTTGATATTTGAGTATTGTAAGCTGGTTTGAGCTGCCCGTTCTTCATATGGTCTTCCTTCATACGCATAAAAGTAGCTTCCGTATCGGTTTTGCTATAACTGTTTCTCTCCCCTAAAACAGCTTCTTGCTCTAGGTATTTTTCTAAATTCTTAACAAAATTATTCTTGATATAACGAAGTTTGGCCTTTGCCTTGGAACTGGCTTTTTCGTTTCCAGAGAGCTTGGCATCTATTTTGGCTACTGTTTTCTCGATTACTTCTTTGCTGATTTCCTTAAACTCGGTTGGTTCCGGATTAGTCCCGTCTTCATTACCTATGCTTTGTGCATAGTTCCATAATTCCTCTAACTGAGTTAGCATTTTAGCTTTGTTGGTTTTGATGCTTTTGCCCCAAACAAAAGTGTAGCGACCTGCTTGTGCTTCTATTTTTGTCCCGTCGGTATAGATTTGTTTCAAAGTGATTAAGCCTTCTGAGGCCAACATCAACACCACTTGTTTGAAGATTTCCTTAAAACAGTCTTTAAGTTTGTTGCTTCTAAATCGATTGATGGTATTGTGATCAACAATAGTCATAGAGGTTAACCACATAAAGTTGATGTTCTCACGAAGTGCAAGTTCTATTTTACGTGAAGAATACACATTAGTCATATAAGCGTACAGCATCACTTTGAGCAACATCTTTGGATGATAACCTGGATTGCCTTCTTTGCTGTAAGCTTTTAAAAGCGGCTGAATGTTGAGAGACTCAACAACTTGGTCAACTACTCGAACGGGATGTTTCTCTGGAATTAAATCGTCAAACGAATAAGGTAAAAGTATCGTTTGTTGTTGGTTGTAATGTCTGAAATTCATAGTTAAGTATCTGTATATCAATGATTAAATATACAAAAAACTAATAAAACTTCCAAATAAAAGTATAAATAAACCGTCTCTAGTTGTGAGACAGCTTCTTATAAAAAAAACTAATGATGCGTTAATTGGCTATTTCAGAGCCAATATAGCTACTGTTAGAAACTTTACCATCTAGTGCAACAAACGCCATAAAAAGTTCAACAGTGTCACCTGCATAAGTATTAGGAATAGTCAGAACATCGGTTCCGGCTATTCTATCAGCTCCTGCTAATTGATATGTTGATTCATTTTTTATTGGGTTGTAAACCAATAGCATTGCTCTGTCTGTTGGTTTTGCATTATTCTCTGTGGAATTATCACCCCAACTAAAAGAAACCTGTCCGGCTGTTGATAAATCAGCTGTAGGGTTTAAAGCTTTTGATAAAATTCCTTTGCTCAATAGAGCAGAGGAATAATCAACTGAAAAATCAGGAGATACTCCAATTATGGCATTATTTAAAACATAAGACATTGCAGCATTAAACGCTGTTTGTTTAATTGCAAAACTCTTATAACCAACATTGACAAAATCTTTGTTTGGTTGCAAAAATTCTAAGGTTGCTGTGAACTTGTTTCTTTGGTTCACTTGACCTTCAGTTCTTGGATTCGCTACACTTGTTGGTTTGATCCTAATGTAATCAATACCTTTCCAGCTTCCGCCAATAATATTTCCTACTTTACCTGATAAACCTCCAAGGATTCCTTGACCTATTTTACCCATTACTATTATATATTAAATTAAATAAAAATTATTTGGATTTGGTACGGCTTTGGCCTGAAGCTTTTCCAATCTTATGTAATATAAGGCAACTATTATGCAAATCTATTGTAATGGATTTTGTTTCAGGGTTTTGCATCATTTTGCACTTCAAATAATTTAATGTTTTTTACAGAATCTTTTTTTACTGTTAAAATGTCAGTAAAGCAACTTTTAAATCAGTTATTAACTTCAATTGCATTTTAATATTCTGCTCAAAAGCATCTATTTTCTTTAATTTTTCAATCTTCTGTTTCCATTGAAGTTGCTCATTATTTTGCAAAGCATTATAAATTACTTTTTTTGTATCCATTATGCAAATAAATGGAATCACACTTCCTTTTAAATAGTTACTGAAATACCTGCCAATTTTAAGGGATAAACACAGGTAAAAAAGTGATTCCCGGACTTCATCGGAATTGGTTATGATCACAAAGCAATTCGGGCAGGGTTCCGGCATTGGTTTGCCGCTGTTCAGGCCTTTATTCAGAATGAAAAAGTGCGGTTTTGTGTAAGTTCTTCCGATCTGGTGAGTTTTGATTTCAAAAGTTGGCATAGTAACGCAATTAAAATTATGATTCGCTGCGCTCACAAATCATTTTTAAAAGAAAAAAGAAAAAAAGAAAGTAGTTTACTTGTTGGCGTTGGATGGCTGTCAAGTTTTTTTGAAAAAATACAACCCTGCTGAAATGTTTTTTAGGAAGGAAATTAAAATAGGGTGGAGATTTTTTTAAAAACCCGTAGGGCTTGAACTTTATAGCCAAAAGCATCGGATGATGGTAGCCAAATAATTTTACTTACTTTTTTTATTTTTTTATATGCAATGTTTATTAGTAATTTTTCACATAGCGAGGTCGATGATTTTCTAAATATTCAAGAATTTCAAGTTTCTTGTAGTATACACGGCTGCCGATTTTGTAAGGAATTAATTTGCCTTTTCTAGACCAATTCCAAAGGGTAGAGGAATCAACTTTTAAAAAGTCAATTGTTTCTTCCCGAGACAATAAAGTATCATCATTTTTTGTTGCATATTCTTTTAGATACACTTCAATTTTTGACAATAGTTTATCAGCTACTGCATCGGCTAATTCATCGATAGTAAATTCTTGTATTTGAATTGTTTTAGTAATCATAATCAATGGTTTAGAGTTTATACTAAAATACAAAAATTCGCTTATTTAATTCTAAACATAGCGCAGCTAAAAATGAGGAGCATTTTAGCGAGCCGCCAGCGAAGTTGAGCGAGGGTGGTGTGGGTTGAGCACGTTGCCAACGGCATAAGTGCGTCCCACGCCTACGTGGTACACGCAAGGGTGGCGGTGTTTTTGAGGCGACGGATAGGCAAGGGCAATTTATGAAGTGAAGCGTGACGAGTGGTGTGTGCTCCGCTTTGGTTGTTGGATTGTGATATTAGCGGTTGGTTAATTGGATAGAAAATTATTGTTTGAATTACAATTTGCGGAGCGCCATAACGAGGAACAATGAACGGAATACTTTGCTCTTGTGAGCGTTTGCAATATGTGATAATCCGTTGTGAAATTTGAAGTTAATCGGTTGGTTGGTAACTAAAAATTAATGGTTTGTTGAGATTGAATAATTACTTGCAACGGTTATTTCATATGCAAAATGGGGCTTTCAAAAACTGTGACACCCTTTTTTAGCCCGAGCGAGCAGCAGGCGAGCCAAATTATGAAACAGCGGTTGTACCCAAATAAAAGCCTTGCGCAGCAAAACCTTAAAGGGTTTGGGTACAAAAGTAGCTGTGCGTGAGAAATGCGTGTAATGTGTGAAGTAAAATAAACAAATAGCACTAAACGAGGATGTGTCACCGCAGTAGTGCTATTTGTGGTATATGCAAGGGTTGGTTACCGGGATTAGGGTTTTAATAAATAACTAACTTTACAAGCCACTTTTACTTTTACATTAAATGCCCTTGCAGATATATTTTATGGAACAAAATGAAGCGGATTGCGAACACCTTATAACCAAATCGTTCAAAAAATGCCTACGAATGGAATTACCGTATTCATTAACTCCATCTAAATCAAATGAATTGAGAGAAATAGCAGTCATTATATTTTCTGTTAAGTTTACAGGTAATATAACTTCATCTCGAAATGGCCGCTGATTTACAAAATTAAGTGCTAAAAAGCTAAAGTAAAAGTTATTTCTAATTCTTTCAATTGACCCATTAAATTCATTTAAAATTGTAGTCATAGTTTTCTTTTGAGATTATTTGCAAACTTGTTTTAAAAGAATAAAAGGCACTCTTTCAATTCTTGCTTTTTTTATGTGCTTTTCATTCTTAAAAATGATGATTATTAAATACTTGAGATTAATTATGCAAACCATACGGAATTACTTTAAGTAACGTTAATTTATGGTCTTCAATTTTATAAATATAACTTTGGCCTTCAGTAGCAGTTCCCTCAGGTTCCGTTAATAGTTGTTTTGTTTTTTTATTTAACTGAGATATTCTGATACTATCCCATTCTACTTGATGTTGGAATTGATTTTTGAAGGAGTTATATAAGTAGTATTGGTAATAACAGGATTTGCCACATTCACTTCTTATGGAAAAGTCTAAAAAACCATCCATATTAAAATCATAGAGGTACAAATAAATTGTACCCAATGCTGTTTCATCCTCTATATTATTTATTGTTTGTAAAAGTCTGTTTTTATAGTATATTTTTAACTCACCAATACCACCATAATTATAACCTAAGTTTTCGGAATAACTTAATTTACCATCCCATTTAACATTAAATGTTAGGTTTTGAAACTTAAGCACTTCGGTTTTGGTAATTGTAAAAAACGGAACTGTTTTGTGCGGATATACGAACCAATTTGCACCCGTAAATCCTTGGGAATATACAACTGTGCTGATAAAAAATATTAAGAGTAATTGTGCTTTTTTCATAAGTTTATTTTGAATTTTAGGGAACGATTGGATTCCAGTTTAATTCTTTTTCATTTAATTTGTTATCCATCATTTCAAAAACTTCTTCTACTAAATTGTCGTCTAGATATGGACCTAAAACATCCCAAAATGAATCAGAGCATAATGACCATCTTTCAGCATAATATGCAATTAAATTAAGAGTTAAAGGGATACCTGTATTAGCACTTAAAAAAAACCAAGGAACATAGCTAAAATCAACATTTTTCATAAATTCTAATGACCAAGGAAGACTTCTATTCCTAGCTAAAGACTCCTTATCCCATTTACCCCAATATTTTTTAATTAATTCAAGAGACCAAGGAATATTTTCATTTTCACTTAAAATTTTAAAATCTAAATTTTGTATGTATCGTTCAATTAATTCTAATGACCAAGGGAGGCTTTCATTTTTACTTAATAACTTCCAATCCCACTTTTTCAAGTATCTTTCAATTAATTCTTCTGACCAGGGAAGGCTTTTGTTTTTACTTAATTGAGCCCAATTCCAATTTTTTTTGAAAGCTTCTATAAAATCTAAACTCCAAGGAAGATTTTCATTACTACTCAAGAAATACCATAAATCTCTGTTTACATATTTCTTAATTAGTGTCTCAGAACAAGGAGAAACTATTGAACCATTCCAGCTCCATTTATGTTTGTTTCTTTCTTTAAAATCTTTAGAATATGACGTAATTATAAATTTATTTAAAAAATACCAATCCCATTTATCACTAAATTTTTCAATAAAAGATTCTGACCAAGGTAAACTCCTGTTATAAGATAAAACATCCCAAACCCATTTATCATTATATTTATCTATTAAATCTTCTGACCAAGGAAGATTACTATTTGTGCTAAGAGATTCCCAAACCCATTTATTTAAATATTTGTCAAAGAAAAATTTTGACCAGGGTAGATGACTATTTGAACTCAAACATCTCCAATCCCATTTATCTTCATATTTATCTATTAAATCTTCTGACCAAGGAAGATTCTTGTTATTACTTAAAAATTCCCAACCAATATATTTTCCATATATTTCAATAACATCGAGTGACCAAGGAATATTCTTATTTTTTGTAAAATCATTCTTCCAATCCCATTTGTCTTTGTATCTATAAATTAATTCTTTTGTTATTAATAAGTTTTCATTACCACTTAGCAAATCCCAAGAAAAATTATCCTTATACTTAGCAAGTAATTGTTCAGATAGAGGGTAATGCCTAGATATTAAATCAATAAAAAGGGTTAGATTTTTTTGAAAGATTTCTTTTACTAGGTGTACTTCATTTTTGGTTGGAAGTTTTAGGAGCGTGTCTATAATAATTGGATTGTTAAATGTTTCTGCAAATTGTATTATTTCTGGGGCTATTTTAATATCATTTAAAGTTAGTTTATTTTTTAAATATAATCCTTCTAAAGATTTTACTCTGCTTAATGCTACATACGCCTGGCCACTTGCAAAAGTACCAGTGCCAAAATCTACCATTAATTTATCAAATGTTAATCCTTGACTTTTATGGATGGTAATTGCCCAAGCTAATTTTAAAGGATATTGTTTAAAAACACCCAAAATTTTCTGTTCAATTTTTCGTTGTCCTCTATTGTATGAATAACTAGTGTTTTCCCATTCTACTTGTGCAATTAAATGAATTTCTCCATTTTCTAATTGTACATATATTTCATCCTCTGAAAGCTCGTGTATTTTAGCTATTGTGCCATTGTACCATCTTTCTTCTCTATCGTTTTTTATAAAAATAACCTGCGTTCCTTCTTTTAAGCATAAATATTCATCGGTAGGGAATTTTTTTTCTTCAAACTCATTATAAATTTCTGCTTGGAAGGTGTATTGCTTTGATACTAATTTCTTTAGTTGGTTGTCATTCACTATTTTAGCAGCATCATTACGAGTGGTAAGATTAATTACAAATTCATTATCTAATGTTGTAGTGTCTTTACAGACTCTTTTGTTAATTTCTGATATTTCGGCATTTGTAATTGTTTTATTTCTAACTTTATCTAACAAATCAATAAAAGATTGATTTGATTGACGGTATACCGTTTTTAGTTCAATTGAAGGCAATTCAAATTCTTTAAATACCCACGCATTGAAAAAATATGCAGTGCCATAATGTTCCTCTATGATTGCTTTATCATCCTTGCCTACAACGATAGGTTCTAACTGAAACATATCACCAACAAAAATAACTTGTTTACCACCAAAGGGCAGGTTTGGATTCCCACCATTTTTGCGCAATGAAGCATCAATACCATCTATTAAGTCAGCTCTTACCATTGATACTTCATCAATTATAAGTGTGTCGGCTTCTAAAATTAATTGCCCTTTATCTGAATTTATCGGAAAAGTTATTATTTCATTATCATTAGGAAGTAAAGGTCTTATTGGAAAATTAAAAAGGGAATGTATTGTTACACCACCTACATTTACAGCAGCAATACCTGTTGGAGCAACTACCATAAAATTTTTAGCAATATTTTTTACAATGTATTTTAAAAAAGTAGACTTACCAGTACCGGCTTTTCCTGTTAAGAAAAATGATTGATTTGTGTGTTCAATGAGTTCGAGTGCTTTTAAAAACTCTTTATTTTTAAGATCCATTTCCATAGCTTTATTGGTATAACTTGTTTTTAATAAAGATTATTACAAAAACCATAATTTATTATTTGAAGTATCATTTGGAGTCGCATTAAAACGAGGTGCTATTTGTGCCAACATTTCGGGATATTTTATAGTTACCGGAACATTTTGTTGTCGCATTGATTTCCAATACAAACGGCTAAATTGATAGACTTGCGTTAATAGTTTTAAAATAACTTCATTATCTTCTAAAGCATTTTTATCAGGGCTACTGATATTTATTTTGATAGGAAAGTGGTAGCCTTCAGATGCTGGGTATTTGTTATTTGAATCATATCTTGCATTGTTGAATAATAGATATTTGTTATATCCTATGCGAATGTAAGTACCACTTTTTGGCATTAAATTACCGTCCCAATTTAAATCGTAGGCAAATATATCTTCACTGTCGGTTTTATTGATATTTAAAATATACAGAGGAACATTAAGGTTTAAAGCGTTCATTCCCTGTATAATTGGCTGTAATTCTTCATAGCGCATTTCTTTATAGAAATGTATCACTACTTTATCAGCTTCGGCAACTGAGGTAAAATTGCGAATAGCGTTGCAAATACTCCCAGCTAATAGTTTAGATTCATTGTTTGTAAAGTACTCAAAACGGCTAAATAGTCCATTGTTTTGAAAGCTAAAAGCACTTGCTATATAGCGTCTGTTTTCATCTCTATTTGTAAATGCACCTACACCAATTACTAATTCTTTTTGGCTTGTTACTGCTAATTTCCAAGGTACACCACCTAATTTAGCGTGTAATGCTAATGAGATGTTATTTAAGTGCCATTGGTACTTGTTTATATTTTTATGTAGGTCGTTGTGGTCTATTACTTGTGATACAATGTTTTCATTTAGTAATAATTCTTTTACACGATAGTAGATTATTTTTTCTTCGGGATCTTGTGTGTATTTACTTACGGGACTTATAAAAAAAGCGGCGTATTGTACATTATCATCAAATGTTAAGGTTCCTAATTTTTCTTCAATTTCAGGAATTGGATTGGATAGATTTTTATATTCTATAAAATGATGACTTGCTACTTCTATTTTTAAATTTAAAAAATTTTCAATGCCTATAAAATTACTCCCTGTTCCATTTTTTAAATGATTGTATAATAGTTTAATAGTTGCTTGGTGTGATTGGTGATGTATAAAGAAAATTTTAATGTTAGGGTTAGGAGGGCGGCGATAAGGTTTGAAATTTGGTAAATCAAATTTGGGAACTTTACCTGTGTTTTTATTGCCATATTCTAACGTGCCTAACTCTTGTTTTATGTGGTTGATTCTGTTTAGTGGAACATCTATAAATTCATCATCATAGATAGGTATTATTTGTTTAAACTCTGAGGTAATCAATTCTCGGTTTTTAAAAGCATTTAAAATTGTGAGGTATCTTTTATAACGGTTTTCGCGAGAAGGTGCTTCTAAAGGAATATTTAATGCACGTGCTAAGTTTAAATTGAAAATTGGGTATGCTTCATTAAAATTGATACTATTGTAAAAATCTTCTTTTTCAGGGGTATCTATTTTTATTTGATAGTTGTATATTTTAGTACCAATAATTGTTTTTTTAATAAGGGTGGTATCTTCAATTTCAGCTACTGACTTTTTTAATATTTTAGATGTACCATCGTAGGAAACTACTAATTCAGGATACTCAGTAACTTGTGCGAATTGAATTTTTAGTGAAAATTTATAGTGTAATTGGTAATGAGGATTGTTATTGTTTTTACCGGGTATCCAAACTTGTGTATCACCAACAAAGTTTTTATCTGTTACATATCCTTTGTTTAAAAAGTGCCGTTTTACCTTATTTTTTAAATATTGCTTGTAAATAGACAATTCTTGGCCGAACATTGCTATTTGAATAGGAATGCCATTTGTTGAAGGTGTATCAAATGTTGTATATATGTATTCGGTTTCCTTTGGGTTTACCTTTGGAAATGCTTTTAAAATATTTTCACTTAATTTTGAACTGTGTATTCGATGGCTTCCTTCAATATCATTTAGTGTAAAATAAAACGTAGGTTTATTTTCTGGCCAATCAAAGGATAGGATGTTGCATTTTAAGTGTTCTTTCATAGGTTTTAAAATCTTTTTCTTTTAATTTTTGTTTCACTTAGTAGTTTCGAGTTTTATTTAATGAGCTGTTTTAAAAATTTCAAGATATTTTAGGTTTGAATTTTACTATATTTCGATGCATTTGTTTTATCATTAAATTTAGGGTATCTCCCGAATTTTTCAATATATGCAGCCCAACAGTCGTATTCGCATTTTGCTACTTCTCCCATAATTCTTAAATCATTTGGGGAAGGAATTTTATTATTACATTCAAAAGAGTGTATTGCAACATAGATATTATTTTTTATAATTTCATAGTTTTCATACTCATATAAGAATCTGTCAGCACCACCGTGATTGGTTCTCTTCTTTTTAATTGTTGTATCAAATTGATTTAAACGACTTTTTAAACCTCCTTTAGAATTTGTCATTCCAATATATTCTAAATCTTGAATGAAATTAAACTCATTCAGTAATTTATCAGAAACGGCAATACAATATATACCTATATAACGTATACCTTCAAGCTCATTCCTGTTTTCCCATTTTATCCAATTTGTAAATTTGTTTTCCATAGTAAATTATTAGCAAAGAGTTTTATTGAAATATATATTAAATTAAATGCCTAACTTTTATTATTTTGTATTTCTTACCTATTCCTAAAGCCATTGCAGTTGGGTTTTTCATTAATAGCTCTCCCTTTTGTAAATTGGATATAGCTTCTTTTATATCTTGAAATTCTCTGCCACTTACACCAAATAAATCCTTAATGACGCTGTCATTTATTGATTGCTGCTTCATTATTAAAGGATATTGTGCATTTGCATAAAAGTCGAAATAGTCACTTTTATAACTATCCATATTTTGTGTGGCTAAAATAATACTCAACCCTTTATTTCTTCCTGTAGCAATTAAATCACGTAATGGTTTATTGTCAAAACCTAACATATAATGTGCTTCATCAATTATTGTGAAATGACGTAATTCAACGCATTCATCATCTACCACTTGTTTGGGAAGCGTTTCATAAATTGAATTTAACTTTGAAACTATAAAGTATACTATTGCTTTGGCAATAGGGCCATCTTTTGGGAAGCCATCCATTTTTACAATGTAACTGTCTCTAATTAAATCTATTCTATCTTCATTTGAGAAAAGGTTTGTTCTTATTAATTGTTTTAATACGGATTTTATACTGTCATCTTTATCTCGATCTTTTTCTGGTTGTGCTTTGGTATATTCTTTTAAAATTAAGTCAAAGGTTATGGCATTATTATGGGTTACTTTATAACTATTTATAATGGCTTCCGATAAACGATTGCTCATATTAGCACTAATGCGTGCATTGTCGATTGCACACAAAGCATTTGCTAATTCAGTCGAGTATAAGTTTATTTCATTTTGGGCTTTACCTATAAAATTTTTAAATGGATTGAAAGGCAACGGAGCAGATATAGGGTCTAAAATAACACTGCTATCTGTTTCAAAGTAAGCTAACCAATGATTGTTGGCAGGATCTGAAAACTCGCCTTTATAATCAAATAATAAAAAGTTAACGGGGTAATTACTATCTACGGATAATGAGCGTATTTCATTCAATAATACAGCCAATAAGTTTGATTTTCCTGAGCCAGTAGTTCCTGCTATTAAAATTTGTGTATTTGGAATTTCTTTACCGTTTAAATTTAATAAAGCAGGTATATCATCTTCATAACTACCAATGTTTAAGTTTAGAAATGGTATGTTTCCACTGTTTTTATTGTTACCCGTACTTGCTGTATTTAATAACCAATCTTCAATGACGCCTTCTTGCATTAATAATTTTTGTCCTCTAAAAATCTCGGCATTTACAACTTTGCTTTTATCTCTGTTATTTTCCCAATCGATGCTAACATTTTGATACCTCAATTTAATTAGTGCAAAAAATATTGGGCTTAAATTGTGCAAGGTGAAAAGAGTTTCAAATATTCTATTACTGCCTAAGGTAATATGATCAATTTCATTAATTGTTCTCTTTGATTCAGTTGATAAACCGGCCAATAGACACATTCTCATTATTTTATTGTTACTTAAACCGATATTTGGTTTATTGTCTGAATAAAATTTTGAATTTACTCTATTTTCAACAAGGCTTTTTAAATCGGCAATTGCTTCATTAAGGCCATCCGCTTGTCTAATATTTTGTATGTTAATTGTACTCATAGCGTTTATTTAATCAGTAATTGTAATACCAAAATAACCAGGAATAATTTTGGTAGATTGATTCTCTATGTCACGATGTAACGTGTATGTTTTAGATATAAAGGGCGCTATATTTTCAAACTCATTACCTTTTCTAATTTCACTATCGGAACTTAATAAAATGGTTTGATGTGATAATTGAGGGAAGTAATGCTCTAAAACTGCAGCTCTGCTTTCTTCGCTTAAAACCCCCATTACAGTATCTATCATTACAGGAGGGTCATAATCACCAAATTCGTGTAAGGACTTTAACAATACTTGAATCACAATTTGTTTTGAGGCAGTATTTAAATGATTCAAATATATTTCATTGCCAGATTTGTGAAATATTTTGAACGTTAAATTTGATAAATTTTCAGATAATTCAACTCTGTCAATTACATCTTTATATGCAGCAAGAATAATGTTTAAATCCTGCTTCATTTTCAATTCAATTTGTTGTTTTTTTACAATTAACAATTGATTTGCTACATCTTCAAAAAACGCTTTTAATTTACCAAGCGTATCATATTTTGGGTCGGGTTCTTGACTAATTTGAATATCGAATTGATGTATTCTTTTATCAATTTTTAAAATTTCAGCGTCTACTTCTTTAATCTGAGCTTCATATTTTTTGATATTGGCTTCATTCTCTTCATAAGCCTTCAGTATAGAATAATCTTTGCCAGAAACTTGCGCTTTCATTTGTTCTATAAAAGTTTGTTGCGCTGGGATTTGTTGAATTGCCGTAGCCAATTCAACTTTTTGTTGTTCTAACATTGGAAAAGCATTTATGCTTTTAAGCGTTAATAAGCTTTCCAATGCCTTTACGTCTGAATGCTCCAAAAAAGCATACACATCATCATTGTTTGCGTTTTTTGAGGTGTTGACAACATAGTCAACTATATTATCAATATTTAAGGAATTTAGAATTAAGTGATTTTCTTCCAAATATTTAGCTATTGATTTACTTATAGATTCAATTTGTTCAACCGATAAATTTATGTTGTTATTTTGAAGCACTTCTTCTTTAATCTTTGAAATTAATTGTATTTCAGATTTTAAGGCTTCTTGTACTTTAGGAATACAAACGTTTATTTCAATATCTTTTAAGAAGGCAGTTAATTCATCACGAAACTCTTCTTCTTTTTTTAGGGTATATAGAATTTGATTATTAGCTTGTTCAATTTTGTTTTTAATCGTAGTTTCTTCATTTAAACCGCTTTTTAAATTATCACATAATTCTTTATTTTGAACTGAATAATTAAGTACATTTCCTAAATTTACTTTTAGATTTGAGAGTATTCCTTTTTGTTCATTTTTTTTATCTACCAGTTCTAAATATTCTTTCTTTTCATTTTCTACTTCCAGGCGTTGGGCTGTTTTTGTTTGATATAGGCTTTCTGCTGCATTTGCCAATTGCATATACTTATTGAAACCCATAACATTTTCAATATTTTCTTTAATAACTCTATTCAACTGGTCTTCTTTTAAAAGATTTCCAGCTTCCATTGCATCGAATAAAAAATACCTGCTTAATTCTTGTGGTAAATTTGCTTTAATAATCTTATTCACTTGTGCTTCTTGTTCAACTCTTTGTGCTGCCGGAGTTGCTGTGCCATAATTAAATATTGCCCCATTCATATTAAGTTTAACTGCTTCAACAGGCAAGCCGGCAGGGTTTAGCATATATACCCGGGTTAAAATATAATCCTGTTCTTGATTTAATACTTTGCCTGAGAAATGCAATTCTAATTCAATTTTAGCTTCAACTCTACCAACAGCCCCTGCATTTAGTAATTCCCTAAAGGTTTTTGCAGAATTGATATTTAAACCATACAAGGCACCATAAATTGCTTCAAAAAATGTTGTTTTACCACCACCATTAACACCACCAATTAAGATAATTGGTTTATCATTTTCAACATTAATATCTAAATCTAAGTCTAAATAAGTTTTAAAATTTTTGGCTTTTATCCTTTTAATTAACATAGCTATTTAATTTTTTGAAGTGCCTTATCAATAATTTTTATTACAGTTTTATCATCAATGTCCTCATTGCTAATTTTTTTCTCGTGAAATTCTTTCATCAACGAATCCTTTACCCAATCAAAATCTAATTGATGTTTTTCACAAAGTTTTTCAATTAATGCTATGTCATCTTTGCGAATGCCATAATGAAGAAATGTAGTATCTAAGCCTTTGTTTTTCATAATATAATTTTTATAGTGCAATAGGATTGAACATATCCCAACCCTTTAAATCTTTTGTATTGGTAATTTTATTGTTGCAATACCACCAATTTGTTAAACTATTTACTTCTTTACCAATTAATATTCCTCCAATAGTTTTTAATCCTTTACTATTTCTAACTGTAATAAAATCTACTAAAGCATTGTGTTTAAGATGTGCATTAGCAGGATCACTGCCTGCCGTTTTAGTATCAAATAGACTAGTAACATTACCCTTACTCAGTATTACAAAATCAACATAAAATAGACTTTGTTTACCTAAATAATCGACATAGGGAACTGCAAAATGTTCTTTTGCTTTTTCTCCATTTTTGTACCACCAATGTAAATGGTCTTTATTTTCCTCTAAAAACGCTGCAAACTTAACTTCGGGTAATGATGCTCTTTTGTATTCATAAAAAGGTTCTAAAGCGTGTCTTTGTATTGATTCTTTCTCATCATATAATTCATTGTAAATTCTTTCAATAGGAACTTCCCATTGGTAGTTTTGAACATCTTTAGTGGCATTATTTGATTTTTGATCTTGCATTTCCTGATAGCGCTCTTTTGCTTTTTCTATTAACTCAATGAAGATGGGTTGATTTTGGTCGTACAACATTATTTTAATAGCATCGTATTCTATAATTTCGAAATAGTCTTCAAAAAAGTATTTCATAGCCCCTTCCAAAACTGGCGTACTATCTACAGTTGCATAGGGTGCTGTTAATGATCTACAAAAATCTCTGAATAATCTTGCCAATTCACTTGGCGTTTTTGCAAAACGAACATTTTCTGTAACTAAAACAATTTGCTCTTCTCCAGACAATCGTACATTTTCTGGAATAACAATTTCAATTGAATTGACTTCAATATTTATAAAACGTTTTTGAAGTAATTTTTTATTACTTTCAAAATAGTTTTCAGAACCCAATTCTCTTTTTAATTCCCAATTTAATTCTGCAATTTCATATAATGCTTTTCTGAAGGCGGCTCCTAAACGATTACGAACTATTCGTGTATTGATATAAGTAGAATTCAAATGAACTGGCATATAGTTTTCTATTCTACGTGCTTTGTTCATTGTAATATAGTTCATATCGTCTTTAACGATTTCGATCTGATTTTTACTTAAATTCGTAAAAACATACCCTTGGTTCAGCAGCGAATTTGGATAATGTTTTTGTTCCGGCATACGTAAAATTCTGCCTACGGTTTGAATGGTGAACGTAGTACTCTTTAATTCCCTGAAAATTAATAAAACGCCTGCTCTTGGACAATCCCAACCTAAAGCAATGGCTTGTTTGAATAACAAAACCTCGACCATATTATTTGGTTTTTCAATATCTTCAACATTGTCTTTTCTACCAGATAACCAAACAGCCAGCTTATTGTTATTGATTGTAATGTTATATTTTACCTCCAAATTCTGTAATACCACATCAATGTATTTTTCATCATCAGCGGTATTGTTATCACTTGTATCGTTAGGCAATTGTATAAGTAAAAGTGGATTTATATTCACTCCTAAACTTTCATATGCTTGACGTAATTCTTCTCTTTTTTCTAAAGCTTGCTCCAATAAAATTTCTTCTAATGATCGACCTTCTTGTTTTACCGTATCCAATGCTGGATTTAAGATAATGCCTTCTTTTATCATTTCTTCAGCAATAACATCTTGGCGCTCTACAAAAGTTGTATAATCACTGTTCGTGGTTGGTGTAGCCGAAACCCTAATTTCTACTTTTGGATATATTTTTTGCAATACTTCATTGGCTCTTTTGGCTGTTTTAGTATTGGCAAACATATGCTCTTCATCGATAATTACTATGATTTCCGTGTCGTTTAGCTTTGCTTTGTTAATGAAACTGTATAAATTTTTATTGGTTTCATTTTCCCTAATCATTGTATTTTTCTCTTTGTTGATACTTTCCCAATTGACAAATAACACTTCATTTGGCTGCAATTCATTATCTATTACATCCTCAAAGAAAATAGGTTTTATTGAACGCATCTCAGCAAAATAACCTTTCAAGGCATTGTAACTTTGTATGTATAATTTGTTTGGAGCAATCCAAATGAAAGCTGCTTTTCGTTTTTCAAGCTCGTAACGTTCTGGTAATTCTTCGCAAAACTTGTTTAATAACGAAGCCATCATCACTGTTTTACCCGAACCAGTAGGTGCTTTGAAAATTAAATTTTGTCTTGCACCTGGTCGTTTTAATAACTTATACAATTTTTGAGAAAGGTCGTTGACTGCTTCGTCTTGGTATTTTTTTAATTGTATCATTTTTTATTTAAGCGTTTCTTGATTTAACAAATTTTCTTTTTCACCCAATATCTCATCGTCTAAAACTGGAATAAGTTCTCTTTTCTTTTTAGGCAACACATTTTGGTATGCCTTGTATATAGCATCTGGTAATGCACATAGGGTTATATAATTTAATACTTCTTCAAAGTCTTCAGTATAAGGATATTGACCATTGCTGAATACATAAACTTTAATAAGATTTTGATTTTTTTTATTGATATTCAATTTTTTAATAATTACGATACTCTCTTCAATCATCATATCATCATAAATCATAATGAATTGTTTTGTGGAGTTCTTGTATATCGATATCCAACTATTTTTAGATACATATTCATCAGTAATGTTAATAAAACAATCTTCTTTGATGCATAATAATTCAGTAGCAAACTTGGTTAATTCTTTTTTATCTTTTAAACTTTTATTCCTACTAACAAACTCATTTTTATAGTAAAGTAAATTATTACTTTTTAACCCATCAATTTCTTCATTTTTAGTATTAACATAGCCATTAATTACTCGTTTTATACGCTCATAAGTTACTTCTTCGCAAATATTATTTTCGTTATTGGTTACAATAATACATTGGCGATTTCCACCGTCTTCATCATTCAATTCCAAGGTTGCGTGGAGCGTTGTTCCAGTACCGGCAAAGAAATCTAAAATTAAACTGTTTTTTTTGCTCGTTGCTCTTAATATTTCACTTATGAGATCAATAGGTTTTGGGTAAGGAAATTTTTCATCTTTAAACATCTCTTTTAGTAAAGTAGAACCTTTGGTCGTAAAAAAAGATTTTTCAGTCCAAATTGTTGGAATATCACTACCAACAGTTTTATTTTCTCCAAATATCAAAGTTGGCAGTTCATTTTCAGTTCCAACAACAATTAAATCACCACTTTTTATTTTTTTAATAACCCCTTCTGGTAGATATTGTACACTATATTGATTTGGGTTTACCGAAGATACATTAAGACTTATCTTAATATACCCCTTTTCCCAATCTTTCAACAAACGGCTAGGAATAAGTCGCCAAACGCAATCTTTACCCTTACTAGTAATTGGCCATAATGCAACTGTTCCTTCTGGAGCCTCACTATAATCATATTTAAAACTAGAAAGTTCATCGTTATAAATTCCTTCTTTAACTCTACTAGCTAATGATTTACCTATTCCATATAATCCACCTGTTTTCTTGTCTATGAAAATTGGATAAACTTGATTTGGTCTTTGAATTTTATCAAAAGTACTTAAAGTTAATCCTTCAAAAGGACTTCTACTTGTTCCACCTGAAAACTTTAAAGGATTAGGATTAAAGTCATACGGAGTAACAAAAATTATATATTCCTGAAGGTAATTAAACCCGCCTGATGGTTTACCACCAGATGTTTGAACAGTAACACAAACCACTTGTTTACTTTGAAACAAACCTTCACAAAGAGGAACAAGATTGTGGACTTCTTGATATCCAATACTAATTGCAATTATTCCATTTTCAGACAATAAACTTTTAGCTGCTTTCAATCGTTTATGCATAAAAGCAAGCCACTTGCTATGTCTATATCCATCTTCTTTATCAACATATTGGTCATTATATATGAAATCTTTATTTCCAGTATTGTAAGGTGGGTCGATATAAATAACATCAAACTTTTTTTCGTGAGTGAAATTAAGGACCATTAACGAATGAAGATTATCTCCTTCAATTAATATATGATTTGGAAATTCACGACCTTTAAAAATTGTTTTACTTTTATCTTCTTTTAATACAGGTAATTTTATGCGAAGTTCTTCTTCTACTTTTTCAATTTTGTCTTCCCAAACTAAACCATATTCCTTTTTGGTATTTATCAAATTTATTAGATATGCACGCTCATCTTGAGAGATGCCGTCAAGTTGTTTTATTTTTGAGATTAGGTCTTGTTTGTTCATTTTATATAATAACTATTTTATATTTTCTTCATCCATAATATCTTCCTCTAATACCGGAATAATTTCTCGTTTCTTTTTAGGCAACACATTTTGGTAGGCTTTGTAGATAGCATCAGGTAAGGCACAAAGGATAACAAAATCTAAAACTTCTTCAAAATCTTCTGTGTAAGGATATTGCCCATTACTAAATACATATACTTTAATAGGATTTATATTTTGCTTATTTTCATTTAATTGCTTAATGATTGCTATGCTTTCTTCAATCATTACATCATCATAAATTATTATAAATTGTGAATTATTATTTGCAAAAATTTTATGCCATTTTTCTTTTGAAGGAATTTCTTGGTAACAATCTTCTTTTATGCACAATAATTCCGTTGCGAACTTTGTGAGTTCTTTTTTATTTTTAAGTGTTTGATTTCTGCTAACATACTTACTTTTAAAATAACGTAAATTATTATTTCTCAAGCCATCTACCGCAACCTCTTTCGCATTTGTATAACCCTCAATTACTCTTTTATTGCGTTCATAAGTTACTTCCTCACATATATTATTCTCGTTGTTTGTTACTAAAATACATTGGCGTTTACCTCCATCTTCTGCATTAAGTGCCATTGTTGCGTGAAGTGTAGTACCTGACCCTGCGAAGAAATCGAGAATAATAGAGCTTTGATTTGATATTGAGTTAATTAACCTTTCAATTAAATCAGTAGGCTTTGGGTAATCAAATTTGCCATTCCCTAGAACTTCTATTAGTTCATTACCACCATCACTTTTAGTACTTATAATTGACCTTAATAAAAACTCATTAACCTCATTTAGGTATTTAATTGTACTTGGCTGTGTATTTTCATCTTTTGCAAACCAAATTTTACCACATATAAAACTGCCATCATGTAGCTCAATAACATTGTTATAATCAAGCATTCTATCAAATGTGTCTTTTGTAAATCGCCATCCTTTTTCTGGAACTTTCGCTGGTTTTCCTGTCTTAGGATGTAAAACATCATATCGTGGACCAATAGTTTTTGCATTTGGCCAACTTACATTTATTTTACCCCATAAGTGATAATCTTTATCAAAGGAATTATATAATGTGATTCCGCGATCATAGTTGTTTTTTTTATAAAATTTTTTAATTTCTTTTTCTGCTTCTGCAATAGAAATCTTTTTTTTAGCTAAAGTTTTTGCAAAATTATTTACATCTTCTATACCATCTTTTTTTTGTACAAATTGGTGTTGAGTAGTGTAATTTTTAGCATATAATAAAACATATTCGTGAACATTCCCAATTCCCTTATCATTTTTAGGAATTCTTTTATTCCAAATTAGCTGCTCTATGAAATTCTTTTCTAAAAATATTTCGTCTAATAAAAGTCTTAAATTATGAATTTCATTCTCATCAATACTTATAAAAATAACGCCAGTTTCATTTAATAATCGTTTTGCAATACGCAAACGTTTATCCATAAACGAAAGCCATTTGCTGTGGCGGTAACTATCTTCTTTATCTACAAAACTATCGTTATATTTAAAATCTTTGTTACCCGTATTGTATGGAGGATCAATGTAAATCACATCAATTAAACCTTCGTGTGTAAAAGTTAGAGCTGTTAATGCGTGCAGGTTGTCGCCTTCAATTAAAATATGGTTAGGAGCCTCCGCCGCACCCAAAGGGGGAACTGGTGCAAGGATTGCTTTTTCTTTTATTTCTTTTAATACAGGAAGATTTTCTCTTAATTGTTCCTCCACATCTTCAGGTTTGTTTTCCCAAACCAAGCCGTATTTTTTCTTGGTGTTTACCAAGTTAATTAAATAGGCACGTTCGTCTTGTGAAATAGCGTCTAATTGTTTTATTTTTGAGATTAAGTCTTGTTTGTTCATTGTTACTTTTCAATTATTTTTTAAAACCAACAGATTTTCTATTTTGTTGTTCCAGTAGTTGTTGGTCAATTAATTGTTGGTTTTGTATTAGATTTTGATCTTTGCCTAATAAATAATTTAAAGCTTGGTTAATGTCTTTAAAATTTATATTCATCTGCTTTTCAAGTATTGCAATGTTTTCTTTTAAGTCTTTATAATCGGCTAAATGTTGTCTTAAAACAACAAAAGCTCTAATTACTGCAATATTCACTTGTATGGCTTTTTTACTATTTAGTACACTTGAAAGCATTGCTACGCCTTGTTCGGTAAAGGCGAAAGGCATATATCTAGTACCTCCGTGACTTGAGGTCGCAGATTGCGTCCTCAAATTTTCGTATTCATCTTTAGAAAGTTGAAACATAAAATCTTCAGGGAATCTGTCAACATTTCTTCTGACAGCTTCTTTTAATCTCTTAGTTTCAGTTTCGTACATTTCAGCAAGGTCGAAATCGAGCATAATTCTTTGACCTCTTATCTCGTAAATTTTGTTTTGAATGAGTTGTAATTCCATAGCTTATATTCTCTCGACTCCTCTCGAGATGATATTTTTTATTTTAAATTATACTGTGTATAGAGATTCCACAGGTTCTTTTTCAATTTTTTACTAAAGTAGTAAAAAGAATAGTAGAACTAAAGAAAAGAAAGGAGTGCGTTATTAACAAGTTAAGAACATTGAGGGATTTAAGGAAATGAGGGTTGATTTTATTATAATTATGTTAAAATTATTTTTAGCGTTGCTTTGCATTTAATAAATGAGTTACCTTTGATGTCTAAGTTTGCCTCTCGGCAAACTATCTTTTTCATAGCAATTTCCCACCTCTTTTATAGCAATTTTTGAGGTGGGTTTCTTTTTTTTAAAGGAATTTTTAAGCCTTGCTTTCCGTAGTTTCCTTAATTCCCTCAATAGCATTATTTATGTATTTGCCTTTTGTGTCTCTATGAATTAAACCTGCTTTTACAAATTTTGTGATGTATCCTTCTGCGGTTTTGTGAGGAATATTCAATTTTGTTGCACTGTCTAAATAATCCTGATTTGAAAATTGACTTGGCAAACTATCTAAAAAGCGTTCTTTTCTATTGCTGCGCTGTGGTAGTTTGGTATCGGCAGGCAATGCGTTAAAAACTTGACTGCTGTGTTGAATTAATACAGAAACCATTGCTATTGCATTGTTAAAATCTACATCTTCACATTGTCTAATTTTGTTTACATCACCATCTTCCATAATGCGCAAGGCTGTGAATAACATTGCGATGCGATAGGCTATTAAACCCATTCTTCTCACAGTCGCGATATAATCTTCCGATTGAATGTTGAGGTATTTTGTTTGAATTTTAGAAAAATAATCGTTGAATTGAATTTGCTGTCCTTCAGAAAATGTAACCTGAATAGGAGGGTTGTTTTTTAAGGTTTTGTAGAAACCAAAAAACACTTGGCCTAAGGCATTGTAATATTCATCCAAACCGCTTTCAGTTTGAATTTCAAACACATTTTTCCATAGCGGCGTAATGTTCATATAGTAAAATATAAAGCGGCTAAACAAGCCGTTTTCAGCATTTGGGATTAAAGACGAAACTTGTTTTGGCGTTCCTGAAAGTACTGTTGATAAACAAGGATTTTCAATATCTACATATTCTCTGTCGGTTCTTCGATAATAGCTTATTGTTTCGTGGTGAAATGCTTTTCTAAAACCATCACTATAATTGCCGTAATCACTTTTGAATGCCTGAGACAATGTATCGCCTTCGGTTTCAAAAATTAATCCTTTTCCCTCATTGTCAGCAAGCAATTGAAAAACTCCAGTGGTACTGTTGTTGGCAGGAATGAAAAGCATTCTTTCAGGCGGTTTGCTAGGTTTTTCTAAATTTTCATTTTTACCTTTATTCATATTGTAGACTGCATTTTCAGCATCGAATTGTTTTTTTAATACGGATGCTTGTTC
This sequence comes from Lutibacter sp., assembly GCF_030692605.1. GTDB lineage: Bacteria > Bacteroidota > Bacteroidia > Flavobacteriales > Flavobacteriaceae > Lutibacter. The sequence continues at coordinate 43,930 of NZ_JAUYUD010000112.1, forward strand.
TCTCATAGCCTTATGAATAGGCGTTACCAAATTTTTACATTGTGTTAATCGCCCTTTACCTGCGGAAGCAGGGGCAGTCACAAATAAATACAAATTGGCAAATACTTTTTTGCCATCGTAAATACCAAATAATTTAGGAAAACAGGCGCTTAACGTAGTTAATGCGCCTAATAACATTATATCGCTTTCTTCGTTGCTTGTTGTTGGTTCTACAACTTGTTGTAGAAATTGCGGCAATTGAGATATGATTGATTTTGGAAATGTTGGGAGTTTTTTAAGCTCTTTTGTTTCCGGATCACTTTGCAGCTCTTGTTGTTGGTACGCTTCTTTGGCAATTGTGATGCCTGCCTGTTTTGCCAAATAGTAGAAAGTTGCCATTGTAATTCCCGAGCCGGTTGCTTTTAAACATTTGTCATATTGTTCATCACATTCTTTTGCATCATAATTGCTATTGTATTTGCTGACACTGTGAAAATAATTACGACCTGTTTCTCCGTATTCATCGGCAAAGGCGAAGCCAAGATCACGCCAATTTGCATAACCGCAGGTTATGTCAATTGCATTTAGTTCAATTGCTGAAATGAAGGATTCAATGTCATTGGAAACTACCGTTTTTACGGTAGTTTCTGTTTTTTGAATGGATTTTTTAGGAACTTCTATTTTAGGATTTTCCAACCATTCCCCTGGGTTAAATATTTTCTTTTTCATTGGATGCTATGTTTTTTGTTAAGAAAGGCCAAAGGATCATACGCCAAAAAGCAAGCTCTTGATATATCTTTTCCTGATTGGTCCACTTCAAGGTTGTAGGATTCTTTTAAATAATTTGCCACTGCTTTAAAAAATACTTGATGCGTGGCTTGCGAAAGGTCAATTTTGATTATCCATTTTAATCCATCACCGGAAGGCGAGGTAAATAACATTTCAGTTTCAAAGTATTCATCTTGAAGTAATTGATTTTTAACTTCATTTATATTTTCTAAATGGTCAAAATCAATGGTTATTAAAGAAGAGTGCCTGATTAAATTGTCCTCATTTCTTCGTTCAAATTCACCGGAAAAAGTAACATAGTCAAAGTTGTTTGCTTTGTATATGCGTTTTTCTTTTGGGTCAGCAAATTCCCGCAATTTGATGGTAATGTCTTTATAGGCATCACTTTTAATTAGAGAATGTATTTCGCTTAATTTGAGTGTTTTAAAAGGATATACATTGCGAATTGGCGCTTTGTAAAAACTGCATAAGGCAACCCAAGCATTATCAGGTTCACTTAACCAGTTTAAATCATCTTTTTTAGTGACTTCAGTCACTTCCAAATTAAGGTTTAGCGCACTATTTATTTTATGCAATAATGCTGTTTCATTTTCAGCTTTAAAATAAAGCTGCGCAAAAACAAATACATCCCCTTTAAAAGTGTCTAATTCAATATCCGTATGAATTGCTATCTCATTTACAATACGTACTGATAAGGTTTCCTTATCCTTATTAAAAGGATTTTTCGTTATCCTGCAATCCCTACCCGAAAGGGTAAGGACTGTTTCATTAGGATAATACTGATGTAACACATAGGCGTAAATTGTAAGTCCACTATGTGTTTTATCAAGAATTGCTTCTTTACTTAGTAGCATTGCACTTAAAATTATGATTGTAATAATTGTTTTGCAAGATTTCTTCTATGTCAGAAACTTTGTAATAAAATGTACCGCCAACCTTGCTGAAAGGCAATGTTCCGTTGTCACGAAAGCTTTGTAATGTTCTTGTGCTGATGTGCAATGTTTGCATTACGTCCTGATTGTCTAACCAAGTATCTTTCAATTTTTCAGCTCTCGATTGTCTGAATATTTCCAGACGAACTTTTAATTCTTTAATTTCCAGAGAGAGTGCCAGGATTAAGTCTGCTAATTCTATCATAACTTTATCCTTCCTTTAGAAATTAAATAATTTGCAGCCTGTTGTTCTACTTCATAATGAGAGTCATTACGGTTGCGCAGCAGCCATTGGTCTAATTCCTCTCTTTGGAAATAGAGTTTTTTGCCATTCGGTTTGTAATAAGGAATGGCTCCTGTACTTGTTAATTTGTACAAGTGCGAATGTGATAATTCTAAATACGTGCAAGTTTCATTGAAATTCAATACTTGCTTTTGTATCGTTTGCTGTATTTTCAGCATTTTTTCGATACGGTCTAATCTTTCGATGATGTTTACGTCCATCTTATTTAATTATTAAATTGAAAATGAACGTTTGGCCAAACGTATCAATGATTATCATTGACTTAGCATAGATAAAGCAAATAGTAACTAAGTTGAAAAGTGGAAATGGAGAGTGTTGTAAAAAGTTGTGTAACAACATTTTACATATGGAAGTGGAAATGATTTTTGGAACTGACTTATATCATTACCGAATTTGATTTGGTAAGTTTTTTAAGATATATTCGTTAGAAATTAGCTCATTTCTATCATTGTCATTTTTTTCAAATGTTTTAAATTGCTTTCGAGCATCGGTATTGTATCTATGATTAAGAAATCGAACAATATCAGGGTTTTTTATCTTTTTGAAAGGTTTATATGTAGCTTTGTTAAAATAATCTTTATTTATAAATAGAAAATATAAAACACCTAAAACAGATTTATTTTTTGCTTTTATGTTGTCCATAAAATTGTAATCTTTGTCAATTATCCCTGCTTCAAACATCATCTCTTCAGCTCTTGCCATACTTTTAGGATTTTGAACAATAGTATTATAGGGTAAAATATTATCCTTTTGAGTTCTATGTTTCAACAAATCATCTTGAATTGCAATAAAATTAATTATTTCTTTTTTTGGTTTAATGGACGCTACAATTCTTTCAGCTGGTATTATTTCTAATTCGGTTAAATTTTCATTAAAGTAATGTTTGTAAATTTCTTCTGTTGAAAGTATTTCTTCATTACTGTATTGGGAATAACGATCTTGTAACTCAATATATATCCAAATCATATTAGCCTTTAAATAGTGAATTATAAAGACGTTATCTTCATCTATACTGTTCCTTGTTAATGAATGCTTATTTATGTAGTTATTAGTATTGATTAAATTTTGATGATATTCAGTATGAAATAAATTATAATTAAATAAATTTTCTTCAATAACTGCATTTTTTGGAAACCCATTTATTAAATCGTTGAATTTACAATTGGCTTCAATATCAATAATACTTTTGTAATATTTCTTTTTCTCACTTAAGGCTCTTTTAAATACTATCTCAAAATTTGGAGCAGCCTTAAATTGTAGATTTTGTTTGTTATTTAGGTTTAATGATCTGTATTCTTGTTCTGTTTTTAAATCTCTATGTAAGCCTTTAGTAATAGAAATTAATGATGAAAAAATATGTTGTTTCATTAGAAATCTAATTTAATACGGTTTGCTGCAATTCTTTTTTTATCATCAATTACTTTGGCATAAATTTGAGTTGTTTTTAATTCTTTATGTCCCAATAATTTTGATACCGTGTAAATATCTGTACCCAATGTAAGTTGTAATGTTGCGTAGGTGTGACGGGCACAATGAAAAGAAATTGATTTTGAAATACCTGCTCTCATAATCCATTGCTGCAATTTTAAATTAGACCAGGCACTGTAATGTAACCCTTTGAATATTTTATTTGCTTGTTCTCCTTGTTCTCCCAACAGTTTGAAAGCTTGCTCGGAAATAGGCAAGGTTTCTACACCTTTTGTTTTCTTTTGTCGGAAACGAATGTAGTAACCCATTTCTTTGGAATGCTGTACTTCTGACCAGACTAATTTTTCTATGTCAGACCAGCGTAATCCAGTAAGCGCAGAAAAGATAAATGCTTTTTTTAATAAAGGGATTTCACATTCAACATTTACCACTGATTGTAATTCGTCTAATGTTAAAAATTCTCGTTGAGGTTCACCCTGTTTAAAATGTGAGATAGCTTCAGAAGGGTTCACTTTTAAAATACCATCTTTTACCGCTTGTTTAAGTGTCGCTTTAAATTTACCAAAATAGGAATATTTGGAATTTTGAGATAATGAACTTTCACCTTTGGTTTTTGCCTCTTTGTCTAGATAGTTTTTGAAATTTTCAACAAATTGTCTGTCTATATCCTGAAAATTCGTATCCTTAGGACAAAATATTTTAAGATGTTTAAGCATACTACTCCAGTTACCATAGTTACCCATACTTGAGTTTTTCTTTTCAGCTAAGGCTGTAATGTAGGTTAGAAAATTTCCTTTTAATTTTTCTAAATCAGGAAAACCAAAGTTTCCGTTTTGAATTTCTATTTGTCGTTGAGAGCAAATGGTTTCCGCAAGGGTTTTTGTTTTTTTATTAAAATCTCTTTCTTCTTTTGTTTTAGGGTCGGGATGCATTGATAATTTTAAATATTCAATTTTACGGTTCCCATTGTTATAATAGTCGAGGTACAGATTAATTTTATTATTTTTTAATCTTTGTCTGAGTGTTACTTTCATATTTAGCAATTTTTAAGGATTAGCAATTTATAGTATTTTATTCGATAATTTTTTTAAATAAATAAGCTTTCAATTTGTGAGCGTTTAACAATGTGCTTGTTGCCAAAAGGGACAGCATTTAATTGACCTTTTTTAATCATTCGTTGAATGGTCCATCTACTTACTCCAATTAATTTAGAGGCTTCATTTACGCTTAAATAGTCTTTAAGTGCCAAGGAATTTGGATTGATAGAATTAGTAGGCTGCTGGACTTTATCGCTTTTAAGATCTTGTTCAATTGTTGATTGAACTTTCTCTCTGCGTTTATTGGCTTTGTAGGCTTTTCCAGCGCAGACGCTAGAACAACATTTTGTTACTGTTGTTTTTGCTATAAAAGCCTTGCCGCAGTATTGGCAGGTTTTAGGAATTTGCATATTACTACTCATAATGGTGCTATTTATTTAAGTATGGTGTGCTATGGGTCACTATGGTGCATTATTTCGCCAATATATTTTTTGTCAGAATTGGGCAACAAATTTCACTGTTAGGCAACATATAGACAACAAATATACAAAATAAAAGGCATATAACCACTAAACAAGAGTATATAAATATATGAATGACAGATAATTAGAGTAGGTGGATAGGTAATTTACTTTCCGATGCAGAAATTAGCAAAAATATTTCCCAATAAATCTTCTGTGGTAACTTCACCAGTTATTTCACCTAAATGAAAAAGAGCCTGACGAATATCTACGGCAAATAAGTCGGTTGAAATATTAGTTGCAATTCCTTTTTCAACATCTTTTAAAGCAATATAAGCATTGTTTAAAGCTTCAAAATGTCTTGAATTACTCACAATAGTTTCATTATTGCTTAGAGCGCCTTTATTGGCTAAATGGGTGAGGGCAGTGGTTAATTCTGAAACTCCTGTTTTGTGTTTCGCAGACAAAAATAAATGATTGAATTTTTTAAATTTTTTATCAACGTTCAACTTAATTTCTTCTGAAACTAAATCGACTTTGTTAGCTATTATTAAAATATGTTTAGTTGGATGTTTTTCTCTAATTTTTTCTATTTCAGCTAAAATATTTTCCAATGAAATTTGTTTGTTTTTAACTTTTTCCAAATCAAATAGGTAAATTACCAATTGCGCCTGTTCAATTTTTTCAAATGTCTTTTTTATTCCTATACTTTCTACAAAATCTTCTGTAACCCTTATTCCTGCAGTATCAATAAAACGGTATGCTACACCATCTATCGAAATTTCGTCTTCAATAGCATCTCTGGTTGTTCCTTCAATATGACTAACAATTGCTTTATCTTCGTTTAAAAGGGCATTTAACAGCGTTGATTTACCAACATTTGGTTCACCAACAATAGCAACTGGAATTCCATTTTTTAATACATTTCCAACCGCAAACGAATCAATTAATCTTTTTAAAACTGCACTAATTTTTTGAACTAAATTTTTAAATTCATTTCGGTCAGCAAATTCAACATCTTCTTCAGCAAAATCGAGTTCTAATTCAATTAAACTGGCAAAATTTAATAATTGGGTTCTTAATAGTTGAATTTCTGTACTAAAACCACCTCGCATTTGTTGCAATGCAACTTGGTGTGAGGCTGCTGAATTTGATGAAATTAAATCCGCTACAGCTTCAGCCTGTGTTAAATCCATTTTTCCATTTAAAAATGCACGCAACGTAAATTCACCAGGATTGGCATTTCTAACTCCATTTTTAATGAATAATTGCAATATTTCTTGCTGAATATATACAGAACCATGACAGTTTATTTCAACTACATTTTCACCGGTATAAGAACGAGGATTTTTAAAAATTGATACCAAAACCTCATCAATAACTCGTTTATTATCAATAATATGTCCTAAATGAATGGTGTGCGAAGCAACATTTTGTAAATCTTTATTCCTTAATTTTGATTTAAAAAATTGATTCACAATTTTAATGGAATTTTCTCCAGACAAGCGTATGACAGCAATTGCTCCAACTCCAGAAGAAGTTGCTAGGGCAATAATTGTATCATTTTGAATGCTTTTCATTGTGCAAAAGTAAACTATTTTTAAGAGTTGAAAGTTGAAAAGTTTAGACTAAAAGCAAAAAACTAACAACTAATTATAAATAGCTTGCTTAATAAAATCTTCATAAAATTCATAAAAATCTTCAAATTGATGCATTGCTTCTTTGAAAAAAATAAAAGTATTTTGCCAGGTATTTTTATTGTGAATGTTAAAGTCTCCATTAAATTTTACATAAATTCTATGAATAATTTTGCCATTACCAAGCATGTAAATTTCATCAAAAATAATATCGGGCAAATAATCTTCAATAAGTATATCTTTTACCTCTAAAATTTGATCAAACAGCAATTTGTTTTTGTTGCTATCATTTGATTCTATGTCTAAACAAACAAGTGCTGTTTTATTTTCTGCAACAAATTTAAAACTGAAATCTTTAATTTTAGTATTGTGCAAAACCCATTTTCTTGGAAAAGATTTTCCAAAACTTGTCCAAAATTCCTGTCTTAATTTTGTCGATTCTTCTTTACTAAACATTTAATTTAATTATACTTTAAACTCTTAATCTGCCAGTATCTATTTTTTAATAAATTTGAAACATTATCCGTGTACAGTTCCTTTAGTTCCTAAATTTTGCATTAATTCAGCTTCAAATTCTAATAAATCATTCCATTTTTTATCTACTTCTATGCGCTCTCCAAAAGAACGAGCAAAATTTAAAAATAATACATAATGGTTTGCTTCTGAAGCCATTAAGTCTCTATAGAATTTTGATAATTCTTTATCTTCAATATTTTCTGACAGCAATCTAAACCGTTCACAACTGCGTGCTTCAATTAATGCAGCATATAATAAACGATGTACTAATTGTGTAGTTCTACTGCCTCCTTTTGGAAAAAATTTGATCAAATCGTGAACATATAGGTCTTTTCGATCTCTACCCAATATAATATTTCGAGCTTGTAATTTATCGTGCACCATTTTAAAATGACTCATTTCTTCTTTTACCAACGAAATCATTTCATCTACCAAATCAGGATATTCTGGGAAACTCATAATTAATGAATTTGCAGTGGCAGCCGCCTTTAGCTCACAATGTGCATGATCAATTAATATTTGATCAATATTTTTTTCTGCAATATTTACCCATCGAGGATCTGTAGGTAATTTTAGTCCTAACATAAAATATTTTTTTTATTATATCTCTAAATCAAATGATCTACGCAGCAATGCAATATGTTTATTCTTTTCAAGTAACTTTTGATATTTTTCTTCGGGAGTATAGGCATATTTTTTAGTTTCTTCTTCATTAACTTCAATCTTTAAGTCTATTTTAAAATTATTTAAATTTTCGCGTAAATAATTGATTAAAGGAGTTTTAGCTCGATCTAATTGCGCTTTCATTAAATTATTTGGTAATTCAAATATAATATTATTTTGGTCTGCCGTAGGAATGTTGGCGTTCATAATTGAAGCGACACTTTTTTTTCCTTTAGATTCTAAAAGTTCGATGTATTTTTTCCAAAAAAATTGAACATCTACTACACTAAATTCATCAGAAGGTAAACCCTCAACTTCTTCAAATACTACTTCTGCATTTGCTATTTCATTTTTAATTTCAAGACTTTTTATTGAAAGTGTTGATCGTTTCCTAGTTGCTGTATCTAATGTAATAGTTGGAATTTCTCTTTTTGAAATAGGTTCTTCTTCTACTTCAGGAATTATAAAAATGGGCTTTTCTTCAATTTTAACTATCTTTTTTGGAATAATTTGAGCACCTAAAAAAGGTTTAGAAATAGTACCAGCGTTAAAATGAAGCGCGGCAATTATATATGGTTTGTTATTTTTTTTTTCTCCATCAAAAGTGATAGAGGCTAATTGCATTAAGGTTAATTCTACCAGTAATCGCTGATTTTTACTTGATTTATAATTCAAATCACACTGATTGGCAAGTTCTATACCTTGAATAAGAAAACGTAAATCACTTATTTTCGACTGTTCTAAATATTTCTTTTTAGCGTTGTCACCAACTTCTAACAATTCAATAGTTATTTTATCTTTTGCAACTAACAAATCTCTAAAATGAGCCGCTAAGCCAATAATAAAGTGGTGTGCATCAAATCCTTTCGATAAAATTGAATTGAAATGAATTAAAACCTCAGGAATTTTGTTTTGAAGTATAAAATCTGTGGTTTGAAAATACTCATCATAATCCAACACGTTTAAATTTTCGGTAACAGCTTGTCTGGTTAAATTTGCTCCAGAAAAACTAACAACTCTGTCAAAAATAGATAAAGCATCTCTTAAAGCTCCATCAGCTTTTTGTGCAATAATATGCAATGCATCATCATCTGCAATTACATTTTCTTGCACTGCAATTTTTTCTAAATAATTTTTGGTATCTAAAACTCCAATTCTTTTAAAATCAAAAATTTGGCAACGAGATAGAATGGTTGGTATAATTTTGTGTTTTTCGGTAGTTGCTAATATAAATATAGCATGTGCCGGTGGTTCTTCTAATGTTTTCAAAAACGCATTAAAAGCAGAAGATGATAACATGTGTACCTCATCTATAATATAAACTTTATATTTACCTGTTTGAGGCGGAATTCTAACTTGATCGTTCAGGTTACGAATATCATCCACAGAGTTGTTAGAAGCAGCATCAAGTTCAAAAATATTGAAAGCAAAATCTTCATCAAAACTTGTAGTAGCGCTCTGGTTGATTTTTTTTGCCAAAATTCTTGCGCACGTAGTTTTACCAACACCTCTTGGTCCTGTAAATAGTAAAGCTTGTGCTAAATGATTATTTTTTATAGCATTTTCAAGTGTATTTGTAATAGCTTGTTGCCCAACCACATCCTCAAAGGTTTGAGGGCGATACTTACGGGCAGATACTATAAAATGTTCCATTTGTTGTTATTTGATTACAAAAGTATAAAAACCAATTTATAAAAAATACTGAATGAATTGAAAAATTCAATCAGTATTATATTCTGAGTTCGGCCTAATATTCAATAGATTAAGTCGTTATTTTATAAATTTTATCGTACAAGTATTGATATTTTTTTATAATTTCATTTCGTTTAGGTTTCATAGTAGGTGTTAATAAGCCATTATCGATACCCCAAACATCTGGTGATAATTCAAAACGCTTGATTGTTTCCCATTGTGAAAAATTCTTATTGCCCTTATTAATTTCCTTTTGAATACGTTTAATAATGCGAGGGTTCTCAATTAAATCGGCATTATTACTTAAAACGGGTTCTCCTTTGCGTTTTGCCCATTCTCGTAAAAATTCAAAATTTGGTTGAATAATTGCAGCAGGCATTTTTTGACCTTCACCAATTACCACTATTTGTTCTATAAATCGAGATTGTTTCATTTCATTTTCTAACAATGCGGGAACAATATATTTACCCCCTGATGTTTTGAAAATTTCTTTTTTACGACCAGTTATTTTTAAGAAACCATCGGCATCAATTTCACCTTTATCACCTGTATGAAAATAATCACCAGACATAACTTCAGCTGTTTTTTCAGGATCTTTATAATAACCCTGCATTACATTTGGGCCTTTAATTAAAATTTCTCCGTCTTCAGCTATTTTAACTTCAACATTAGCAATTACTCTACCAACAGTAGTAAATCTCAACATTTTGTCTTTGTACATATTTACACTCACAACAGGGGACGTTTCTGTTAACCCATAACCTTCCATGATATCCATTTTAGCTGCAGTAAAAATACGAGCTAAACGAGGTTGTAAAGGGGCAGAGCCACAGACCATTGTTACTAATTTTCCACCTAAGGCTTCTCGCCATTTACTAAATATAAGTTTGTTTGCTATTTTTAATTTTTGTTCATACCACCAACCATTTTGACCATAGGGTTCATATTTAAGTCCCAAATCCACTGCCCAAAAGAACAACATCTTTTTAATTCCAGTTAAAGCAGTACCTTTTGTAATAATTCCTTCATATACTTTTTCTAATAACCTAGGTACAACAGACATTAAAGATGGTTTTACTTCTTTTAAATTGTCTCCAATTTTATCCATGGATTCAGCAAAATAGATTGAAATACCAGCATATTGATATAAATAATGAAGCATTCTTTCAAAAATATGACAAACAGGTAAAAAACTTAATACACTCATTGCTCCATCTTTTAATGGTAAACGAGAGTAACTATCTAAAACATTAGTTACTATATTGTTATGAGAAAGCATTACGCCTTTTGGTGTTCCCGTAGTACCTGAAGTGTAAATAATAGTTGCTAAATCAGATGGTTGTACTGCATCCATCAATTTTTCAACGTCACCTTGTGTACTTGTATCTTTTCCTAAATCAATTACTTCTTCCCAATTTTTGCACCCTTCAATGCTATCAAAAGAATAAATTTCTTTTAATGTTGGAACATTTTTTTGAGCGTGTCTAGCTTTTTCCAAAAGAACTTCATCAGACAAGAAACATAGTTTAACTTCTGAATGATTGAAAATGTACTCATATTCATCTTTAGAAATGGTAGGGTACATAGGAATATTTATGGCTCCAATTTGCATAACCCCAATATCCAGAACGTTCCATTCCGTTCTATTTGTTGTTGAAATTATCGCAATTTTATCTCCTGGTTTGATGCCTAATTTTAAAAGACCTCTGCTTATGGCATTTGCTTTTTCAATGTATTCTTTGGACGACATTGAAACCCAAGTACCGTTATATTTAGTAATAAATGCTTTTTCTAAATTAAATTTTTCTAATTGAAAATGAGCAAAATCAAATAATCTATTAATTTTTATTGACATGTTTATTTTGTTTTGTTGGTGCTTGCAAAATATAAAATTTAAAATGAATTTACAACTCTTATTATAGGTGTAGAATTTAATTTTTATTGATAAATTTTATCATATAAATAACTGTATTTCAATTTAATAACACTTCTTTTCATTTTCATGGTGGGGGTTAATAAACCATTCTCAACCGACCAAACATCGGGTGTTAATTCGAATTGCTTTATTTTTTCCCAATTACCGAAATTAGAATTTACGAAAACGATTTCTTTTTGGATTCGTTTTATCACTTTTTTATGATTACAAATAGCTTCAAAGCTATCTTCAATTTTGTGATTTTTTTTCAAAATCCAAGATTTTAAAAAATCAAAATTTGGTTGAATTAGTGCTGCTGGCATTTTTTCGCCTTCGCCAATGATCATGGCTTGCTCTATAAATCGAGATTCTTTTAGTTTACTTTCAATTAAAGTAGGTGCAATGTATTTTCCCCCAGAAGTTTTAAAAATTTCTTTTTTTCGTCCTGTAATTTTTACAAATCCTTGAGCATCAATTTCTCCTTTATCGCCAGTATGAAAAAAACCGTTTTTAATCACTTCATTTGTTTTTTCAACATCTTTATAATAACCCATCATAACATTGTTTCCCTGTACGAGAATTTCACCATCGTCAGCAATAGAAATTGAAATACCAGTAACTGCAATTCCAACAGTTCCTACTTTTACTTTGTTAATTTTATAATTGTTTGCAGAAACAATTGGAGATTCTGACAAACCGTATCCTTCAATAATTTTTATTCCGGCAGCACCAAACATGTTAATTAATTTTGGCTGCAAAGGAGCGCTACCACATATCATATATTTTAAGTTGCCACCCAAAGCCGCTTTCCATTTATTGAAAATTAGTTTTCTTGCGATGCCGAGTTGCCATCTATACCATAATGACTTTTGGGTATTTATTTCATAAGATTCCCCTAGTTTTATAGACCAATAAAATAGCAATTGTTTAATTCCACCTATGCCAGACCCTTTTGTATAAATTTTATCATACATTTTTTCAATTAGTCTTGGTACAACTGTCATAAATTCTGGTTTAACCTCTTGAATGTTCTCACCAATTTTATCGATTCCTTCTCCATAATAAACAGAAAGTCCTAAATACTGATAGACATAAATTGCACATCGTTCCAAAATATGGCAAACAGGCAAAAAACTAAGTGTTTTTGAATTTGGTTTGAAATCGGGTAAAAATTGAACAGCAGCAAGAATATTTGTAACTAAATTATGATGAGATAGCATCACTCCTTTAGGAATTCCAGTAGTTCCAGATGTATATATGATGGTTGCCAATGCAGAAGGCTTTATATTATTTTTAAGAAGTTCAACTTCAGATTGATTGGATACATCTTTACCTAACTCTAATAGTTCTTGCCAATTTTTGCATCCATTTACCTTATCAAAAGAATAAATGTCGAGTAATGTAGGAACATTTTTGCATATTTCATTTACTTTTTGAAACAAATTTTCATCTGAAAGAAAACACAATTTCACTTCGGCGTGGTTAAAAATATATTCAGATTCGCGATTGCTAATAGTAGGATACATGGGTACATTTTGGGCTCCAATTTGCTGAATTCCAATATCAATAATATTCCATTCGGTGCGATTTGTACTAGAAATTACTGCAATTTTATCGTTTGGTTTTATTCCTAATCGTAATAGTGATCTACTAATTGCGTTAGCTTTATGAATGTATTCTTTTGAAGATGTTTCAATCCATTCTCCTTTTTCTTTGGTACAAAAAGCTTTTTCGGTATTATATAAAGTCTATTAAATATTTACAATTAAATTGGATAGATTTTTCCCTAATTGGTTTTCAGACTTGAATGTATTCATTAATTCATTGAATTTCGTTAATCTATCTTCCATTTTTTCTAAATATCTATTATGTGAA
>NZ_JAUYUD010000115.1 GCF_030692605.1 Lutibacter sp.
TTTAATATTTCTAAAATTTTGTCGTAATTTGATTTAAAGTTGTTCATATATTTAATTGCTTGATATACAAATAAATATACGACTTTATATAGTCAATGAACAACTTTTATTCCTGTTTTTATAAATGCACAACGGGTTAAATTTATCTGTTAATACATCAATTTCATCTTCCATTTTTTTATGTTGGAAGATCTTTTGCAAAAAACCCTCTTTTTGAATTAATTCGATGCCTATTTGGTTTGAATTTAAATCAAGATTATCTGCCATTTTACTTATTTTCTTAATGGGCAAGGTTATTATATATGAGAATATAAAGGTTCCTAAAACTCCAAGCGCTAAAAATAATAAGATCATTAGAAGAAAAAAACTGTTAATCTGATTGATGCTTGTATTAAAACTATCTTCTAAAATACCTACACGAACTTTACCAATACTTCCTTCTAAAATAGGAATTGAGAAATCTCTTATAGTGCTTTCAGGATAGTTTTTATAAATCACACGCTGAATAGACTCCTTAGTTTTGTTTGTTTTTAAACCCAATAATGTAGCAGGAACCATATCATTAAAAGTGTGCGCTAACAAATGATTATTTTCATCAACAATAAAGATATAGGCAATATTTGCATCTATTCTCATTTTATCAGAAACCAATTTATTTAAATTGGATAAATCATCGTATAATATATCGTCAACACTTCTTTCGGCTATACTCTTTGTGATTGTTAAACCATGGCGATTAATTTCTTTTTCAAATAAATCATAAACAGCATAATTGATAAAATAAAAATTTATACTACCAAATAAGGCAACAATAACTGTTAAAGCAATTGTAAACTTCCAAAAAAGAGGTACAAATAATTTATTTTTCATTGTTTAGTGTACACATAATTTTTTCGAATACTGTTGTAGTTTTCGTCTTTACCTTCCTCAAAACGGTCAATCATTAATTTATCTAATATTTTTTTTCCGACAGAATCTTGATGAATTTCTAAAAATATTTTTTTTAGTTTTTGTTTTGTTATAGCATCTAATTCAGTTGGAACTACAATTGGAGGTATTCCAAAATTCTCCGATTTTTCAATTATTTTAATCCCTTTAACTTTTTCTGGGTAATATTTTGCAGCATAATCATATATCAAACCATCTATAGTAGCTCCTTCCACAATTTTTTTAGCCACTAATTGCATCGAATTATCATGGGCATTTGAATACATGGTACTTTTAAAATAGGCATCTTCATTTTGACCTAAATCTTTGATTCTCTTCAACGCATACAATTTACCTGTATTAGACATCGGATCGGTATAAGTAAACGATTTGCCTTTTAACTCTTCAAAAGAAGTGATTTTAGAAGATTCATGAACAATTATATATGCCTGATAAAATGGTTTGCCATTCGAAATTGGCACTACTAATAATTCAATATTATTCTTATCTTTTTCAATTACATAAGCCCCAGAACAAATAAATGCTAAATCAACTTCATTTTTAAACAGCAGTTCATTAACCTCTTCATAGGTTTTGCGTTGTTTAAACTCAATTTCATAGTTGAGTTCTTTAGTTATATAGTTCAATAAATCTTTGTAATAATTAAGAGTTTCCCTCGGTGTAATAATTGCTGAAACTGCAACTTTGAGCTTTTCAGTTTCACCTGGACTGCTAGTTAAGTGATTCGGTTTAGTTTTAAGAAAATCAATTTCAGTCGTTTTAGTATCTCTTTGTTTTGAATAATTACATCCTAAAAACAAAAGAAACATGGCTAAATAAACAATCAGTTTCATTCTTGCTAAATTAATTTGTGGATAATCTCACAAATATACTTAATTATTAACCGTTACGGAAGATTATAAATTTTTGATAAAATGATTGAAAGGATTTAAACCAGAACGCAATAATTCACGATTATAGGGCAATTAAAAGAGGGTATTTTTTTTGTAGACAATACTTTAATTCAATATTATTTTATTTCTTCCCAAAGAAATCACTTCATCCTTTTCTAATTTCTTTAAAGTCCTTGAAATTGCTTCTCGGGAAACTTTTAAATCACGCGCTATGTCAAAATGTTTTAAAAAAATAGTTTTATTATTATGAACTTCACTGTTTTCCTTTAAATAATTTTGTAAATTATATTCTAAATTTTCAAAAGAAATATTATTTATTTTTTGAACCAAATAGGAAGTTTGCTGTTGATTTAATTTAAAAAAGAATGACCTCCAACTTTGGTATTTAACAAACCAAACTTTCAAAATTTCAGATGGTATTGCAATATAAGTAAGTTCTGTTTCAGCTTCTAATCTAATTTCACTTTTTTTATTTTCAAGTGCGTAAGCAATTGCAATAGCACTTGTTTGGTTTTTGGTTATAAAGTGTAAAAAAACACCATTTCCTTTACCATCTCTACGTAATACCTTTACATTTCCATCTATTACCAAAGGTATAAATTCTATATCTCTTCTAACATCAACAATAATTTTCTCAGGATCTGTCTTTTTTAAAACTCCGTAATTACAAAGTTCATGCCGTAAATTCTCTTCAAAAATAGTTGCGAAAGAATTTTCAACAATTTCATGAATTTTCATTTTAATGAATTTTAATGAGGAATTTTATCTTTGAATAAACCATATAAAAACGCTCCTAATGTTGCTCCAAAAATTACAACTACAATTGGTAATACACCTTTTCCAATTAAAACAAACATAGGTCCCGGACAAGCACCAGCCAATGCCCAACCAAATCCAAATAAAGTTCCTCCTAATAAATTTCTATATAAGCCTTTTTCTTTAGAAGTTATATGGATATCCTGACCTTCAAATGTTTTTACCACTTTTTTTCTAAACAGTAACATGCTTACCATACCTATCATTACTGCTGAACCAATAAACCCATACATATGAAACGATTGAAATTTAAACATTTCGTAAATTCTATACCACGAAATAATTTCGGCCTTACTCATTACTATTCCAAAAAGAATACCTACTAAAAAGAATTTTATAAATTTCATCTCTTACAATATTAATGGTAAAATAAACCAAGTCATTACTAAACCTCCAATAAAAAATCCAATCACAGAAATTAATGAAGGGAGTTCTAAATTGCTTAAACCCACAATAGCATGTCCGGATGTGCATCCTCCAGCCCAACGTGCACCAAACCCAACCATAATACCAGCTCCAAGTAATATTAAAAATCCTTTAAAAGTTAGCATGGTCTCTATGCTAAAAATAGCATCGGGTAAATAAGTTGCTCCTGCATTTTCTATTCCAATGGCGGCTAAATCTTCAACTGTTTGGGGGTTTAATGCAACTTGGTCTCCAATAGACAAATAATGCGAAGCTATAAAACCACCCACAACTGCGCCAGCGATAAAAATTAGATTCCACGTGTTTTGTTTCCAGTCAATTTTAAAATAATCTACAAATTTTCCTGCACCACCTATCGAACAAAATGTTTCTAGGTTAGAAGATACTCCAAAACGTTCTCCAAAGTAAAAAAGCAGAAACATTACAATGGCAATTAAAGGGCCTGCAACATACCATGGCCAAGGTTGAAAAATTAATTCCATGAGTTTTTTTGTATTAGTTAGTAACTCAAATGTATCTTTAAAAATACGATGTTTTGTAACAAATGTTACTAAACATTAAAATTCCAGAATCTCAATTCTGTTTCTGTGCAATTTAACTTTCTTTTCGTTTTCCAATTGTTTTAACAACCTGGAAACTACAACTCGAGAGGTATGCATATCATATGCTATCTCTTGATGCGTAGTGTTTAAGCTAGTTTCACGCATAATTTGTGCACGATCTCTTAGGTATTTATATAAACGTTCATCCATTCTCATGAAAGCCAATGTGTCTATAGTTTCCATCATTTCGTTCAAACGAATATTGTAACTATCAATTACAAAATTTCTCCAAGTTTTGTATTTCACCAACCAATCATCTAGTTTTTCTTTAGGAAGAAAAATAATTTCAGATTCTTTCTCAGCTATTGCTCTAATTCCACACTTCCCATTCGAAATTGCACTAGCAAATGAACTTGCACAAGTATCTCCTCTTTCTAAAAAATAAAGTAAAATTTCTTCTCCATTTTTATCCTCTCGTACAATTTTAATTGCACCTTCTAATAACAATGGAACTCCCTTCATTTTATCACCTAAATCAACTAAAAGTTCATTTTCTCTTAGTTTTTTATATGTTCCCAATAATTCAATCTCGTCTAACAATTCCTTTTCAAACACAAAGCCAAAATAACTTTCTAATTTTTCTCTCATTTTTTAATATATTTTAAAATTTCTTGCGAAGCTCCAATATTGCTTTTTATATAATTGTATGCCTTTAAACCTGCTTCATTTCTATTTTTAATATCTGAAGCTAATTTTGTTAAAAGTACTGATAAATTTTCAGAATCATGCACAGAATAGCAGGCGTTTATGGCAATCAAATTTTTCACCTCCTCAAACTTCGCATAATTTGGTCCAATAATAATTGGAATTCCAAAAGTTGCCGGTTCCAATACATTATGAACTCCCGATTTTGTGAATCCGCCACCAACATAAGCGATTGTGGCATAACTATAAATTTTAGTTAAAATACCAATTGTATCAACTATAAAAACTTGATAATCTTTTAAAGGATTACCTTCTTTTTCTGAAAATAGAATTGTTTTTTTAGAAATTGCCAATTTCAATTCCATAATATCTTTTGAATTCATATTGTGAGGTGCAATTATGAATTTTTCGTTTTCTGTAGCCTTTTCATTTATATAAGCAATCAGTAATTTCTCATCTTCCTTCCAAGTGCTTCCAGCAACCAAAGTGTGGCAATTATTTTTAAATTCGGCTATAAATGGCAATGTATTATCTTGCGTTGTAATTTCAAATACGCGATCAAATCTAGTATCGCCACTTACAGTAACATTTTTAAAATTGATGCGTTCTAATAATTGTTTTGATTTATTATTTTGAACAAAAAAATGGCTAAATGCTTTTAAATAGTTCCGCATCCAAAACCCATACCATTTAAAAAAAACTTGATTCTCTCTAAATATACCTGAGATTAATATCGTTTTTATTTTTTTTCGATGCAGTTCTTGAAGTAGAATAGGCCAAAATTCATATTTCACAAAAATGGCTAATTCAGGATTTACCAATTTTACGAATTTTTCCACATTTCGTTTTGTGTCTATAGGCAAATAGCAAACAACATCTGCAAGATTGTAATTTTTTCTAATTTCGAAACCCGAAGGTGAGAAAAAAGTAACTACAATTTTTTTGGTGGGAAATTCTTTTTTTATCAATTCAACAATTGGCCTTCCTTGTTCAAATTCTCCTAAGGAAGCGCAATGCATCCAAATTGTTTTCTCTGTTTTATTCAAGGTCTTCTCTAAAATAGAAAACGTATTTTTTCTTCCTTCAATAAAAAGTTTAATTTTTTTATTGAAAATTGCCGCCAAAGGCAAAACAGTAGAAACAATATAAATAAATATGTTATACAACAATGTTATAAAAGTGCTAAGGTACAAAATATGCATAAAAAAACTCCCTAACTAGGTTAGGGAGTTTTATATTTTTCAATGCATTAATTAAGCTTCAAAAGGCTCAATAGAAACAAATGATTTATTGTCTTTCTTCTTTTGGAATTTAACCACACCGTCAACTTTTGCATGTAACGTATGATCTTTACCCATATACACATTATCACCTGGGTGATGTGTGGTTCCTCTTTGACGGATAATTATATTACCTGCAATTGCAGCTTGTCCACCAAATATTTTAACTCCTAAACGTTTCGATTCGGATTCTCTACCGTTCTTCGAACTACCTACTCCTTTTTTATGTGCCATGATATTATGGTTTTAAAATGTAATACTTATTTAGTTAATGCTTCAATTAATTCCGCTTTTTTCAAAGAAGTATATCCTTCAATACCACTCCCTTTTGCCAAAGCTTTTAATTCTGCAACAGACATAGAACTTAAATCTATCGAAGTTTCAACTACTGGAGTTTCTTCTTTAGCTTTGGGTTCTTCTTTTTTAACAGCAGCTTTTTTAACAGCAGCTTTTTTAGTAGCACCACTTGCTACAATGTTTTCAATTTGAATTTCTGTAAAAAACTGACGATGTCCGTTTTTTACTTTATATCCTTTTCTACGTTTTTTCTTAAAAACGATTACTTTATCACCTTTAAGGTGACCTAAGATTTTTGCCGTTACTTCGGCTCCTAATATAGCTGGGGCGCCAACAGTTACAGTTCCTTCGCTATCTAAAAGAAGTACTTTATCAAAAGAAACTTTTGCTCCTTCTACTTCTTTCAAACGATGAACGTAAACTTTTTGGTCTTTTGCTACTTTAAACTGCTGCCCTGCTATTTCTACAATTGCGTACATAAGCTGTTTTTTATTCGCTTTATTAATTTTTATGCTGCCTCTTCAATTAAGGCGGGTGCAAATATAATTCTTTTTTCCTTTATTACAAAACATATTTAAAACAACATAAAGCACCTTGTTAAATGATGTTAAAATTAAGATCAAACATTACTTTTATGATATAAAAATAAAATAAGTTATTAACCTAGCGGTAATATATTCATAAAAAAGTTGTATATTTGTCCTATGGAAAAAGAAGATTTTAGGACAGTTGATGATACGATTAGAAGTTCGTATCGAAAAAAGGCAATTGCCTTAATAAAGAAAGGCGTAAAAA
>NZ_JAUYUD010000118.1 GCF_030692605.1 Lutibacter sp.
GAACTGCCTTTTTTACCTTATTGCATTAATCTTATTGCTAATATGTTGGTCTCCACCAGAGCATATTTCCTCTTCAGATTAATGAGCATATAATACAAATTATTTTTATAAAATCCACCAACTATTTTTCAGTACATTACCAATTAAAACTACAATCAATTGTTTTTTCAACAATTTCAGCTTCCTCCAAAATTAATTTTGCCGCAGTTTTATAAGCACTAATTAACCCTCCAACTCCCAATTTTGTACCTCCAAAATAATGAACAACTACCACCAAAACATTTGTGATTTCTTTTGATAAAATTTGACCGTAAATTGGAATCCCTGCAGAATTATTAGGTTCTCCATCATCATTAGTTCTATATCTTAACTCATCCACGCCCAATTGCCATGCATAGCACCAATGCCGTGCATTATTATGTTCTCTTTTTAGATTATCTATCCGTTCTTTTACATCACTTTCGTCATTTATAGGGTAAACATATCCTAAAAATTTACTTCCTTTTTCTTTAAATTGGATAGGTTCAGGAATTTTTACAATGGTTTTGTATGTATCTTGGTTAAAAATAAATATGAAAATTAAGTGGATTAATAGTTAACATAGCAATTCAAAATATCATCTGAAATTTGTTCAATTTTAGTTGGCATTATATTTAGAACAGGTCCCTTTACTCCACCTTCAAATACCATATTGCCAACAAATTTATAGGCCTCATCCCAACAGTTTTCATTTATAAAAGTTTGCAAAGTTTTGGCTCCTCCCTCAATTATTACAGAATGAATTTCGTGTTTTAATAAAATGGCACAAATTTGCTGAGGAACATTCGATTTAAAATCTAATTCCTCAAAAAACACATTTTCATTTAATTTAAATGATGGTGTTTTTTCAGTTAAAAAAATAGTTTTAACTAAACCACTATACAACTCGTAATGTGAAGGAATTTTCAACTGTCTGTCTAACACAATTCTTATTGGATTTTTACCAAACCAACTTCGAACTGTTAAAGAAGGATTATCATTTAAAGCGGTATTGGTTCCTATTAATATTGCTTGCTCTTCAGCTCTCATTTTATGAACTCGCTGTTGCGAATAAACATTTGAAATCCAATTTGGTTCTTTCAATGATTTTTCATTTCTAATTTCATCAATAAATCCATTTTTAGTCTCACCCCATTTAAGAATCACGAATGGTCTATTTTTAATATGAACAGTAAAGAATCTTTTATTTAATTCTAAGCATTCTTTTTCAAGAACCCCTACAACTACTTCACAACCATTATCTTGTAAATATTTAACGCCCTTTCCTCCTACTTTCGGATTTGGATCTAAAGAACCTATTACTACTTTTTTAATCCCTTTTTCAATAATTAAATTTGCACAAGGGGGTGTTTTACCAAAATGTGAACACGGTTCCAAATTAACATAAATTGTTGCTTTTCTAAGTAAATTTTTATCACTTACGTCATTTATAGCTTCAACTTCGGCATGGTGACCACCAGATTTTTGATGCCAACCTTCGCCAATAATTTTATTATTTAAAACAATAACACTCCCAACCAATGGATTCGGATAGGTATTTCCAATTCCATTTTTAGCAATGTGTATGCATCGATTTATATATTTTTCGTGTATATTCACACCACAAAAATAGTATTAAAAAATGAGTACCAATAATTTTATAATTAGAGAAATAAAACTTGAAGATAATCCGAAAATTGCAAAAACAATACGAACCATTTTACTTGAATTTGGAGTTCCTAAAGTTGGAACTGCTTATGCAGATGTAATTTTAGATACCTTATTTGAAGCTTATGATATTGAAAATGCAGTTTATTTTGTCATAGAAAAAGATCAAAAAATTTACGGCGGTGCTGGAATAAAACAATTAGATAATTTCAACGGAAAAGTGTGTGAATTACAAAAAATGTATTTTTTACCAGAAGTAAGAGGAATTGGATTGGGAAGTAAAATGATGAATATCTGCTTGCAAAAGGCCAAAGATTTTGGCTTTGAACAATGTTATTTGGAAACGTTACCATATATGGTTGATGCACGAAAATTATATAACAAAGTTGGTTTTAAAGATTTGGATGGTCCCATGGGTGATACAGGACATTATTCTTGTAATTTATGGATGTTAAAGGATTTGTAATGCGTATTTCAGAATTTAAAAAGCACTTTTTTTTAGAACTTTCTATGTTATATCCTGAAACTGAAATTCAATCTTTTTTTAATTTATTAATTGAATATACGTTAAAAATATCACGAATTGACTTGGCACTTCAACCAAATTTAGAATTCAATAAAACTGAGTTATCTTTTTTTAATAACGCATTAAATAATTTAAAAGAACACATTCCAATTCAATATATTATTGGTGAAACTGAATTTTATGGACTAAAATTTAATGTGAATAAAAATGTTTTAATACCGAGACCCGAAACTGAAGAATTGATCCGTTGGATTCTGGATAACTTAAAACTCAAAACCCAAAACCCAAAACTTAAAATTCTTGATATAGGAACTGGTAGTGGTTGTATTGCCATTTCCTTAGCTTTAAATTTGCCAAATGCAGAAGTATTTGCCATAGATATTTCTAAAAAAGCATTGGAAACAGCAAAATCAAATGCAAAACGTAACGGGGTTTCAATTAATTTTATCGAATTAGATATTTTAAAATCAAAAAGCTTACCTGACTATTTTGACATTATAGTAAGCAATCCTCCGTATGTTCGTGAAGTAGAAAAAAAAGAAATGCAACAAAATGTATTGAATTTTGAACCACATTTGGCATTATTTGTAAAAAATGAAAATCCACTTATATTTTTCGACAAAATTGCAGATCTAGCCCAAAACTATTTAAATAAAAATGGTCATTTATATTTTGAAATAAATCAATATTTAGGAAAAGAAACTTGTGAATTATTAGAAAAGAAAGGTTTTAAAAATATTGAATTAAAAAAAGATATTTACAATGTGGATCGAATGATAAAGTCCCTTAAATTATAGGTTTTTAATTAACTATTTCACTAAAAATTACAGCGATAATTTCTATTGAATTTTTACAAATCTATTTTCAACTTTAAAACTTTAATCATTTCAACTTTACAACCTATCTTTGCAAAATGAGAATAGATATCATAACTGTATCACCAGAATTAATTAAAAGTCCGTTTGAATATTCAATTATAAAACGCTCTATTGATAAGAATTTGGTTGAAGTACACTTTCATGATTTACGAGAATACGCTATTAACGATTATGGCAAAATAGACGATTATCAGTTTGGTGGAGGAGCAGGAATGGTTTTATTGATAGAACCAATTGATAAATGCATTACCAAATTGAAGAGTGAACGCACCTATGACGAAATTATTTATTTGACGCCTGATGCTCTAACATTAAATCAAAAAACTGCCAACTTCCTTTCATTAAAAAAAAACTTACTAATTTTATGTGGGCATTATAAAGGAGTTGACCATCGAGTTCGAGAACTTTTCATTACCAAAGAAATATCTATAGGAGATTATGTATTAAGTGGAGGTGAATTAGGTGCCGCTGTACTTTGTGACGCTATTATTAGATTGATTCCTGGTGTTTTAGGTGATGAATCATCTGCTTTATCAGACTCGTTTCAAGACAATTTATTATCTCCTCCTGTTTACACTAGACCTGCTGAATATAAAGGGCTGGAAGTACCAAAAATTCTATTATCGGGAAATTTTCCAAAAATTGATGAATGGAGAAATGACCAGGCGATGGAACGCACAAAAAAAATACGTCCAGATTTGTTGGAAGATTAATCTTTTTTATTAAATTTGCACACTCAAAATTAACCTCTGGCGAGAATCGTGAATGTTGGTTATTGAAAAACCCATTAAAAAATATAGAATGGAAAGTTTAGTAAAATTTATTCAAGACGAATTTGTAAATAAAAATGAATTACCTGAATTTCAAGCAGGAGATACCATTACTGTTTACTATGAAATTAAAGAAGGTGATAAAAAACGTACACAATTTTTTAAAGGTACTGTAATTCAAAGAAGAGGATCTGGTGCTTCAGAAACATTTACCATTAGAAAAATGTCAGGTACTGTTGGTGTGGAACGTATTTTTCCATTAAACTTACCAGCAATTCAAAAAATTGAAGTTAACAAACATGGTAGAGTTCGTAGAGCACGTATTTTCTACTTTAGAGGTTTAACTGGTAAAAAAGCTAGAATTCAAGAGAAAAGACGTAAATAAACGTTTTTCAAAATAGTTAAAAAACCGATTGAAAACAATCGGTTTTTTTATGAACAATTGTTAATAACCTCGGTTGATATTGTGTTGATATTAAAATAGTTTAAAATTTGTAATTCTAATATTTTCGTATTTAATTTACAATGTGAATTTAACTAAGAGGGTAATGTTAAGTTTAAAATCTGATTTTATACTTCAACCCGTCCGAGATTAATTTATAATATGTTCTTGAACATCGTTTTTAAAACTTGACTGTGAAAGTAGTGTAGCCCGGTATTTAGCATACGTTAAGGAAACATAGTTTTAAAGACATTTTAAAATAAAATTTTAAATGTATGTAATTTGAAAAAATTGCAAAAAAAATTTAGATTTTATTTTAAAGAAACATCAATTAATAAATGTTGATTTTTGTAAGAGAATCAACCTGCATCAATTAAAATAAAATTTAGATAGGGGCTTGTAAAAGGCATACTTAAAAATAAAAATTTAATTGAAGGTTTATTAAAAAAATGTTTCAGCAAAATGCCATAGTATTGAGTAATCAATAGTGTGGCTTTTGTTTTTTAAATAAGTTAGTTTTCTTAATTATTATTTCTTCATTTTTATATCCCTTTTTTTATTTAATTTTAAATTATACCACCTTATTTATAACGATTTCGGAATACGTATTTTACAAAATTATAGTACCTTTGCACAACATTAATTTCAACCCTAAATAGTGATCTAAAATTTTCAATAATTCTAAATTTTACTAGTTATAAAAACATATAAAAAAATATGAACTCTACACCCAAAATTATTTACACAATAACAGATGAAGCTCCAGCTTTAGCTACTTTTTCATTTTTACCAATTGTTGAAGCGTATACAAAATCTTCAAATATAAAAATTGAGACAAAAGACATTTCTCTTGCAAGCAGAATTTTAGCAGAATTTTCTGACTATTTAAATCCTTCTCAAAAAGTATCAGATTCTTTGTCAGAATTAGGTGATTTAGCAAAAAAACCTGAAGCTAACATCATAAAATTACCAAATATCTCAGCTTCTGTTCCACAATTAAAAGAAGCAATTTCAGAATTACAAAATGCAGGTTTTGCAATTCCTAATTATCCTGAAGAAATAAGTACCGACGAAGATAAAAATATTCAAACCAAATATAATAAAATAAAAGGCTCTGCCGTTAACCCAGTTTTAAGAGAAGGCAATTCTGATAGACGAGCACCCAAAGCTGTTAAAAATTACGCCAAAAATAACCCACATAGTATGGGAGTTTGGAGTGCTAATTCCAAAACCCATGTGGCTACTATGGAAGGTGGTGATTTTTTCTCAAATGAAAAATCAATTACCATACCTTCAAACACCTTAGCTCAAATTATTTTTGAAGACACTACTGGAAACAAAATTGTTTTAAAAGATAAAATTGAACTAATTTCAGGTGAAATAATTGATGCAACCGCAATGAGCAAAAAGGCATTAATTGCTTTTTTAAATGCCCAAATAAATGATGCGAAAAAACAGAATGTATTGTTTTCTTTACATCTAAAAGCAACTATGATGAAGGTTTCTGATCCAATAATTTTTGGACATGCTGTGACTTCTTTTTTTAAACCAGTTTTCGATAAGTATCAAGCTGTTTTAGAGAAAATAGGTGTTGATGTTAGAAATGGATTTGGAGATTTGACATCTAAAATTAAACAATTGCCTGAAGATGAAAGAAAATCAATTGAACTAGAAATTATTAATTGCATCCAAAACGGACCAGCACTAGCCATGGTAAACTCTGAAAAAGGGATTACAAACCTACACGTTCCAAGCGATGTGATTATTGATGCATCGATGCCAGCAATGATTAGAACTTCTGGACAAATGTGGAATTCAGAAGGAAAACTACAAGATACAAAGGCTGTTATACCTGACAGTAGTTATGCGGGTGTTTACGAAGCTACCATTGATTTTTGCAAAGAGAATGGTGCTTTTGACCCTACCACTATGGGAACGGTGCCAAATGTTGGTCTAATGGCTCAGAAAGCAGAAGAATATGGTTCCCATGATAAAACTTTTGAAATACCAAGCGATGGTTTAGTATCAGTTGTTGATAATGATGGTAGCCTTTTAATGTCGCATAACGTAGAAAAAGGCGATATCTGGAGAATGTGTCAGGTTAAAGACGCTCCAGTACAAGATTGGGTGAAATTAGCAGTAAATAGAGCAAAAGCTACAGATACTCCTGCGATTTTCTGGTTAGACAAAACTAGAGCTCACGACGCCCAATTAATTAAAAAAGTGAACACTTATTTAAATGATCTAGACACAACAGGGTTAACTATTGAAATATTAGCACCAAAAGATGCTACCATTTACACGTTAAAAAGAGTTAAAAAAGGTGAAGATACCATTTCAGTTACTGGGAATGTATTACGTGATTATTTAACAGATTTATTTCCAATTTTAGAATTGGGAACAAGTGCAAAAATGCTATCGATAGTTCCATTAATGAATGGTGGTGGATTATTCGAAACAGGTGCTGGAGGTTCTGCTCCAAAACATGTTGAACAATTTGTTGAAGAAGGACATTTACGTTGGGATTCGTTAGGTGAATTTTTGGCTTTAGCTGTTTCTTTAGAGCATTTAGGAGAAACTACTAACAACAAAAAAGCTTTAGTTTTAGCTGAAACATTAGACATAGCTACAGGTAAATTATTGGAAATGAAAAAAAATCCATCTAGAAAAGTGGGTGAATTAGACAATCGAGGTAGTCACTTCTATTTAGCTACTTATTGGGCAGAGGCATTAGCAATCCAAAATTCAGATCAAGAGCTAAAATCAATTTTTACTAAAATTTATAAAGAACTATCTAGTAGTGAACAAGTTATTATTGGTGAATTAAAAATAGCGCAAGGTAAAACTGTTAATATTGGAGGTTATTATTATTTGAATAATGAATTAACTACTAAGGCAATGAGACCAAGCAAAACTTTTAATTCCATTATTGATAATATATAATAACAGCATTTTTTTATAATTTTTAAAGCTTCAATATAAATTGAAGCTTTTTTTTATATTTTTGAACTATGAGTTTCAATAAAATAACAGAGCAATCTTCAAATTATTCTCATTTAGAAAAAATGAGTATTCTTCAACTATTAACAAACATTAATAAAGAAGATCAAACAATTGCCCATGCAGTAGAAAAAAGCATACCATCACTAAACCAGTTAATTAATGAAATAGTTAAAAGAATGAAAATTGGTGGTCGCTTGTTTTATATTGGAGCTGGAACAAGTGGCAGATTGGGTATTTTAGATGCTTCAGAATGTCCACCAACTTTTGGAGTTTCACATAATTTAGTTATAGGAATTATTGCTGGTGGAGATGTTGCCATAAGAAAGGCTGTAGAATTTGCCGAAGATTCAAACACTCAGGCCTGGGAAGATCTTCAAAAATATCAAATTACAGAAATTGATACTGTAATTGGAATTGCTGCCTCAGGAACAACGCCATATGTAATAAGTGGACTTCAAAAATGTAACGAACATACTATTTTAACGGGTTGTATAACTTGTAATGAAGGAAGTCCCTTAGGCAAAATAGCAAAACATCCAATTGAAGTTGTGGTTGGGCCAGAATTTGTTACAGGAAGCTCTAGAATGAAGGCTGGAACAGCCCAAAAAATGATTCTAAATATGATTTCTACTTGCACTATGATTCAACTTGGACGAATAAAAGATAACAAAATGGTTGACATGCAATTAAGCAACAATAAATTAGTTGACCGAGGAACCAAAATGCTTATGGAAGAGCTGAATATTGCTGAAGAAATTGCTACTCAATTATTATCAAAATATAAAAACGTACGTACAGCTATTCAAAATTACACCAATGAGCACAGATAGAAATGAATTGTACAGAGGCTTAAAATATGCACTTATTACATTGCCATTATTACTTATTTCTCCGGTTTTGATAACCATTGGTTTAAAAGCAATAAAAGCGCAACAACATTATTTGTGGATTACTATTGGATGCATTTTAGCTATTATCTCAATGTATTTGGGTTACACCAGTATTCGAATAATTCTCAATGCTTTTTTTTCTAAAAAAAAATGAATGATACCCTTCTTAAAAAATATTTTCAATGGGAATACTGGCCGTCTTATATGTTTTATTTGCCTGTTATACCTTATGCTATTTATTTAGCTATTAAAGCAAGAAATCTTGTCTTTTTTTCTGCAACAAATCCTGGTATTATCCATTCTGGAAACGGAAGTGAATCTAAATATAAAACCATTCAATTAATTCCTCAAAAATATAGACCTTTAACTTTATTTTTTGCTAAAGGAGAACTTAATAAAGAGATCTTAGATAAATTGAATAGCAGTTCTATTAATTACCCTTTAATTTGTAAACCTGATATTGGCTTTAGAGGATTGCTTGTAAAAAAAATAAATTCTGAAGAAGATTTAATAAACTACCTGACTAAAAATAAAGAAATAGACCTTATTATTCAAGAATTTATTCCCTTCTCGAAAGAATGTGGGATATTTTACCATAGGTTACCCAATGAACCTAACGGAAAAATTACCTCCATTACCCTTAAAAAATATTTAACTGTTACAGGTGATGGTGATTCTACTTTATTGGAATTAATTTCAAAAGATAAAAGAGCAAAAAAATATGAATTCATTTTAAAAGAGCTACTTTTTAACGACTTACATTTTATTTTACCAAAAAATGAATCAAGAGTATTAAGTGAAATTGGTAATCATTCGAAAGGAACTCAATTTATAAATGGAAATGAGCTAATATGTCCAAAACTTGAAGAAATAATTGACAGCATTTTTCATCAAATACCAAAAGTATATTACGGCCGTCTAGATATAAAATACAATTCTTTTGAATTAATTGAAAAAGGAAAAGATTTTAAAATTCTAGAAATAAATGGAATTATTTCTGAGCCAACACATATTTATGATTCCGAAAAAGGATCCTATTGGATGGCTATTAAAGAAATTAAAAAACATTGGAAAATTGTTTATAGAATTTCAACAATAAATAATAAACATTTTAAACATGCCTATGACAAGCCTTTTGTTTTTATCAAAAGCCTTATTAAAATTAGAAAGCATATAAAAATGGTTCAAAAAAGTATTTTAACTACTTAAAATAGGACATCAAAAAGTGGCTTTTTTTAAACTGAAGAAAACGCTCGTGGCGTAGTTGGGTTAAATCCAAAATCTTGATCTGGTAATTCAATTTTTAATTGATCTATTACATATCCGACACTGGAAAAATGATGAATGGCATGACTGTGAGCCTGAATTAAAATAGCTGCAATTGTATAATTAGCAGTAACTACACCCAAACCTAAATCATCAGTCACTTTTACAGTTTTATTTAGGTTTTCAATATTAAAATTATTCAATTTTTTGATTATCTCATTAAAATACTGGATTCCAAGTTTGGTTTTATTTTCAATTAGTTGGTTGCGTTTTCTTCCAATTAAATCAATTTTATTTTCTTGCAAACCATCAAAAATACAATCAAAAACGTCTAAAATATGTCGAACATGAGCTCCAATACTCGAATAATACGGACCGATAGATTTATTGCTGTATTGTTCATCAGAAATTGCTTCTAAAAGCACAATTCCTCGCTTTAAATTAGCTTCAATGGCAGGTATAATCATAAATTTTTGAAATCTTAATAACAAATATAATGCAAAATTAAGTTATTACTTTTATGATTGTAATTATTCCTAAGCATAAAAACAACAAGGATAAAATGTAATTAATGTTTTTTGCAATAAAATAAAAACGTTTAATAATTTGATTTGCCAATAAAATATAAGTGAAAAAGAGTAAAAAGGACCCCAAGGTTGCTCCAACAATAAACAAAAATATAAATGGTTTTTCTAATACTAATATCCCAGAATCTATTAAAAATATTCCTACCCCTAAATAAAATGGAATTGCGAGCATATTAATAATTGACATTCCCATTCCTTGTAATAAAAACGCTCCTCTTTTTGGCGCTATTTCTTTTGATTTTTTCCTTCTTGTCAACATGTAAAAAGATATTGATAATCCAAAAAAAACAAAAATTGCACCAACCTTTAATTTTTCAATTATCCAAGGATTTTGAATTAAAATATCTGCGAATAACAACGCTAAACCTGCTTGAAAAAATACAATCATTGCCGCTCCAATTGCAAATTGAATACTTTCTTTAGTTCCTATTAATAATTTTGTTTTTAAAGCTGTCATATTTAACATACCCGGTGAAAGCAGCCCTATATAAGAAAATATTAATCCGTAAAGTAACGTCGTTATATAAATCATATTAACACTAAATTTTTACAAAATTATTCATTTTATTGCTGATTTCTTTATTTGAAGTTGTAACAAAAATTACATTATGCTAAAAATAAAATCCTACTTTTGACTTATCAATGACTGATATATTAGTACTGCTAAAAATTAAGTATAGTCTTGATTTTTCATAATTAAAAACCGTTTGAACAGTTACATCAAACGGTTTTTTTATTTTTTAAATATTGAAATTAACTGATTAAAATTTAATCCGTTAATCTCATTTGAGATATTTAGTTTTTTAATAACAACCACATACCCAATTGTTATAATAATTCCTTTAATTACAATTCCAACGAGTGGATTTACATTAAAATTCCAAAATAAAAATGCGATGTAAAACATAAAAATCACAAGCAAAACAACTGATGTTTGTTTCGTAAAAGGTTGAATTTTAAATTTGGAATATATATAACCAATTTTAACTATAGAATATATTATTGCAACAATAAGCGTTGCCCATGCTGCTCCATTAATACCTATTAAATCTATTAACCATTTGTTTAATATAATTACGGTAATTGCCATTGCAATTGAAATGTAAAAAAATATCTTATAATATCTTGAATTTACCAAAATGGCATTTGCAGTTCCAAGTGCTAATTCGGTTAATTTAGAAACAGAAATAATTAAAACCACACCTATTCCTTGGGTGAATTGAGGTTTGTTTATTATTTCATAAATCTCGGTAATATTTAAATTTATAAGAAGAAAAAGTAGGCCTCCAACCGCTAATAAATTAATAGAAGATTGTCGATATAAATTATCAACTTCCTCATAATTATCATCCATCATATCTTTTGCGGTAATAGGACCTGTTATTTGTTGCATGGCTCTGGTAGGAATAGCAATAACACTTGCTATGTAAATACCTACCGAATAATATGCTACTTGAGCAATTTGCTCCATTTGAGGTATCATAAATTTATCAATTTCCAAAAGAATACCAGAGGCAGATCCAGCAATTATAATATAAAATGAAAAGGAAAATAACTCTTTGTAATTAGCTGGTAACTTAAATATAAAAACAGGTTTATATAAATAAAATGCATAAACCATCATAATTAAAGTGCGTATACCATAAATTATAACTTCTAGATAAATAAATTCTTCATTCGAGATCCATTGAAAATAAACTGAAACTAATAATACTGTTGTACAAATTCTGGCAAAAAGCTCTTTAATAAAATTACCAAAAACGGTATTCATTTGAATTTTTGTCCACGAATGAAAAACCTCAAAATACCCCATAAAAACAGCCACTATAAATATCAAATAAGTGTACTTTTTTATAAGAATATTTTCAACAGCAAGCCAATTAGAAATACCTTCGTAAAAGTAGGTTCCTAAAAAAGCTAACGGAATAATAATAACTAATGGAAAGAATAAAGTTGCTGTTAAGAAAGTATCCTTTTCCTCCTTATTCCTATAAAAAAAATAGTATTTAATAATGGTATATTGCATACCAAATACAACCAACGGAAGCAAAATATTACCTGCAGAGAGCAAAAAAGTAATTAGTCCAAAATAATCTTCGTGCAAAAAATGGGTAAATAAAAACAACACATTAATACCACCAATAAAAAAACCTAAAAATAGGATGACAGTATTAGTAAAAGATTGCTTTAAAACGATACCCATTATATAATTTTATAAATTTCGTTATACATTTGCTCGCCACTATTTTCACCATATAAATTCAAACTAAAATCAACCTTTGATTCTTGAAATTCTACGAATGAATTAAACATATTAGTTGTATTTGAGCCCACAATTTTTGCAAAGCCATTCGATACCAGCTCAACCCATTCTGTTTCTTCTCTTGCAATAATACAGTGCTTTTTATTAAAAAACGCTTCCTTTTGTAACCCACCACTATCCGTTACAACTAAATTACAATTTTTGAGCAATTCTAACATATCAAAATAGCCTACTGGATCTATAAATTTTAAATTATATTTTAGCTTATTTTTAGCTAAAATTCCTTTGGTTCTTGGATGAAGCGGAACTACAACAGGCATAGAATTATTGATTTTTTCTAATCCTTCAAAAATAGATTTTAAATTAGACAATACATCCGTATTTTCTTGTCGGTGAATAGTGGCTAACACAAAATTATTATTTCGAAAATTTAAATCATTAATAATAGATGACTTATTTGCAGAAAATTGGCTGTAATAACTTACGGCATCTTTCATAATATCACCACATTTTACAACTTTATTTGGTAAATTTCCAAAACCTTCATTGTCCAAATTTTCAATAGCCGTAACCGTTGGGCATAGCAATAAATCAGAAATTCGATCGGTTACAATCCGGTTAATTTCTTCTGGCATTTTCATATTAAAAGAACGTAAACCCGCTTCAATATGAACTACTTTAATATTCATTTTTTTTGCAGCAAGTGCACCAGCTAACGTAGAATTAGTATCTCCATATACTACCACAAGATCTGGTTTTTCATCTATTAAAACCTCTTCAATTTTTAGCAACATTTGCCCGGTCATTGCGCCATGACTCATCCCATTAATGGCTAAGTTATATTTTGGAGTTGGAATTTCCATTTCATTAAAAAATATGGCACTCATATTGGAATCATAATGCTGCCCCGTATGCACAATAACTTCCTCAATTTGTTTATATTTCGAAATAATTCTACTTAAAACAGCTGCTTTTACAAACTGAGGACGCGCGCCTAAAATGGTTACAATTTTTTTCATTTACAAACTTCATTAATAATTTCACTTACCTTTTTTGTTAATTCCTTTCTGTGATATTGCTCAATATTTACCGAATTAAGTTCTAATTTATGTGCTAGAAATAAGTGATATAATTCTAAAATATAACTTTTTAATAATTGCTTTTCATTAAAATCTATAATTGTTCCCGAATTGGTTAATTTCAAAATATTAGCCAAATCTCCATTGCTTGGACCAATAGCTAAAATGGGACGCTTTGAACTTAAATATTCAAATATTTTTCCAGTAATAATTCCTTTTGCACTTGGAACATTGTTTAAAAAAAGTAATAATATTTGTGATTGCATTTGATATTTAAAAACTTCTTTATGAAGAAGATAATTAATAATTTCAACTTTTTTCGAAAGATTATTTTTAATAATACAATTTAGCACTTCACTAGAAACTTTTCCAATCAACTTCACAACCATATCTTGGCTAAATTGCACATTTTCATTTGAAATTTCATTTAGAACCTCCCAAAACATTTTTGGATTTCTATCGGAATTCATTAAACCAATATGGGTTAACGAAAATTTTGAATCCAATTCAATTACTGTATCCATAATTTCATCATCAAAGCCGTTAGTAATTGTATAAACACTATTATTATATTTACTAAAATTTTCCTTAATGGTATTTCCAACTACTAAAACCGCATCGGCTCTTTTCAACACTTCTTGTTCTAAACTATGATGCTTTTTAATAGCACTTTTTGTTAATGGCAATTGATGAAAATAGTCTATCTCGGTCCAAGGATCTCTGAAATCGGCAATCCATTTACAATTTAATCTATTCTTTAATTGGAGTCCTATTAAATGAACGCTATGAGGTGGTCCTGTGGTAACTATAACATCTATTTTATTTTTTGAAATATATTTTTCTAAATAGGAAACCGACGGTTTTATCCAAAATTTTCGTGCATCTGGTATAAAATAATTGGCTCTAATATATTGTATTATTTTTCCAAAAAAAGAAGGATTTGGATTTAAAAATCCTGCACTTTCAATATTTTTTTTACCGAATAATGAAAATATTGAGTTTGGTTCCCAAATTGGTTGTCTTAAAACTTCAATTCCTTCAGGAATTTCCTTCAAAAGTGAATGATCTACAATTGGATATTTCGCATTATCAACTGTATAAACTACAGGTTCTACATTAAAATCTCTAAAATACTTAACAAATTTAAGCCATCGTTGTACCCCAGATCCACCAGAAGGTGGCCAATAATATGTTATTATAAGGGCTTTTTTCAATTGTTTACTAATTTAAAATGTTAATTCGTTTATTTTATAATTCTTAAATTCAATATTTAGAAAATATTTGAAATCGTTCATTCACTAATTCAAATTAGCATATAAATCGATTAATTTTTCAGACGTTTTTTCCCAATGAAACTCATTTTCAATAAATGCTTTTCCGTTTTTACCTAATTTATTTTGTAATTTTGGATTATTGTAAAGTTCTATAATTTTGTTGGCAAAATCATCTGGATTTTGTTCTAAATGCACCAACCCCGCCTTTGTTTTCTCTATCAGATTTTTTTGAGCAATAGCATTGCTAACCAAAACTGGTTTTGCAAAAGCCATATATTGAAACACCTTATTGGCATACGCAACATCGTGCTGAATATTTCTATTTAATGGAGAAATACAAACGCTACTTGCCTTTATATAAGAAGGAAACAATTCAACGTTTTGCCAACCTTCAAAATCTACATAATTAGTTAATTGCAGCTTGTTTACTTCATTTTCTAAAATAGAATCGGTAGTATTTTTACCAACGATTACCAACTTTATGTTTGGAATCTTTTCATTCAATAGTTGAACTGCTCTTATTGCAGTTAACAAACCTCTTCTAATTCCTGTATCTCCAACGTATAGAATCATAAAATTAGAGGCATATTTAGCTATTATGTCTTCGTTTATTAAGGCATTTTCATAAAACGATTTTTGAACAGAATTTGGAACTAGGGTAATTTTATCTCTTGAAATTTTCGTTCTAGCAATTACTTCTTCAATAAATTCCTGAGAAACCGTACATATCTTTGTCACACTATTTATAAATTGTTCTTCTTTTACTTTCCACCTCAGCGGAGAGATTAATTGCTTCCCTGGAAATTTTTGAAGATGTGGATATAACTTCATTATTTCGGGCATATTATCGTGCAAATCTAACACTACAGGTAATTTCAATTTTCGATTAGCCTTTATCGCGGCATCTGCTATTCTAATATCGTGAATATGAATGGCTTCAATTCTATTTTCTTTCAAAAAATGACCTATTTTTCGTTTCATTAAATAGGTATAGAACGGAACTGTGTATGCTAAAGCAGATAATTTATATTCTAATTTATTAGATAAATAACGTTTTACTTCAATTTTATTAATTGTTTGATTACCCAATTTCTTATCGTATTTTAAACAAAATAAAAAAACCTCATAACCATTATTTATTAATGAAATTGCTTCGTTTTCAACCCGCGGATCGGGAGGAAACGTTTTATCTAAAATCATTCCAATGCGCATAAATAACTATTTTTCAGAATAAACAGCGTAATATCTTGGTATAAAAAAGCGCAAAATAGGTCTAAATCCTAATTTATAAACAGGGCTAGTCCATTTCTTCGTTTTTTTAATGTTCCAACCTGCTTTTTGTAACAGCCAATCAAATTGCCAATCTTCAAATTCATGATAATGCATATCTCTTTCGTCATTTTTATTTCTATAAGCTTTTGCAAACCATAAATTTAAAGGAATGGTTGTAATTAATTTTTTAGATTCAATTGCCTTTAAAACGTTATAGGGTGATAATAAATGTTCTAAAATTTCAAATGCTGTAACTGCATCAATGTTATGTTTCTTTACAATTTCTGGAAAGTCATCTAAATCTTCACCATCCGTATTAAAAACAATATATCCGTTTTCCTCCATTATTTCACTAAACCGATTTCTTACACCTAAATCTAAAATTGTTGCTGGTGCAGGCAATACACTTTTTAAAAAATTAAGAGTGTTTTGATATCTTTTTGAATGTATTTCTCTATCCATCAGGTAATTATATATATATTAATTTCCTTTACAAGGTATTGATTTAATTATATAAAAACCAATAAAATTATTTGCTCTTATTTTGGAAATGGTTCGCATAAAAAAAGGTGCTTTAAGCACCTTCTTTTTCTTTTTCATAGCAACATTATCTTTATCAATACACTTTCCTCTAGGAATTATACTAGTACGAATATACAAACAACTTATGTTATTAGATTGCCTGATTTGTAAGCGTTATTATTTCCCTTACAAATGCTAAAAAACGATTCATAAACGTTACATTTGATATTCACTTAATTTCAGTAATGAGAAAAGTTGTTTCGCTTTTTTTTGTTTTATTTTGTTTATATCAACCAAAATTAATTGCTCAGATTCCTGGATTAACACAATTTACTACAAATAATGGTTTACCAAGTAATACCATTTATGATACTGTTCAAGATGAGAACGGTTTTATTTGGTTTGCAACAGATTATGGAATAAGTAAATTTGATGGTTTAAATTTTAAAAATTATTCAGTAACTGATGGGTTACCAGGAAATGAAATTTTGTCCTTTTTTAAAGATTCTTCAAATAGAATTTGGATGTCTGGTTTTAATGGTGATATTGGTTTTATTAAAAATGGTACATTTTACAATAAAGAAAACCTTCCATTTTTAAAAAAATTAAACTCCTCTACATTTATTACTAACCTTTTTGAAGACTCAAAAGGTCAAATTTGGTTTTATCAAAATTTTGGAAGTATTAAAGTTCTTCAACCTAATTTGAGCATTAAAACTTATGCACTAAAAAGTAATTCTAACTTAAAATTTTCAGCAATTATTGTTGAAGATTTAAACAAACAAATACATGTTTTAACTCATATTAGAGTAAATAATAAAACAATTATTAATACTAAACCAATCTCTAAAGATTCTGACTTAATATCCTGGAAAAAATTTGATTCTAAAAAATTTCCCAATACTACCCTAGAAACTATCAATAATAAACTAGGATTATTAATGAGAGAAGAAAACATAATAATAAAAAATATTTATAACTATTTAATTAATGAAACTAATTACTTTTTAGCTAAAGCATACTTAGTTGGAGAAAATTATTGGATTACTAATATAAATAATGGTGGCCTAATTTTTAATAAATCCAATAATTATAACAATCCTAAAATTATTTTAAAAAACATTAAAACTAATACTGCCTACGTCGATTTAGAAAATAACGTTTGGATAGGTAGTCAATCAAATGGCGTATTTCTTTTCCCAAACATTCATATTAATGGAATTCAATTTGAAAATTCAATCAGAAATAACTTATATCCCATAACCATTTTTCAAGATAAAATTGTTGTTGGTAACGACCAAAGTGAGATTATTATTTTAAATGCTGAAACCTTAAAAATAATAGCATCACATAAACTTGACATGAATCTTAAAAGGGTAAGGCACTTAAAATCTTATAATGAATTACTTCTAATTTTGGATGATTTTGGTATTTTTCAAATGGATGAAAATATGCTTCTCAGAAATATTAAAAACATGTTCGATTCTGATTTTCATGCTGCCGATATAAAAAACTTTAAGGACCTAGAAATTTCAGGTAACCAAATTTATACAGCCAATGCAAACGGAGTTGTTAAAATTAATAGAACTACAAAATCAATTGAGAAATTATGGGATAAAAGAAGTTCTGCAATTTGTCTTGTTGGAAAAGACAGCCTTTGGATTGGAACTACTACTGGTCTTTATCTAAATAATGCCGGCACAACCAAAAAATATGATCTTAGTGAAGAATTTAATAATACTACCATTTATGCCATAGAAAATGGAGCTAATGGGCTATTAATTGGTTCAAATTCACATGGGTTAGGAATTTTAAAAAATAGAATATTCAAAAAAATAGATATAACAGATGGATTATTAAGTAATAATATAAGGTCCATTTTTATTGATTCAATAAATAATATTTGGTTGTCAACAAATTTTGGATTGATTTGCATTGAACTTAATAAAAACAATGAAATTACTTGTATAAAAAGTTATACCACTTCAGATGGATTATATAGTAATGATGTTAGAGATTGTTTTGTTAAAAATAATAAAGTGTACGTTGCTACTTCAAATGGACTGAATATTATTGATCTTTCTAAAGAAGCGACTTCAATTATAGAGCCTAGAACTCATATTAATGAAATTCTTTTAAACAATACTCCAATTGACAAAACAAATAATCAAACTTTTGGTCATAATTTCAACAATATTCAATTTAATTTCTCTGGGATTTCATTTAAAAGTTTGGGAAATATCACGTTTAAATATCGATTAGTTGGACTGGAATCGGAATGGATAACTACCAAAAGTAATATTGTAAGATATTCAGAATTGCCACCAAATAATTATACTTTTGAACTAAAATCAATCTCAAAAAACAACTTAGAAAGTTCTGCTCCAATTTTATTTGGCTTTTCAATTAATCCTCCTATCTACAAAACCTGGTGGTTTATAAGTATTGCCCTAATTTCATTAATTGGGCTCATAGCATACATATTTCATAGAAGAAACTTAAAATGGAAAAATGAACAACAATTAAAAGAAAAAATTTTAACACTACGATATCAAGCTCTTAATGCGCAAATGAATCCTCATTTTATTAACAACACATTGGTAAATATTAATGGTCTTATAGTTGACGGAAACCTTGAGGAAGTAAAAGGAAGTTTAGATAATTTTGCCGGACTAGTTAATTTAATTCTTGAATCTACAAAATCAAATCTTATCAGCTTAACAGATGAAATTGAAATTGCTAAGTTGTACCTTAATTTGCAAAAATTAAGATTTAATAAAAATAGCTTCTATTCCATTAACACCACATCCATTTCTCAAGAAGAACTAGACGGAATAATGGTACCTCCAATGATTTTACAACCTATTATTGAAAACTCCTTTAAACATGGCTTTAAAAATGAAAATGAAACAAATCGAATTGTAATGAATTTTAATATTGAAAATGAACAATTCCTTGTTTGTGAAATTATAGATAATGGTTTTGGAATTCGAACTTTTGAAAATTCAACATCCTCAACAAGTTCAGGAATATCATTTTCTAATATTAATGAACGCCTACAATTAATTAATGAGTCTAAAAGTGAAGAAAAATTAGTTATTATCTCAAATGTAACCAATGAATTTAATAACTTAGTAGGATTAAAAGTAATCCTAAAAATTCCTTTAACTAGTTATTAAAATATCTTTATGATAAATGCCATAATTATTGAAGATGAAAGTTCTTCATATAATCATCTTAAACAAATTTTAGATTTTGAATATGGATCTAGCATTATAATTCTAGGTCATGCAACTGGGGTGAAATCTGGTATAAAATTAATAAATGACATGCATCCAGAATTAGTGTTTTTAGACATTCAGTTAGAAGATGGCACCGGTTTTGAATTATTGGATTTTTTTTCGAACACCGCTACTTTTGAAGTTATTTTTACAACGGGGCTAAGGGATTATAAAGAAAAAGCAATGGATTATTTTGCTTTTTATTACCTAAATAAACCCATTCAACAAGATCAATTAACGACAGTAATTGATAGATTTTTATCCAAAAAATCAGCTTTTGATGTTGAAAAATACTTTGCTTTCAAGAATCAAATAGAAAATAAAAGCAAAAAAATATCACTTCCAATTGCTAATGGAGACTTTATTATATTAGACTTAGACGAAATTATATATTGTGAAGCTGATGGTAGTTACACCCATTTTTTTACTATTAATAATAAAACCTATACCACATCAAACAATTTAAAAAAAGTTGAAACTATTTTAAACAATACTACTTTTTTTAGAATACATCGTTCTACACTATTAAATTTAAAACATATAAAACAATTCAATACTTCTGGAGAAATAAAACTTTCTAATGATAAAAAATTAATAGTTTCTTCAAGAAATAAAGCCCTTTTCTTAAAAACTCTAAAACAACTGAATTACTCTATAAATTAGGATTCTTCCTTTTAGTAAAAAACCAACCTACTGGAATTAATATTAAAAATAAATAGGAAACCAATGTAATTGTTCTTCCCGTTTTAATAATTTCAGGTTCAAATTTGAATTCAACAGTGTGTTTACCTGAACCAATTGGCATACCCCTGAGCACATAATTTACCTTATAATAAGGTGTTAAAACACCGTCTATATATGCATTCCACCCATTTTTATAATAAATCTCAGAAAAAATAACAAACTGATCTTTACTCGAATTATAACTATATGTTAAACTATTAGGCTTGTAGATATCCAATGAAATACTACGTGTAGAATCCATTTCGTAAGTTCTAGAAACATTTTTAGGTATATTGTTTGATGCAATTACTGCTTCAATCTTTGTATTTAAACTATCCAAAGCGAAAATTTCTTCATTTGCATCTTTCACAATTTTTAAATTGGATATAAACCACGCATTCCCATTTGCATCTGGATTTATTTGTGCCATTTCTCTCTGATTTTCATCAGCAAAAATCAAATACTTTACATTTAGCATATGAAGCATTTCAATATTGTTTTTAGCTATTTGATAATCAAAAAGTTCTTGATAAATTTTTAATTTAGCTGCATGGTAACCTCCAATTGATTTATGAAAATAAGAAGTTCCGCCATCGGTCATAATATCTTTGTTGAAATTTGCTACCCTATAAATACTTTTATCTTGTAAAATTTCTTTATCAACTTCAGAGGCTATATAAGGTTTATCAACTTTAGAAGCCATCACAAAATCGTTGCTATTAACATAACGCTTATTTACAACTACTAAATCGAATAAAATTAGAACTGCGATACTATAAATTGTAATATTTTTCGAAATAGTATTTTTTAAACTTAACCATAAAATGGCTGAAGTTAATCCTACAAGTACAAAAGTTCTAAGGCTATCAGCAAAAAATAACGCTTTCCTATCAGCAATAATTGCATCTAGTAATCCTGGTAATAAATCATCATATTGCTGGTCCCTTAATCCTTCAAAAGTAAATAATCCAGTTCCAACAACAGTAAACATCAATGCTAGTCCACCAACAACATAAATTGTATATTTTAATGATTTTAATTTAAATTCCTGCGATATTTTTTCATTAAAAAATTCTTTGATTGCTAATATCCCAAGTAACGGAATGGCTAATTCTGCTAAAACTTGAATAGATGATACAGCTCTAAATTTATTATATAGCGGAACATAATTGATAAAAAAGTCGGTTAAAAAATTTAAGTTTTTACCCCAACTCAACAAAATTGAAATAATAACAGTTGCAACCAACCAATTCTTTAATTTTCCTGAAACCAAAAAAATTCCCAATAAAAATAAAAATAACAGAATTGCTCCCACATAAGCTGGGGCTTCAACAATTGGCTGCATTCCCCAATACATTGGGGCAAACTCAGCAAATTGTTTAGCTTGATAAATTTCAGTTTTGTCTTTTAAAAAGTTATAAATATTAGAATCTGTACCTATATTTTCATAATTTCCACCACCCATAAAACGTGGAATAAATAAGTTGAATGTTTCGGAAATACCATAACTATATTCAGTAATATATTCTTTATCTAACCCTTTTGAAATTCCTTTTTGAGTACCATCTGGATTAATTGTTAACTCACTTTCCCCTCTTGTACTGCTAGAAACATACTCATTTGTTGCTAAAAGACTTGTTGCATTTATTCCAACGGCCAACACCATTGCTACAATCAAAACGCCAATTCTTTTAAAAAAATTTAG
This sequence comes from Lutibacter sp., assembly GCF_030692605.1. GTDB lineage: Bacteria > Bacteroidota > Bacteroidia > Flavobacteriales > Flavobacteriaceae > Lutibacter. The sequence continues at coordinate 22,168 of NZ_JAUYUD010000118.1, forward strand.
CAATTCTTTTTCTTTAATAGCTTCAATCAAAAATACAATTCCTAATACTAACACAGTAAAACCTAAATAATACGTCATTTGAGGATGACCCGTATTAATTTCCAATCCCATTGCAATCGCTGTTAGCACAAAACCCCACAAATATTTATGTTGTAAAACCAATAAAATTCCTGCCAAAACTAATGGCATATATGCAATAGCATGTGCTTTTGCATTATGCCCAACTCCTAAAATTATAACTAAATAAGTAGATAAACCAAATGATAGTGCTCCTAAAATAGCCAACTTATAATCAACATTTAGAACTAATAACAAAACAAAAAAACTTAAAAAGTAAAGAAAAAGATAATCAGCTGGTCTTGGTAAAAACCGCAATATATTATCTAATTTTTTAATATAATTATTTGGGTATAAGGCACTTAAATTATATGTAGGCATCCCGCCAAAAGCCGAATTTGTCCAATAAGGTTCACTGTCGTTTTCAGCTCTAAAGTCTTGAACTTCTTTAGCCATACCAATAAATTGGGTAATATCGCTTTGTAATATCTTTTTTCCTTCTAATAATGGAGCAAAGTATGCCATGGAAACGCCCACAAAAATTACAAAAGCAATTAAAAATGGCTTTATTGTAAGAATAATTTTATTCATTTATTTTTTATTTTGGTGAGAGAATTTAATTTTTATCATCTTTAATTTCTTCATAATCAACATACTCCCCCACTTCATTACTGCTTTCTTTAAGGTTTGGCTTTTTATCTATAACGGTTTCTCCAACCTTTCCTTTGGTAGTTTGATGCTGTTGATTTTGTTGCTCTTTATACTTTTTTTCAACGTTCTCTACTACTTTTTTAAAAAAAATAGGTAAAAATATCCTACTTAAAAACGTAAACACGTAGTAAACAATAATTATAATTGCAATTGTTCTTAATAATCCCATTTTACTAATCTTTAATAATGCACAAAAATAACAATTTGAGCACAACTAAAACGTTTAATTATTTAAAATCTTATATTTGACCATCAATACAAAACTATTATGAAAATTTTTTTTTACGTACTTGTTATCATATTAAATTTACAAATAGTTCATGCACAATATACCGAAATTATAAACTCCAAAAGACCTGGTTTTTCTGAAAGTCCTTACGGTGTTGGGACCGATGTAATGCAGTTTGAATCTGGTTTATTTTATCAATCTAATGCTTCAAATAATATTTTAGTTAGTCCTTCTTCAATGGGTGGTGAATTATTTTTTAGGTATGGGAAATTTAAAGAAAAACTCGAATTTAATGCATCAGTAGCTTATCAATCTAATGAAATTAATAATCCTTTTGGAGACCCAATTTACCATTATGGTGTCAGTCAATTAACTATTGGAGCAAAATATTTATTTTATCAAAAAGAATACACCGATAAAACTAAAGAAGTTAGAAGTTGGAAAAAAAGAATGGCTTTTGATAAAAACCGCTTGATTCCTTCTGTTGGAGCTTATGTAGGAGTACACACCAATTTTTTAGGAAAAGATTTTAAAGAAGATGGCATAAGTTATAAAGGAGCTGTATTGTTACAAAACGATTTTTCAGATCGCTTAGTGGTGCTAACTAATCTTTATGCCGATAAAATAACCTCTTTGCAGGAGCATTATTCATACATTGTTACAATGACCTATGCCGTAACACAAGATTGGTCGTTTTTTTTAGAAAATCAGGGTAAATTTTATGATGAATTTTCTCCTAATTATCAATTTGGTACAGGGGTTGCTTATTTGGTTTCTCCTAATTTACAATTAGATGCTTCTGTGAGAAGTAATTTATTAGAAGATTATGGTAATATGTATCTTTCAACTGGATTTTCTTGGCGTTTAGACCGTCATCAAGATTCATTTACTCTTAAAAATTCACCTCAGCAAAATTCAATTCCAAAACGAAGAAAAGGTGGCTTCTTTTCAAGAATATTTGGTAAAAAAAGAAATTAATAAAAAAATTGAAATGATAGTATTACAAGAAATGTGTTCTAAAAAGGAAATGAATGAATTTGTTAAATTTCCTTTTAAACTATATAAAAATAATCCTTATTGGGTTCCTCCCATTATTGATGATGAATTAGATTCCTTCAATCCTACTATTAATCCTGTTTTTGAACATGCCCAAGCTCAATTTTTTGTTGCCTTAAAAAATAATGAAATTGTAGGAAGGGTTGCTGCAATTATTAATTTTACTGAAATTAACCAACAAAAAGTTAAAAAAATGCGTTTTGGTTGGTTCGATTTTATTGACGATCTAGAGGTTTCTAAACTGTTGTTAAGTAAGGTCGAAGAAATTGGTAAACAAAATAACTTGGAGTTTATGGAAGGTCCGGTTGGATTTTCAAACTTAGATAAAGTTGGCGTTTTAACAGAAGGATTTGACCATGTCGGTTCTATGATAACTTGGTACAACTACCCATATTATAAGGATCATTTTGAAAAATTAGGATTTATAATTGAAAAAGAATATTTAGAAAATAAATTTCTTCTTAAAAATGTTGACCGTGAACCTTTGGAAAAATTTAATGAAATTATTAAAAGGAGATACCAAGTTACTTCACTTAATTTTACAAAAACAAAAGATATATTCCCATACGTTGATAAAATGTTTGATTTGTTTAATGAAAGTTATGCTTCTTTACCTTCATTTGTTCCAATTTCAGATGCAGAAAAAAAATATTTCAAAAAAAAGTATATCAGTTTTATCAACCCTGAATATATAAAATTCGTGCTGGATAAAGATGAAAATATTATTGCATTTTCTATAATTATGCCTTCGTTTTCTAGGGCATTACAAAAAGCGAAAGGAAAATTATTTCCATTTGGTATATTTCATTTATTACATGCAAAAAAAACAAGTAAAGATGTTCTTCTTTATTTAATAGGAGTTCATCCAAAATTTCAAAATAAAGGTATACATGCCCTTATTTTTAGAGAATTTCATATCACATGTGAACGAAATAAAATTGTAAACTGTATTAGAACTCCAGAACTTGCAACAAATAGTGCAATTGCAGCAATTTACAAAAACTTTGATCCTGTTACATTTAAAAAACGTTGTACTTATAAAAAAGAAATTTAATGCAATTATTTTTTAATACAGAAATTAACCAAGAATCTAAATCTTTCACTTTTGATAAAGATGAAAGTAGGCATATTGTAAAAGTGCTACGAAAAAAAGAGGGCGATACTATTTTTATTACTAACGGTGCTGGACTTTTATTTACTTCAATTGTAGAACTTGCGAATGATAAAAAATGTGTAGTTAAAATTATTAACATTAAAGTACATAAAAAACCTTGGAATTATTATTTGCATATTGCCATTGCACCTACCAAATTAAACGACAGATTCGAATGGTTTTTAGAAAAAGCAACTGAAATTGGAATTGATGAAATCACTCCCCTTATTTGCGATCATTCAGAACGGAAAATTGTTAAATATGATCGAATGGAAAAAATAATTCATTCAGCGGCTAAACAATCCTTAAAATATCATTTTCCAAAATTAAATGAGCAAATCAATTTCCATAATTTTATAACTAATCATACTAAAGGAACTTTATTAATTGCCCATTGTGAAGATGCTGAAAAGCAAAATTTAAAAACAATTGCAAATTCCCTAAATCAAATTACTATTTTAATTGGACCTGAAGGTGATTTTTCGAGCAAAGAAATTCTTCAAAGTTTGCAACATAATTATATTCCTGTATCTTTGGGAGCAAGCCGTTTGCGTACCGAAACAGCTGGTATAGTTGCCGTGCATAGTATTGCTTTTTTAAATGAATAGATTTGATGACTACATTTCAAAATTTTTATTTCAAAATTTTAAACAATAGTTTAGCTATTTATCTTTTTTCTATAACCTTTTTTCTATTTTCAAATTCCTCCGTTTTATCTCAAGAAGTTGCCATTTTAAAATATAATGGTGGAGGTGATTGGTATGCCAACCCAACAGCAGTCCCAAATCTAATTGCGTTTTGCAATAAAAACATCCAGACTACTATTAAAAAGAATCCACAAACTGTAGAAGCAAATAGTAGTGCACTTTTTAATTATCCAATTATTTTTATGACTGGTCATGGTAATGTTTTATTCTCTGAAGACGAAATTGAAAACCTTAGATTGTACCTAACTTCAGGTGGTTTTTTACACATTTCTGACAATTACGGTATGGACCAATATATTAGAAAGGAACTTAAAAATATATTTCCAGATCAAGAGTTACAAGAAATCCCAAAAAGTCATCCAATATTTCAACAAACGTTTAAATTTAACAATGGCTTACCTAAAATTCATGAACACGATAATAAAGCTCCACAAGGTTTTGGGCTCTTTTATAAAGATCGTTTGATTTGCTTTTATGATTATGAATCTGATTTGAGTGATGGATGGGAAGATGAAATAGTTCATAATAACACAGCAGAAACAAGAGAAAAAGCATTGAAAATGGGTGCAAATATTGTTGAATATGCCTTTAAAAATTAGAAATTTATATGACTGAAAATTTAGATTCCCTTAAAATAAATTTTAATAGCGAAGGTTTATGGGTTTTAAATATTACTCTTGCAATTATCATGTTTGGCGTTGCATTAGGGATTACCCTAGATGATTTTAAACGATTGATTAAAAACCCTAAAATTTTAATTACTGGAATTATATCTCAGTTCATACTTTTACCATTATTAACATTTTTTTTTATAAAAATTGTTAACCCAATGCCCAGTATTGCATTGGGATTAATGATGGTTGCAGCTTGCCCTGGTGGAAATATTTCAAATTTTTTATCACAACTTGCCAAAGGAAATGCGGCTTTGTCTGTTAGTTTAACAGCTTTTTCAACGCTCATATGTTTAGTAATGACCCCTTTTAACCTTCATTTTTGGGGGAATTTATATGCTCCAACAGCGCAAATTTTGCAAACTATTGAATTGAATCCATGGGAATTGGTTAAATTAGTGATGCTAATTTTAGGTGTTCCGATGATTTTAGGAATGTTATTTCGAAGTAAGAATCCATTGTATGCTCAAAAATTAGCAAAAATACTTAAACCTATTTCTTTGATTATTTTCATAACTTTTATAATTATTGCTTTTTCGGACAATTTTGATATTTTTATAAATTACATCCACTACGTATTTTTATTTGTTATTGCTCATAATATACTTGCTATTGCATTAGGCTTTTATTTTGCGAAACTGATGAAATTATCCTATCAAAATCAAAAAACATTGGCTATTGAAACCGGAATTCAAAATTCTGGTTTAGGGTTATTGCTCATTTTTAGTTTTTTTGATGGGTTAGGCGGTATGGCATTATTAGTAGCATTTTGGGCAATTTGGGATATAATTTCAGGATTACTTATCGCAGGTTATTGGTCTAGAGAGAAAATTAACGACTGATTTATGAATAATAAACTTTATATTTTATTTCGGTTTTATATTAAAATTGTACTTTTTTTCTTTCATAAAAAAATTATTGTTTTCGGTACCCAAAATATTCCAGATAAAGGTCCTGTTTTATTTATTGCAAATCATCAAAATGCATTGATTGACGCCCTTTTGATTCCTACAACAATTTCGTGTGAAATTTATTTTTTATCAAGAGCCAGTGCCTTTAGAAATAAATGGGTGAGTGCATTCTTGAAAAGTTTAAACATGATTCCTGTTTTTAGATTAAGAGATGGAATTAAAACTATAAAGAATAATGTTGAGGTTTTTGAAAAATGCGTTGAACTATTAAAAGAAGGAAAAGGGATTGAAATATTTGCTGAAGGAGAACATCATTTAACACGTAAAATTATTCCCCTTAAAAAAGGTTTTGCACGAATTGTTTTGGCAACCTTACAAAAATACCCCGACTTAAAAATTCAGATTGTTCCAATTGGGCTAAATTTTGATTCTCATTTAAATTTTCCAAGTAGTGTTTCTGTAATTTACGGAAAACCTATTTTAGCAAATGAGTTTATAGATTATTTAAACCCCGACATTCGATTTTTAGCACTTACTAATAAAGTAAAAAATGAGCTAAAAAAATTGACACTTCATATTGAAAATAAAAAAAAATATGACGAAATTATCGCACAATTAATGCAGCAAAATATCGATTTTTTAAATCCCGAAGAAGCCAATAAAATGGTTATTAATTTACCTGACAAATCCATTTTAATTACTAAAAAAAATATTGAAATAAATTGGTGGTTTCCTTTCCATTTAATTGCTAAATTAAATAGTATTTTTCCTTTACTAATTTGGTGGTATATTAAACCTAAAATAAAAGAAATTATATTTATAAGTACGTTTAGATTTGCGTTAATAGCAACTGCTTTTCCTATATTTTATTTGATTCAAACAGCCTTTGTTTATGCTTTTTTTAATTTGAAAATTGCTATTATATATTTATTAATAACAATTCTATTAGGAATAATTTCAACCAAAACAATGAAGGTTACTTTATAATTGCATCTTGAATATATTGTTGAATTTGCGTTCTAACATTTAGAGTAACCAACGTAGTATTATCCATTGTTGGGTAAACTCTATTTGATAAAAACACATAAACTATTTCACTTTCTGGATCTGCCCAAGTATAAGTTCCTGTAAATCCACTATGCCCAAAACTTGCATCTGAAACACAACCACAAGTAGCTTTAATAGTTGGGTCGAGTTGAGGCTTATCAAATCCAACTCCCCTCCTTACACCTTCTTCAGCATAATATCGTTGATTAAATTTGTCTAAAGTTTCAGGTTTTAAAAACCTATGACCACCATAATATCCTTTTTGTAAATACATTTGCATTATTTTGGCAACATCATTTGCATTTCCAAATAATCCGGCGTGTCCACCAATGCCGTTTAACATAGCAGCTCCCATATCATGGACATATCCCTGCAACGTTTGATACCTAAAATAGGTGTCTTTTTCAGAAGGAATAATTTGAGATTTAGCTATTTTTATTAAAGGATTGTATGTTAAATTTGAAGCTCCCAATTCTTTATAAAAATGTTCTTGAGTTAACTCATCCAAATCTTTATTATAGTAATTTTCTAAATAATTTTTGAATAAGTAAAATGCTAAATCACTGTATTTGTATCCTTTTTCTTCACGTTGTGGCTCCTCCTTTATCTTTTTATAAATTACATTTTCATAACTTGTTTTTAAAAATAAACTATCCGCAACCTTTAAACTAAACCTTTTTGAAAATGTTTTTTCATAAAATTCATCAGATGGCATTTTAGAAATACTATCTAATGTCCCTTTGTAAAACGGAATCCAAGCCTGTAATTTTCCATTATGTGACAATACCTCTTTAACAGTTAAATCTTTCTTATTAGACCTTTTTAAAAAGGGTAATAAACTCTCTAATTTATTATCTAATTCTATTTTTCCATCTTCTTCCAGCTCCATCAAAAGTGGCAATGTTGCCAATACTTTTGTGAGCGAAGCCAAATCGTACACATGATTATTTTCTACTTTCACAGAATCTTCTGTGGTATGATTTCCAAAACTTTTGTTATAAATAACTTTTCCTTTTCTAGCCACTAATACCTGCAACCCAGGAGCCATTTTATTAGCTATTATAACGGTTGCCATAGAATCAATTTTTTGCAATTTATTCGAATCCATCCAAACTTCTTCAGGCAAACCATAACTCAATCTTTTTAAACCAGATAACATAATTCCTGAACCTTCTGCAAATTCATTTCTAATTGATACTGGCAATTTACCGTTAATATCTATAGCTCCAAAAATCATTTGAGCGGTAATTTCTTGGGCAATTTCACTATTTTGATAAGCCACTACCACTCCTTCAATATTTTCAAAAGACTTTATTTGAAGTAAACTATATGGACTCGCAAATACGTTTAAAATAACCTGTTTTTTTCTAGCAATTTCTTGAAGCAAAACCAATTCATTATTCAAAAATTTATAATCTTTCCAAGGCGTAGCATTTGATTTATGATAGCCAATAATAATCAAATTATATGGTTCCAATTCATTTTTAAGTTGATCCAAATTTTCATTTGAAATCTCATCAACTTCAGTGTAATTTTTAAGCATTTTTAAGAATCCACTATGATCATCATCACCCAATTTTACAAAAGCAATTTTCTTTTTTTCTAAATACTGAATAGGAAAAATATTTAATTTATTTTTCAGCAACGTGATAGAATTTTCTACTAACTCTCTGTGAAGAAGTCTATTATGAATTGTATTTAAATCATTCTCTAAATTCAATTTATCTATTGGTTTAAAATTATTTAAGCCAGCCCAGTATTTTGCATTCAATATTTTTCGAACAGAATAATCTAACCTTTCAATACTAATTGAATTATTATTTATTGCATTTTTAATTTTAGAAATAGCGGCAGGAACATCTTCTGGTATTAACAACATATCATTTCCTGCCATAAATGCGGCAAGATCAACTTCACCAGGTTTTGCAAAATTTGAAGCTCCCTTCATATTAAGAGCGTCGGTTAATATTAAACCGTTAAACTGAAGCTTTTCTTTCAATAATGAAGTTACAACGTTATAAGATAGTGAGGTTGGCAAATCTGTTTTTGGTTCTAACGCTTTTACATTTAAATGTGCCACCATTACACTTGCCAATTTATTTTTTATCAGGTGTTTATAAGGATAAATTTCAATTGAATCTAAGCGTTCCATATCAAAATCTAGAATTGGTAAAGTTTTATGTGAGTCTGAGGCTGTGTCACCATGACCTGGAAAATGTTTGGCATTGGCGAGCACATTTTCACTTTGCATCCCATTTATAAATGCTAATGCTTTTTGAGTAACATTTTCTCTATTTTCACCAAAAGATCTATTCCCGATAATTGGATTTTCAGGATTTATATTCACATCCACAACTGGTGCAAAATTTATATGAATCCCAACTCTTTTACAATGCGCGCCAATTTGGGCACCCATTTTTTCAATTAATTGTTCATCTCTAATAGCACCAAGTGTCATATTCCAAGGAAAACGATAGGTGTTTTTTAAACGCATATCTAACCCCCATTCACCATCAAAACCAATTAACATTGGAATTTTAGATTTAGACTGATAATTATTAGTTAAACTTACCTGACTTTCAGGGGTTCCCTGCATAAAAATTAAACCCCCAATATGATTTTTAATAATTAGCTCTTCAATGCCTTTTTGATGTTTCTCATCTTTATTCGAATAAGCTTGAACCATAAATAATTGACCAATTTTTTCATCTATTGTCATTTTTTTTAGATGTGATTCAACCCATGTTTTCTGAGCCTCGGCATCAACAGTTTCAAGCGGATTGGTTTGTTGAGCTTGTACAAAACTACCAATTAACAGTAAAATAGGAATTATATATTTTTTAATCATTTATTACAAAAGTTGATTCTTAAAATAGGTTAGATTTTTATTAAAAAAAAATCGGTTAAAATTATTAATTTTTCGAAACTAAAAAGCGTTTATGCCAACTATTTGCAACTATAACTTCCCAATTTTGTTCAAATTCCTGTTTTGTAGCTACCATATTATTGAAAACAATAGTGTTGGAATTTATTTTTCCTTGTTTTACAAAATCTTGAAACGTTGCCATTGAAACAACATTAATATTTTCAGCATTCTTAAAGGATATGTTTAATTTATTGGTGAAATCAACTGTATATTTTTTTTCAAATTCTTTAAATAAATTAACTGAAGAGTCTATGGAACAACCTGATACTTCATTCATATTTTCATCTACTGCAAGAATTACAAATTGATTGTATTTAATTGCAAATGATGCTTTTAAATCATCTCCATGTCGTTTCCAATTATTTAAAAAAACTATTAATTTTTCACTAATTTCATTTATTTCAGTATCAGCAAGCTCTTTATTAGCTTGGTAAATCCAAACCCTTGAAGTAGCTGGCATTTCATAAAAACTAACGTACATATTATAATTTTTGGTTGAACTTATTTTTTAAATCGTCTAAGGTACTTTCTTTATAATCTTTATTTTCTCTATCTCTAATTTCTCCCAGCACCTTTTTAGTATATAATGGAAAATCTGCATTCTGAATCCATGAAAAGTAACCTTTATCATCATTTAAGACTTCAACAACTTTTTTACCTTTATGTTTTCCGAAAGAAAATATTTCATCTCCTTCATCATCAAACAGAATAAATCCAGCAAAATCTGCTCTTTTAGAATGAGTAGAATACTCGTTTAAAAACGACACATTATTTTCTAACTCTGGATATTTATCTAGTTGTGCTAGCAAAATTTCGTAGGTTGCATTAGTATCTGCTTCAGCAGAATGTGCATTTTCCAAAATTTTACCACAATAAAATTGATAACCCGCACTTAAGGTTCGTTCTTCTTTTTTATGAAAAATTACCTGAACATCTATGGATTCTCTGTCTTTCATATCAAAATTAATATCACATCGAAGCATTTCTTCAGCCAACAATGGAATATCAAAACGGTTCGAATTAAAACCCGCCAAATCACAACCATCAATTAACTTGTTTATTTGAGGAGCTAATTCTTTAAAAGTTGGTTCATTTAACACCTTTTCATTGGTAATTCCGTGAATAGCAGACGCTTCTTTAGATATTTCAATAATAGGATTTACCAACCATGTTTTACTTTCTTTAGTGCCATTAGGAAATACTTTCAAAATAGAAATTTCAACAATTCTATCATTTGCAATGTTAATTCCTGTAGTTTCTAAATCAAAAAAAACAATAGGTTTATTTAATTTTAATTCCATAATATATGTGCTTTTTCAGTTGGTAAAGATACAATTTGAAAGTTAGGATTTATTTAAGGAAATTAGTGTTTTCCTAAAGTTTTTAACAATTATTAGTTTTTAGAATAGTAGGAATATTTTAAATTGCTACTTCACAATAATGAATTTAACAACTAATTTTAGTTAACTTATTCACTTTCTAATTGTTTTTTATAATTCCCAATTTCGACTTTGTACTTTTCAGGTAGTTCTGGTTCTTTAAAATTATATTTTTTTAACGTGTCAACAATAGTTTGAGCCACCATAACACGTGAAGACAGTTTATCATCTGAAGGAATAATATACCACGGAGCATAGCTGGTTGAGGTTTTGTTCAGTAATTCTTGATAACACCACTGATATTCATCCCAAAGCTTTCTTTCTTTTAAATCGCCAGGAGAAAATTTCCAATTTTTCTCTTTTAAACGTAGTCGTCTTAACAATCTATTTTTTTGCTCATCTTTAGATAAGTGTAAAAATAATTTTATAATAATGGTTCCATTATTTACAATATGCTTTTCAAAATTATTAATTTCCTCCATTCTATTATCAAAGAAGGCATCATCTAAAACATCTACACTTGTTGCAACAGGTATATTTTCACTAACAATATATTCAGGATGAACCCGTGTAACTAACACATTTTCATAATGAGTTCTGTTAAATATTCCAATTTTACCACGCTCTGGCAATGCAATATAATGACGCCATAAATAATCATGTTTTTTTTCTAATTCAGAAGGAACTTTAAAACTATGTACCTCAACACCTTGCGCATTAACTTCTTTAAATACTTCTCTAATTAAACTATCCTTTCCTGAAGTATCCATTCCTTGCAAACAAACCAATACAGCGTATTTTCCCTCGGCATACATGGCATCTTGCAATTTACTTAATTGCCTATTTAGTTTTTTTAACTTCTTAGATCCTTTTTCAATAATTTCTGAAGTAGAAAAATCACCTAATTTAATTGAGTTGGATACTTGGTATGGGTTCATCTAAAAATATGTTTAGCCTATAAATTTGAGAAAAATAGTTGAGAAATGTGAAATTATTTACTTGCAAACAACTTAACATCGTTTTCTGAAACTTGTTTCTCCCCTAAAATAATCAAGCGTTCCACTACATTTCTAAGTTCACGTATGTTACCCGTCCAATTATAGTCTTGTAATAATTTTACTGCTTGAGGAGAAAAGATTTTTGTAATTGCTCCTTGTTCTTGAGCAATTTGTTCAGCAAAAAATTGAATTAAAATAGGTATATCATCTCTTCTATCATTTAAGGAAGGAACATCAATTATAATTACAGCCAATCTATGATATAAATCTTCTCTAAACTTTCCTTCAGAAATTTCCTTTTGCAAATCTTTATTAGTAGCGGCAATTACCCGCACATTTACCTTAATATCTTTATCACTACCTACCCTTGTAATTTTACTTTCTTGCAAAGCACGCAACACCTTGGCTTGTGCTGAAAGACTCATATCTCCAATCTCATCTAAAAAAATAGTACCACCATGTGCGGCTTCAAACTTACCTTCTCTATCTTTAACAGCACCTGTAAAAGAACCTTTTACATGTCCAAATAATTCACTTTCAATTAGTTCTGAAGGAATGGCAGCACAGTTTACTTCAATCATCGGAGCCTTTGTTCGTTCGCTTTTTTCGTGTAACCAGTGCGCAACTAACTCCTTTCCTGTTCCATTTTGACCAGTTATTAAAACTCTTGCGTCAGTAGGAGCTACTTTTTCTATCATAGATATAATATGAGTTATGGCTTCACTTTCGCCAATCATCTCATATTTTTTACTTACTTTTTTCTTTAAAAGTTTATTTTCTACAACTAGCTCTTTACGGTCTAGTGCATTTCTAACAGTATTTAATAATCTATTTAAATCAGGCGGTTTAGAAATGTAATCAAAAGCACCCAAACGCATCGTATTAACAGCAGTATCCAAATCACCGTGACCCGATATCATTACCATTGGAATTTCAGGTTTTAGCTTTTTAACTTTTTCTAAAACCTCAACACCATCCATTTTTGGCATTTTTATATCACAAAGCACTAAATCATAGTCGGTTTTAGTGATCTTATCTATTCCAATAATACCATCTTCTGCTTCTTCAACAAAATAGGTATCATTTTCTTCAGAAATTATTTTTTTTAATACCCTGCGAATTGCAGCTTCGTCTTCAATTATTAATATTTTTGGCATTTTTATATTTTTTTTGAGAAAAGAAAGAGGAAATAAATACCTCCATTTTTTATGTTCTCAGTTTATCTTTTAACCTTTAAATCGTAAATCAAAAATCGTATATCGTAAATCAGAGCCTAATATTTCAACCATTTATATAATTCTTTATACGTTGGTTTTTTACCATACATTAAAATACCAACTCTATAAATTTTAGCGGCAAACCAAACAATACCAATAAATGTTATAATTAACAAAAACATTGAAACTGCTATTTGCCACCATGGTACCCCAAATGGAATACGCATTAACATTACTATTGGCGAAGTTAAGGGAAATAATGAAAACCCTAAAGCAATAGGTCCATGCGGATTTTCAATAACCGAAAAACCAACATAAATAGCAATTATTAATGGCATTAAAACTGGCATCATAAATTGCTGAGTATCTGTTTCACTATCAACAGCTGCGCCTATTGCTGCATAAATAGAACTGTAAATTAAATAGCCTCCTAAAAAATAAATAATAAAAGAAAAAAACATAGTAAGAATTGGTAAATTCTTAATTTCTTGCAATGCTAATTGTATGTCACTCATGGCTGATTCTTGCACTTGTTGAACCACTCCATTTGTAATCTGAGTTGAGTTTGCTGCTACTTCAGTTGCATCTGGTCCTAAAATTAAAGTAATGGCAAACATTAAAAAGCCAGCCGAAATCATCCAAATAATAAATTGTAAAATTCCTGCTAATGCGTTTCCAATTATTTTTCCCATCATTAACTGAAAAGGTTTTACAGAAGATATAATTACTTCAATAATTCTACTTGTTTTTTCTTCAATAACACTTCTCATTACCGAAGTGCCATAAATAATTATAAACATAAAAATTAAATATCCAAAACCTCCTCCAGTTGCCATTTTTAACATACTCCCCATTTTAGATGATTTTTCTCCCGAAAAATTTTCAGAATGAACCGTAACCACCGTTTCTGCTGCTTTTATTTTTTCAATGTCAAATTGCAGTTGCTCTATTTTTAAATCTCTTATTTTACGCTCTAAATTATGTTCAATATCGCCTACTAAACTTAAACTAGGGGATTCGTTTGAATAAAATAAAATACTACTTGCCAACTCATTTAAACTATCTTTTTTAGGAATATAAACGAGTCCGTAATAAAATTCATTGGTTTTTTCTTTTGCCAATGCTAAACCCAGTTCTGTTAAATTTATATATTTTGTAGATTCAGAATCAATAAATACTGATTCCATTAAATTAGATTCATCTACAAATGCAACGGTTCTAATTTCCTCACTATTTTTTTGGTTTAGAAATACAATAAGTGCAAAAAGTCCAACCATTAAAAGCGGACTCAAAATAGTCATTACTATAAACGACTTATTTTTAACCTTTGCTAAAAATTCCCTTTTAACTATTAATTTTAATTTATTCATGGTTAATTGTTAATTATGTGAAGCAACAGCTTTCAAAAATATATCGTTTACACTTGGTATAATTTCTGAAAAATGATTGATCTGTGCTTTTGCATTTAGAAATTGAATTAGGTCTTTTGATGTTTCTCCATTTTTAAGTCCAATAATTAATTTAGTATCTGCATATATTAATTTAGAAGAAGAATGTTCAAAATTAAAATGATGACCAATTTCTTGAAGTAATTCATCTTCATTATCTGTAATCAGCCCAACTTCAAACGTATTGGTTTTAAATTGTTGTTTAATATCATTCAGTTTTCCATCTAAAATTTTATTCGATTTATGAATAAGCGCAATGTGTTCACATAACTCTTCAACCGATTCCATTCTATGCGTTGAAAATATAATACTTGCTCCATTTTCGCGTAATTTCAATATTTCATCTTTAATTAAATTTGCGTTAATTGGGTCGAAACCACTAAATGGTTCATCAAAAATTAATAATTTAGGTTCGTGAAGTACCGTTACTATAAACTGAACTTTTTGTGCCATTCCTTTCGATAATTCCTGAATTTTTTTATTCCACCAATTACCAATATCAAATTTTTCAAACCAGAAAAGTAATTTTTTTTTCGCTTCTTGTTTAGACATTCCTTTAAGTTGGGCCAAGTACAATGCTTGTTCTCCAACCGTCATACTTTTGTATAATCCTCGTTCTTCTGGTAAATATCCAATAGATTGAATATGATTTTGACTTAAAGGTTCTCCATCTAAATAAATAGAGCCGCTATCAGGCAAGGTAATTTGATTTATAATTCTTATTAAAGATGTTTTTCCAGCTCCATTTGGGCCTAATAATCCAAAAATACTTCCTTTAGGTATTTCAATTGAAATATTGTTTAAAGCGGTATAATTACCATATGTTTTATAAACGTTTTCTACTTTTAAAATAGGTTTCATGAAGGCGTTTTAAATTTTGAACGAAATTAATTTTTATTTAGCTAAAAACAGTTAAAACCACTATAAAATTTGAAAAATCCCAATAATTCTCATTTTTATTTAACAAAAAAACCGAGAATCTTAGTTAAAAATCATCTCGGTTATTAAAATTATAAAACATTGTATTATTCTAATTTTTCAATATATTTTTTTTGAATTGTTCTCAATAATTCAATGCTTGCTTTTGGTTTTACAATTCGTAAAATTTCAGTAATACCTTCATTTGCATATAATATTCCCTTTGCTATATCGTAATTCGAATCATTAATATTATGCTTAATTTCGTATGTTGCCACTTTAAACTCTTCCCAACTCATATATCTTGGCACTTCAATATAATGCACATCTGTATCATTCAAAGACTTGTAAATACCTTCTTCCAATTCTTCTAATTCAAAAAACCTATTTATTCTAATTAGTGCCTCGGTATCTTTAAATTTTTCGCTTTTTGCAAAATCGTATCCAGCCGCCTTATAATATTGTTGAATTTGCTCAATTTCAGTATACCTATTTATTCCTTTAATACGCACTCCATTCAATTTCCTATTTTTTATGGTGATTTCACATTTGGCACCATTCAAATTAAGATTATGTTCCTTATTAATAGTACGTGTAACTCGTAAAATTTTTTCAAATGAATTTGGTGTTTTAGTAACAAATATGATAGACACCGGTTTATTAATATCTGTAAATCGACAATAATACGATTCAAATGGATCTGGAACATTAATTACAAATGTATTCGGAATTTTGTTAGTATCAACAGTATCAATGTTTTCTTGAATTATTAATTTACCTATTCGCTCTTTTGTTCCCATAAATTTGGACTTTTGTTATTTGATTTAAACTTATCCTTTTTTTTTATAATAAACAAATATTTTAAAATATTAGATTTTTTAAAAAATACTATGCGCGCATAGTATTTTTTTATATATTTGAAACATGCAAAAAGAACAAACTATAGATCACGTGCTTAGAGCAACCTGGCAGGCCGTTGCGAAAATGTACAACGAACAAGCTGCACAATACGATAGTACTATGGCTATGGCCTTTGTATTACTAAATATTGACATGGAAAATGGGACTCCATCAACATCACTAGGCCCACAAATGGGAATGGAACCAACTAGTTTATCTAGAATACTAAAAAGTATGGAAGAAAAAGGTGCTATTTATAGAGAGAAGAATCCAAACGATGGTAGAAGTGTCTTAATTAAATTAACCGATTATGGTCGAGAAAGTAGAATAACTTCTAAAGAGCATGTAATCTTATTTAACCAAGCTGTGAAAAATAATATTTCTGAAGAAAAACTAAAGTGCTTTTTTGAAGTGACTCAAATTATAAATGAGCTTATTTTAGAAAAATCCATTTTTAAACAAAAACCAACTAATTAAAAACTATAAAACAATGAAAAGATCCATTAAAAAAATAGCCGTAATTGGTTCTGGAATTATGGGATCTGGAATTGCTTGCCACTTTGCCAACATTGGGGTGGAAGTACTATTACTAGATATTATTCCAAGAGAATTAAACCCTGACGAACAAGCAAAAGGACTAACGCTTGAAAGTTCGGTAGTTAGAAACAGAATTGTTAACGATAGTTTAACAGCCTCTTTAAAATCTAAACCATCACCTATTTACAATCAAAAATTCGCTGGTAGAATTGCCACGGGTAACTTAGAAGACGATATTCAAAGGATTAATGATGTTGATTGGATTATTGAAGTTGTAGTTGAAAGACTTGATATTAAAAAACTTGTTTTTGATAAAGTTGAAAAGTATAGAAAACCAGGTACATTGGTAACTTCTAATACCTCTGGAATTCCAATACAATTTATGAATGAAGGTAGAAGTGAAGATTTTCAACACCACTTTGCGGTTACTCACTTTTTTAACCCTCCTCGTTATTTAAAATTATTTGAAGTTGTTCCAGGTCCAAATTGCAAACAAGAAGTTACCGACTTTTTAATGATGTATGGCGAAAAATTTTTAGGAAAAACATCGGTTTTAGCAAAAGATACTCCTGCTTTTATTGGAAATAGAGTTGGTATTTTTGGTATAATGAGCCTTTTTCATCAAGTAAAAGAATTAGGTTTAACAGTAGAAGAGGTCGATAAATTAACTGGTCCAGTTATTGGTCGTCCAAAATCTGCTACTTTTAGAACGGTTGATGTTGTTGGTTTAGACACCTTGGTGCATGTTTCTAATGGAATTTACGAAAATTGTCCAAACGATGAAGCACATGAACTATTTAAACTTCCATCTTTTATTGATAAAATGATGGAAAATAAATGGTTAGGAAGTAAAACCAAACAAGGTTTTTATAAAATGGTTGTTGAAAACGGTCAAAAAAATATTTTATCGTTAGATTTAGATACATTAGAATATCGTCCAAACAAAAGAGCAAAATTTGCAACCCTAGAACTAACTAAAACTATTGATAATGTTATTGATAGGTTTAAAGTATTAATCAAAGGAAAAGACAAAGCTGGTGATTTTTATAGAAAGAATTTTGCTGCAATGTTTGGTTATGTTCAAAATAGAATTCCAGAAATCTCTGATGAATTATACCGATTAGACGATGCTATGAAAGCTGGTTTTGGATGGGAACACGGGCCATTCGAAATATGGGATGCCATAGGTATAGAAAAAGGGATTGAATTAATGCAAGCCGAAAATATTCCTGTTGCCAATTGGATTACTGAAATGGTTGCAAGTGGAACAAATAGTTTTTATGCCGTTAAAGATGGAGCAAAGTATTACTATGCCATTCCTTCAAAAAAATTAGAGAAAATTCCTGGTCAGGACAGCTTTATTATTTTAAATAATATTAGAGAAGCAAAAACTATTTGGTCCAATGCTGGAGCATCTATTCAGCATTTAGGAGATGGTGTTTTAAATGTTGAATTCCAATCTAAAATGAATACACTAGGTGGCGAGGTATTACAAGCCATTAATAAAGGAATTGATTTAGCCGAAACAGAATACAGTGCGCTAATTATTGGTAATCAAGGTCCAAACTTTTCAGTTGGGGCAAACTTAGCTATGGCATTTATGATGGCTGTTGAGCAAGAATATGATGAACTTAATTTCTCGGTTAAATTTTTCCAAGATACCGTAATGCGTTTACGCTACTCTTCTTGTCCTACAATAATTACACCACATGGATATACTTTTGGTGGTGCTTGTGAAATGAGCATGCACGCAGATAAAGTTATAGCTGCAGCTGAAACATATATTGGATTGGTTGAATTTGGAGTTGGAATAATTCCTGGTGGTGCTGGTTCAAAAGAAATGACTAAAAGAGCTTCTGACGGATTGTTAAAAGACGATGTAAAACTTAATAAATTACGTGATTATTTTATCAATGTAGCTATGGCTAAAGTGGCAACTTCGGCACATGAAGCATACGATTTAGGCTTCTTTAAAGAACATAAAGACATTGTTGTTGTTAATAAAGATCGTCAAATTGCAACAGCAAAACGACATGCAATTCAAATGCTCGAAGATGGTTATACCCAACCTGTTCCAGAAAAAGTATTGGTTTATGGTCAACAAGCATTAGGTATGTTTTTAGTTGGTACAGATAGTTTAGAAAAAGGACATTATGCTTCTGAACATGATAAAAAAATAGCTAATAAATTAGGCTATGTTATGGCAGGTGGAGATTTATCCGAACCAACTTATGTGTCTGAACAATATTTATTAGACATTGAACGTGAGGCTTTTATGAGCTTGTGTGCAGAACGTAAAACATTAGAACGCATAGAACATATGCTAAAAACAGGGAAACCGTTACGTAATTAATATTGAGATATTAGTATTGAGTAATTAGAAAATAAGATGCACAAAATTGAAGATTTAATAATATGGCAAAAATCAATGGAACTTACTAAGTTAGTTTATAAGATTGTTGCAGAGTTACCATCTGATGAAAAATATGGGTTAGTTTCTCAAATCAAAAGAAGTTCTATTTCAATACCTTCTAATATAGCTGAAGGTGCTGGAAGAAATTCAAACAAAGAATTTAAACATTTTTTGAGTATTGCAAATGGGTCAGGTTATGAACTCCAAACACAATTAATTTTAACTACTGAATTAAATCTAATTTCTAGAGATAAAATTCAACAAGTTTTAGATTTAATAGTAGAAGTTCAAAAAATGAATTACTCATTTCAAAAAAGTATAGAAAATAAAATCTCAATACTCAAATCTAAAATCTAAAATCTATTTTAAAATGAAAACAGCATATATAGTACAAGGATATAGAACAGCAGTTGGGAAAGCCCCAAAAGGAGTTTTTAGGTTTAAAAGACCTGATGAATTGGCCGCTGAAACAATTGAACATCTATTAAAGGATTTTCCTCAATTAGATAAAAAAAGAATAGATGATGTAATTGTTGGAAACGCCATGCCAGAAGCCGAACAAGGACTAAATATGGGACGATTAATTTCATTAATGGGATTAAAAATTGATGATGTGGCAGGTATGACGGTTAATCGTTATTGTGCTTCTGGTATAGAAACAATTAGTATAGCTACAGCCAAAATCCAATCGGGAATGGCAGATTGCATTATTGCAGGAGGTGTCGAAAGTATGAGTTATATTCCAATGGGTGGTTACAGACCAGTTCCAAATTATAAGTCTGCCAAAGAAGGGCACGAAGATTATTACTGGGGAATGGGATTAACGGCCGAAGCTGTTGCAAAACAATTCAACATTTCTCGTGAAGATCAAGATGAATTTTCTTTCAAATCACATATGAAAGCACTACAAGCCCAAGCTGATAATAAATTTGATGTTGATATAGTTCCTATAACTGTTGAGAATATATTTTTAGACGAAAACGGTAAAAAACAAACTAAAAATTATACAGTTTCAGTTGATGAAGGTCCAAGAAAAGGAACTTCAATAGAAGCGCTGGCAAAATTGCGTCCTGTTTTTGCTTTAGACGGAACCGTAACAGCAGGGAACTCATCACAAATGAGTGATGGTGCGGCTTTTGTACTAATTATGAGCGAAGAAATGGTGAAAGAATTAAATCTTGAACCAATTGCCAGATTGGTGTCATTTGCAGCAGTGGGTGTTGAACCACGTATTATGGGAATTGGCCCTGTTAAGGCAATTCCAAAAGCTTTAAAACAAGCAAATTTAACGCTGAACGACATTGATTTAATTGAATTAAATGAGGCTTTTGCCTCTCAGTCATTAGCAGTAATGAGAGAGTTAAATATCAACCAAGATATTGTAAATGTAAATGGTGGAGCAATTTCATTAGGTCACCCGCTTGGTTGTACTGGAGCCAAATTATCTGTTCAATTATTTAATGAAATGCGAAGAAGAAAAAGCAAGTACGGTATTGTTACTATGTGTGTTGGAACAGGACAAGGAGCTGCTGGAGTTTATGAATTTTTAAAATAAGATTTCTTTAAAACCTTCCTTGAAAAGGTTTGAAAAATATACAATAAATTAAAAGTTAAACATTAAAACCTACTTTCCTCTGGTAGTTAAATTCCCTTCAAGGGTTAAAAGAGGGCTAAAAAATGGAAAACAATATTAAAGGTGGCGAATTCTTAATTAAAGAAACCGAAAGCGGATCAATTTTTATCCCAGAAGATTTTAATGAAGAGCAATTAATGATGAAAGAGGCTATTCAAGATTTTATCGATCGAGAAGTTTGGCCATTTAAAGATCGACTTGAGAAAAAAGATTACAAGTTTACAGAAGAAATAATGACCAAAGCTGGAGAAATGGGATTCTTAGGAGTTTCAGTTCCAACAGAATATGGCGGAATGGGAATGGGTTTTGTATCATCAATGTTAGTTTGTGATTATATTTCTGGCGCATCTGGTTCTATTTCAACGGCATATGGAGCACATACAGGTATTGGAACAATGCCCATTTTATTTTACGGAACAGAAACACAAAAACAACAATACATTCCAAAATTAGCAAGTGGAGAGTGGTTTGGCGCTTATTGTTTAACAGAACCTGGAGCTGGTAGCGATGCAAATTCTGGTAAAACAAAAGCAGTACTTTCTGAAGATGGAAAATACTATTCAATTACAGGTCAAAAAATGTGGATTAGCAATGCTGGTTTTTGCAGTTTAATGATCGTTTTTGCACGTATTGAAAACGATAAAAACATTACCGCTTTTATTTTAGAATACGACGGTAACCAACCTAATGGAGTAACTTTAGGCGAAGAAGAAAATAAATTAGGAATTAGGTCTTCATCAACGCGTCAAGTATTCTTCAATGAAACAAAAATTCCAGTCGAAAATATGTTGGCAAAAAGAGGAGATGGATTTAAAATAGCATTAAACTCTTTAAATGTTGGAAGAATCAAACTTAGTGTTGCTTGTTTAGAGGCTGGCAGAAGAACAATTACCGAATCGATTAAATATGCAAACGAGAGAATTCAATTTAATACTCCAATTGCTCAATTTGGAGCTATAAAATACAAAATTGCAGAAATGGCTACAAAAATATACAGTAGTGAATCTGCAAACTATAGAGCTGCAAGAGATATTCAAAATAAAATCAATGCTTTACAAACAGAAGGATTATCGCATCAAGAAGCAGAATTAAAAGGTATTGAAGAGTTTGCAATTGAATGTGCGCTATTAAAAGTATTTGGTTCGGAAGCAATTCAATATGTGGCCGATGAAGGAATTCAAATATTTGGTGGAATGGGGTTCTCAGAAGATACACCAATGGAATCTGCGTGGCGCGATGCCCGTATTGCAAGAATCTATGAAGGTACCAATGAAATTAACCGATTGCTTTCTGTTAGTATGCTTTTAAAAAGAGCCATGCAAGGGGAAATTGATTTAATGGGCCCTGCAATGGAAGTGGGTAATAGTTTGCTCGGTATTCCTTCTTTTGAAACACCAGATTATGAAGTGTTATTTTCGGAAGAAAAAGATATTATTGCAAAACTTAAAAAAGCATTTTTAATGGTTACTGGAAAAGCGGTTCAAACCTATGGTATGGAATTAGCATCTCAACAACAATTAGTAATGTCTGCAGCAGAAATGATGATTGAAATTTATATGGCAGAATCCGCTATTTTAAGAACAGAGAAACTAATTTCAAAAACTTCAAAAGAAACATGTTTACCTCAAATTGCAATGGCGCAACTTAACTTATTCAATGCTGTAGAAAAAGTGAATTCTAAGGGACGAGAAGCAATCTTTTCTTTTGCTGAAGGAGATGAGCAGCGTGTTATGTTAATGGGCCTAAAACGATTTACAAAATACACAAACAACCCAAATCCAATTAAGTTGCGTAAAGTAATTTCAGAAAAAATTACTTCAGAAAATAAGTATTGTTTCTAATACCATTTTAAATAATAGTAAAAAATGTTGTAGCCTTTAAAGGTTACAACATTTTTTTTTGTAACTTTATGTGTCAATTAGCAGCCAAATAAATTACCCCATTAATTTAATTATATAATTTTAATTTATGAAAAATAATATTGGAATTTGGTTAGATACTTCCCAGGCATTTGTAATCAATAAATTAGGGGATATTAAAACAATTGCTTCAGAAATCGAATTTCGAGAACGTGAAGCTGGTGAATCAAAAAAATTTGGAAGGTTTGGAAATCAATATATGACCTATGAAAAAAATAGAGAAAATAAACGAATTAATCTGACAAATCTATATTTTAAAAAAATAGTAGCAGAAATTGAAGAATGCGAATCTGTAATTCTTTTTGGCCCATCTCTTATTAAAAATCAATTAGGAAAAGAAATAGTGAATAACAAACGTTTAGAGCCAAAACTAAAAGGTATTTTCAATGCTGAATTACTCACTCAAAACCAATTAGTTGCTTGGGTAAAAGACTATTATAAACCAAAAGCATATTAAAACTATACATTATAAATAAATTGTATATTTATCCCAATCTAATATTTTTTGAATGAAATTTCATGTTTTATCGATAGCTCTCACCTTGTTAATAGGCACTTTAAGTTTTGGTCAAAATTCAAATATCGACCATTTTAAAACTAATAAAGGTAACCTAACTATTCAGCCCATTTTACATGGAAGTGCTGTTTTAACCTACAAACAAAAAACCATTTATGTAGATCCATATGGAGGCTCAAAATTATATAAAGGCCTTGATGCTCCAGATATTATTTTAATTACAGATATTCATGGCGATCATTTACATCAATCTACTTTAGATTCTTTAGATATTTCTAACGCAATATTTATTGTGCCACAAGAAGTTGCAAAAAAGTTACCAGAAACGTACAAATCGAAAATTATTATTTTAAATAACGGGCAAGCTATTCATAGATTCAACTTTTTTATTAAGGCCATTCCAATGTATAATTTACCTGAAACTGAAGATTCTCGTCATCCAAAGGGTCGTGGCAATGGGTATGTTATTGACATAGATAGTGAAAAACGAGTTTATTTTTCAGGTGATACAGAAGACATAGACGAAATGCGAATGTTACAAAATATTGATATTGCTTTTATTTGCATGAATTTACCTTTTACTATGAGTATTGATCAAGCAGCAAGTGCCGTATTGGAATTTCAACCTAAAATTGTATATCCTTATCACTACAGAGGAACAGAAGGTTTGAGTGATATTGAAGCGTTTAAAAAATTAATAACGTCTGAAAATAAGCAGATTGAGGTTCGATTAAAGAATTGGTATCCTAAAGATTAATTTTTTAATAACTCTTTCCCAACCATACATTTTAAGCATTGCTGTTTAGTACAGTATTCGTTTTTTAATTGCAATAAGGCTTGTGTTTCAAAAGCAGATTTTACAGTTACTCCTATTTTTTCAAAATTGGATACAATGGTGTTTTTCTCAGGTTTTAACGTTTCTATAATTTCTAAAATAGCACCTGCATCATCAACTCCTCTCTGTTTCAAATACATTAATTTTATAGGTAGAATTGTATTAATAATAATCAAATCTATAAATGACTTAGATAATTTTTTAACTGTTTTTTTAGATTCCTTTTCAAAGGTAAAATGGTTTTCCCAAAAATCACTGGTTCTAATATTAAAAATGGTATAAAAATCTTCTCCATTTTTTGCTTCCATTAATTTTGAAAACAAGTTTTGATGTAAATGATACAACATGGCTAACTGAGCTAACCTTATGGTTGGAAAATTACTTGGTCTTAACCTAAAAAATTGAATTTGCGAACCAACAATTGAATGCAACAAAAATTTTGTCTTTAAATAATGATATTCCTTTTGTAACAAATTATAATATTCTGATTCCTTTTTATTTGATAACATTCCAGCTTGACCAAAAAGTAATGCCTCAAATTCTACTAAATTTGATGAAACCTTACGAACAATTGAAAAATCGGTTGAATTGGCAAGTTGAAAAAATGCTTCCGCATTAATTTTTAATCCAAAATTTTTAGCTAATAATATAAAAAGTGTTTCTTCCCAATTTGAATTCGAATTATCAAAAATAATTTTGACTTCCTTTTCTTTGAGCTCCAAACGCTCAAAATACATCCGCTCCAACCAATTATACAAAACTAAATTATCAATTTCCTTTATACTTTTTTCGCAGTTAATCCACTCTTTTTTCTTTTCAAAAAGAATTTGATAATTTGTTAATACCCTTGGTAAAATAAAATGTTTTAATTCAATGGTTGGAATTGACTTATTGGATGTATTAAATATTTCCATATCATTTTCCCAAACTACATGCAAAATTACAGCATCATAATTTGAATCGGCCTCATGGGAATGTGCGTACCAATCTGAAGATTTCACATGAATTTCTACATTTCCAGCCCAAAGTTGCCCATTTATTCTAATTTTTGCATTTAAAAAATCGGGGCCAGCATTGGTATTTTCTAAACCGACTGATACAATTTCGATTAATTCACTTTTAGAACCACATAATTTAGTAATTGAAAACAACTTAAGTTTCCAAATAAATTGAAGTAAACTTTCTTTCATAGCATTATTTGTAAATTAAAGGTACAAAAACGTAATAAATAAAAAAAATTCGCATTAAAATTCTTTATTTTTAAGTAATTTTGTAAAATAAATTTATATTGAAAATGAATGTAATTGAAAGTTTAAATTGGAGATATGCCACAAAAAAATTTGATCCTTTAAAAAAAATATCATCTGCCAAAATTGAACTTTTAAAAGAGGCCTTCAATTTAACACCAACTTCTTTTGGATTACAACCTATAAAAATGATTGTTGTTCAAAATGAAGAACTTCAAGAAAAATTTGTTGCACATTCTTATTTTCAAAGACAAGTTGCTGACGCTTCGCATGTACTAATTTTGTGTATTGAAAAAGATACCACATCCAAAGATATTAATGCTTATTTTGATTTAGAAAAGAAAGTTAGAGAAATTGATGAAGATGTAGTTGCTACTTTTAGAAAGCAATTGATTGAAATGTATGAAAACAAAAGTTTACAGGAAAAACAACAATCGGCCATTTTTCAAACTTATATTGCTTTGGGTAATTTAATGACTGTTTGTGCGTTAGAAAAAATAGATGCTTGTCCAATAGAAGGATTTATTCCAAGTAAAATAGATGAACTTCTTCAATTAAATAAAATAAATTTGCAATCTGTTTTGATGTTACCTATTGGTTACAGAGCTGAAGATGACATTATGAGTACTATGAAAAAAGTAAGAAAATCTATAAAAGAAACTATAATAGAAATAAAAGAATAAATAATAAACTTAATTATGAGTAAAGAAATAAGATCTCTAGAACCTAAAGCCCTGTGGAATAATTTTGCCGATTTAAATTCAGTTCCAAGAGGTTCAAAAAAAGAAGAAGGTGTTGTCCAATTTATGGTAGATTTTGGAAAAAATCTAAACCTTGAAACAGTTGTTGACCCTGTTGGAAACGTTATTATCAAAAAACCTGCTACTAAGGGAATGGAAACACGCAAAACCGTTGTGCTTCAATCTCATTTAGATATGGTTCATCAAAAAAATGCAGACACCCATTTTGATTTTGATAAAGAAGGAATTAAAATGGTTATTGACGGTGAATGGGTAAAAGCAGAAGGAACTACTTTAGGAGCAGATAATGGATTAGGCGTAGCTGCAATTATGAGTGTTCTAGCTTCAAAAGAGCTTATTCACCCTGCAATTGAAGCACTATTTACTATAGATGAGGAGACGGGAATGACTGGAGCAAAAGGTCTTCAATCTGGTTATTTAGTTGGAGAAATTTTATTAAACCTGGATACAGAAGATGATTCTGAAATAGACATAGGTTGTGCTGGTGGTATAGATATTTCAGCAAAAAATGGTTATAATGAAGTAAGTTCTCCATCTAATGGAACTGGATATATTATTGCTGTAAAAGGCTTGAACGGCGGGCATTCTGGTATGGATATTCACAAAGGTTTAGGGAATGCTAATAAAATTATGAATCGTTTAATGTATGAAACTCAGGAGTATATGAGGGTTTCTGAAATTGATGGAGGAGGTTTACGAAATGCAATACCAAGAGAAAGTTTTGCCAAAATAGCCGTTTATAATTCTCAAAAAGATGCATTTTTAAAAAGATTTAATAATGTTTCAAAAGACATTAAAAAAGAGTTGAAATCTGTTGATTCAAACTTAAATATTTCATTAGAAGAAATTACAATTCCAAAAAGAGTTATGACCCTTATTAGTCAAACTACATTATTAAATACTTTGTATGCTACTCTTCATGGGGTATACAGGATGAGTAATGATATGAAAGATTTAGTTGAAACTTCAAATAATTTAGCTCGTGTTATTGTAAAAGATGAGGGCATTGAAATTATGTGTTTAACACGTTCATCTGTTGAATCTTCGAAAATGGATTTGGCAAATACATTAACTTCAACTTATGAAATGGCTGGATATAAAGTAGAACTATTTGGGTCATATCCAGGATGGAAGCCAAACATAAATTCTCCAATATTAGGATTGTTAAAAGACACGTACGAAAAACTATTTAAAATAAAACCAAGTGTTGTTGCATGCCACGCAGGTTTAGAATGTGGTATTTTAGGTACAAATTATCCTGAAATGGATATGATTTCTTTTGGACCTACAATTACGGGTGCTCATTCTCCAGATGAAAAAGCAAACATAAAATCTACTCAAAAATTTTGGTTATATCTAGTTACAATTCTAGAAAATATTCCATTTAAAAAGTAATTTAAAAAGAAAGAGGACGCTTAAGCCCCTCTTTCTTTTTTATCTCTTTGTTAACATTATTAGCTTTCAAAAACCATAAATAATTGTATTTTTACACCGTTAAAAAAACGAGTAATTAATATATGGGAAAAATTATTGCTATTGCCAACCAAAAAGGTGGCGTAGGTAAAACTACATCTACAATAAATTTAGCTGCTGCTTTAGGTGTTCTAGAACAAAAAGTACTTTTAATAGACGCAGATCCTCAGGCAAATGCTTCATCTGGATTAGGAATTATTGTTGAAGAAGTAGAAATAGGCACCTATCAACTTTTAGAACATGCAGTTGATGCTAAAGATGCAGTTGTAGCTACCAATGCACCAAATGTTTCTATAATTCCAGCTCATATAGATTTAGTTGCAATTGAAATAGAATTAGTAGATAAGGATAAAAGAGAATACAAATTAAAAGAAACATTGGCCACAATTAAAGATGATTATGACTACATCTTAATAGACTGTGCTCCTTCGTTAGGTTTAATTACTTTAAATGCTTTAGTTGCTGCGGATTCTGTAATTATCCCTATTCAATGTGAATATTTTGCGTTAGAAGGTTTAGGTAAATTATTGAATACTATAAAATCAGTTCAAAAAATTCACAATCCAGAATTGGATATTGAAGGGTTGTTGTTAACCATGTACGATTCCCGTTTAAGATTATCGAATCAAGTGGTTGAAGAGGTAAAAAAACACTTTCAGAATATGGTATTTGATACAATCATTCAAAGAAATGTTCGTTTAAGTGAGGCACCAAGTTATGGTGAAAGTATTATATCTTATGACGCTACAAGCAAAGGAGCCGTAAATTATATTAATTTAGCACACGAAATTTTAAAAAATAATAGTACCGATGGCAAAAGCGTTTAAAAAACAAGCAATGGGAAGAGGCTTATCTGCATTATTAAACGATTCTAGTTCAGATATTTTATCTGCAAATGATAAAAATGCTGATAAATTGGTTGGTTCAATTCTTGAAATAGATATTGATGCTATTGATGTAAACCCTTTTCAACCAAGAACTTATTTTAATGAAGAAGCATTACGAGAACTTGCAAGTTCTATAAAAGAATTAGGGGTAATCCAGCCAATTACAATTAGAAAATTAGAAGGAAATAAATTTCAATTAGTTTCTGGTGAACGCAGATTTAGAGCGTCAAAATTAATTGGAAAGAAAACGATTCCTGCTTATATTAGAATTGCCAACGATCAAGAAATGCTTGAAATGGCTTTGGTTGAAAATATTCAAAGAAAAGATTTAGACCCAATTGAAATTGCGCTTTGTTACCAACGCTTAATCGATGAAATAGACTTAACCCAAGAAGATATGAGTCTACGAGTTGGTAAAAAACGTTCTACCATTAGCAACTACCTACGTTTACTAAAATTAGACCCAATTATCCAAACTGGTATGAGAGATGGATTTTTATCTATGGGACATGGAAGAGCTTTAATTAATATTGAAAATTCTGAAGACCAGTTAAGAATTTACGAAAACATTATAAAGCAAAAATTATCTGTCAGGGAAACTGAAAACTTGGTAAAAAATTTAAAGGAAGGTACAACTACCAAAATAAAAAAAATTACATCAACTTTTGAATTGCCTGAGTTTATTGCGAAAGAATTAAAAAGCATAAATGAATTTATTGGTCAAAAAGTTGAAGTTAAATTAACTGCAAAAAATAAAGGAAAACTAATTATTCCATTTTATTCAGAAGAAGATTTTAATCGAATAAAAAAACTGCTTCAATAGTGATAAAAAAAAGAATTTATATTTTTATGGTAGTAGCGTTTGCTAATATTTTTATTGTTTTTTCTCAAAAAGAAGAAATAGTTAAAATAAAAGATACTGTAAAAAATAATAAAGAATTTAACGCTTTATCACCTTCAAAATCAGCCTTTTATTCAGCAATACTTCCTGGATTAGGACAAGCATACAATAAAAAATATTGGAAAATTCCATTCGTATATGGAGCATTAGGAACAAGTATTTATTTTTATAGTACAAATAATTCAAATTTTAATAGAGTTCGAAATGCTTATAAACTTCGTTTAAATGAAAAACCAGATGAATTTGATGGAAAAGATGGGAATATATTTTTATCAAAAGACGCACTTGTTAGAGCCCAAAAATCATTTAAAAAAGATAAAGATTTATCACTGTTGGTCACAGCTGCATTTTACGTATTGCAAATTTTAGAAGCAAGTACAAATGCTCATTTATTACAACACGATATTGATGATAACATTTCATTTAAACCAAATTTAACACGAGATTTCAAAACTAATAAAACAGTAGTTGGTGCCTCTCTAAATTTTAATTTTTAAAAATATATTAAACCTTTCATTAAAGTAATATATCGGTTTAAAATAAAATTAAACAAATGAATATAGCATTATTAGGATATGGTAGAATGGGTAAAACAATTGAACAAATTGCTTTGCAACGTGGACATAAAATTGTTTTAAAAGTAGATGAAAATACCCATGAATATGACATTAGGATTGCAGACTGTGCCATAGACTTTAGTATTCCAACGGTAGCTTATTCCAATATTTCAAATTGTCTACTTAACAAAATTCCTGTTGTAAGTGGAACTACAGGTTGGTTAAATCAATATATAGATGCCACAAATTTATGTAAAGTAGAACAAGGTGCTTTTATTTATGCATCAAATTTTAGTGTTGGTGTAAACATATTTTTTGAACTCAATGCGTATTTAGCCAAAATGATGAAAAATCTCAATTCATATAATGTTTCAATTGAAGAAATTCATCATGTAAATAAATTAGATGCTCCAAGTGGAACCGCAATTACATTAGCTGAAGGGGTTATTGCAAATAATGCTGCTAAAAGTTGGGCACTTGATGTAACAAAAAACGAAAACGAAATACCTATAACGTCAAAGAGAATTCCTGATGTTCCTGGCACTCATACTGTTGATTATTATTCAGAAGTTGATTCAATTTCAATTAAACATGTGGCTCATAACAGAAATGGCTTTGCTTTAGGAGCCGTTCTTGCCGCAGAATGGTTGGTAGGCAAAAAAGGGATTTATACAATGAAAGATGTTTTAGGTATCAATAAAAATTTATAATTATGACAATGACTGAATGGTTCATATTTTTTATAGTAATTCAAGTAATACATTTTTTAGGAACTTGGAAATTATATGAAAAAGCAGGTAGAAAATGGTGGGAAGCGTTAATCCCAATCTACAATGGAATTATTTTAATGAAAATAATTAAAAGACCTTTTTGGTGGATAATTTTGTTATTTATACCTATTATAAACCTTTTAATGTTTCCTGTAATATGGGTAGAAACTGTTAAAAGTTTTGGAAAGGTCTCTAGGTTAGACTCCATTTTAGCAGTTCTTACATTGGGGTTGTATACATTTGTTTTAAATTATTCTAAGGATAATGCTTATAACGGAGAACGGGACTTAAAATCAAAAACAGAGCTTGGTGAATGGGTTAGCTCTATTGTTTTTGCTGTAATAGCAGCAACAATTGTTCATACTTATATAATGCAACCCTACACAATTCCAACAAGTTCTTTGGAAAAATCGTTGTTAATTGGTGACTTTTTATTTGTTAGTAAATTTCATTATGGAGCCAGAACTCCAATGACCACCATTGCTGCACCGATGGTACACGATTCATTACCTTTTACTAAAACCAGATCCTATTTTAAAAAACCACAATTACCATATTTTAGAATCCCTGGGTTTCAGAAAATAAAAAGAAATGAAATTGTAGTTTTTAGCTGGCCTACAGATACTGTACGATTCTTTTTTGATAAATCTAATATTCACGTTGACAAACCAATAGACAAAAAATCTAATTATGTAAAACGATGTGTTGGTATTGCAGGAGATTCATTGGAAATTAAAGATGGTTATATTTATATTAATGGTGATTTATCTATTTTACCAGATAGAGCAAAAATACAATACACTCATAAAGTTGTTACCACTGCAGCACTTAGTGCTTCTACATTAGCACGATACAATGTTACAGAAGGAGGCTATTATAGTGATTTTTACATTTTAAATTTAACCGACGAAAATGCGCTAAAACTTAAAAGTAATCCATTAGTTAAAAGCATAACAAAAGAAATTAGTCCAAAAGGCGAATATAATGCATCTGTTTTTCCGCATAACGAACAATTTGCTTGGTCTGCAGATAATTTTGGTCCAATTTATATTCCAGAAGCTGGTAAAACCGTTGCTTTAAACGCTCAGTCAATACCTTTTTATAAAAGAATTATTGAGGAATACGAAAAAAATAACTTAACCATTAATGGTAATGATATTTTTATAAACGGAAAATTAGAAACAACGTATACCTTTAAACAAGATTACTACTGGATGATGGGTGATAACAGACATAATTCTGAAGATGCTCGTTATTGGGGATTTGTTCCTTTCGATCACGTAGTTGGAAAACCAGTTTTTATATGGTTTAGTTGGAACACCAGCGGACAAGGAATTGCAAATAAAGTAAGATGGGAGCGGTTATTTACTACCGTTCATGGCACTGGAACACCCGTTTCTTATTTCTATTACTTTATAGGTGTTTTAGCACTTTGGTTTGGTTATAGTATCTATAGAAAACGAAAAAACGCTGAATAGTATTTATCTTCCTGCCTAATTAGGAAGATAATAATTATATAATAAAACCCGTTGTGCATTTATAAAAACAGGAATAAAAGTTGTTCATTGACTATATAAAGTCGTATATTTATTTGTATATCAAGCAATTAAATATATGAACAACTTTAAATCAAATTACGACAAAATTTTAGAAATATTAAAAA